>NZ_BAABEY010000019.1:0-19063 GCF_039540405.1 Ravibacter arvi
CTTTTTTGGGTACATTCAGATGTCACCAGATCCAGGAGTAAGCGAAGCTTATGATACGTCGGGATGACAGGAGAATATAAAAGGGTCAGACTGCCGCCATCGCCCTGGCGATCAGATAGGTATCGGTATACTGATGGAATGCCGCAATCTTGCCCCCTTCTATAACATATTCACCAATAAAGGCCGCGCGGACGGGTCGGTTGGTGGAGCGGTAGGTGCCGGAGTAGTGGCCGATAGCAAACACGCTGCTTCCCCCGTCAATAAAGCGTTCGGTCTGCGCGTGCCAATCGGTCCAGTCATTCCGGAAGCCTGAAAAAATGAATTCGAGAACTTCGTCGATTCCCCGGTATTTTCCGCCTCCCGGGAAACCTTCCATCTGGTTCCATTGAACATTCTCCAAAAAAAGTTCGCGGATCAGAACGTCATTCTTTTCATGAAAAAGCTGGTACATTCGTTCTACAAGCGCTATGTTTTTATTCGTCATCGTGATAGAACATTTTTGCAGGTTCGTGCCTGGTTTTGATAAGGGGATTCCTGGTATTAAGCGCTAGTTGAGCTCGATGTTCAGAGGGACCTCTTTCCAGTTGCCGAACCATACCAGGCTTTCCGGGTCCCCGGGGATAAAAGTCACCTCCGCCTTGTGCAAAGCATGTTTCGGGCGTATGCCGAACAGGTCTTTCAAATTAATACTTTCATGCATCGTGATGGGTTTACCATCGCTTGTTTCCAGCATTATTTCATAGCGCCCCAGCGGAATGTTGTTGATATAGAGTTGATTGTTGAGCACCGGTTTTTTGATGATAAAGGTTACTTTTTCATCGGCATGGACCAGGTCGAGCGGAGTGAGTTTGATCACAATCACGGAGCCTACAGGGAAGCTCCCCGGCAGCGGAAGCGATTCCGTACGCAGGTTGTAGGAAAGGTGGATCGAGCCCCCCATGTAGCTGGTTGGCCATTGCGGAGCCTTGGCGATTTCATCCGGGCGTCCGTTTCCATACGGCAGTAAAACGAAGTTTTTTACGGACCCTCTGGTAGACACGAATTCATCCAGTGCGCTGTCGGCGGGGAAAAGCGAGGTGAATGCCTGCCCTCCTTCATAGGACATATTGAGTTTGCCGCCCCAAATTTCGGTGTTTCCTACCGGGACCGTAATCTCATAATATCCCTGTTGGTTGGTGCGGCCCGTGGCCGAACTGTACAACCCGCCGGCAATTGATGAACGGACCCCGATTTCGGCGTCCTTGAGCGGCCTGCCAAAGACATCTTTGACAAACCCCCGGAGGGTACCCGGTTTTACCGCCAGCGATTTGAAGCCAGGTAACTGCGGTCGCTGTTTCTCCATTACGTTGACATAAGTGCGGTTTTCCGGAACGTTCAGCGTCCGTGTACGCTCGGGAAGTTGGGAAAAAGGAAGCGGTGTTCTTGTTTCTTCCTGGCCGGGCGGGTTATCGCCACCCGGTTGCAGCTCGTCATTCTCCTTGGAGCATGCGTAGAATATCAGGCAGCTGAAAAAAAGTGAAGCCATTCGTACGCTCGTTCCGTGTGTCAGTAGTTGTTTCATAATTTGTGATTTTTCCGCTAAACTATGGACTCAAATCAGGGAATGACGGTTTATTCGACGAACGACAACAGAGGATGGTCGAGTAGCAGCTTCGGGAGACGAACGGGTTCGTAACGGTGGTTTGCCGCAGGGAGGGGAGATCGTAAAATATAAAAAAAGCGATGTCGGTTTTTAACGGTGAAAAAAGACATTCATGGTTCGAAAAATGTGGTTGGGCGAATTTTTGAAGATATTGTCCGGAGGAAGCGGAGATTTGTATAAAAAATCTGGATTAATATGAAGCATATCAAATTGTCTGTCGTGACCCGGATGATTCCGGTTCTGGTAATCTGTTCGGTAAATTCTCAGCCGAATGAAGGAGAAGGCCAGGGTAAATTTTCGTTTACCGGGAAGAAGTGGCAAATGGAAAAATTTATGGTCGCGCCGGCCATTGACTGGGATCTGGACGGAACCCCGGACACCGATATCTTTCCGCTGCTGGAGCCCTGCGACAGGGACGATCTTCTCCTCTTCCGGGAAGATCAAAAGATGATCCGGTTTAGTGGTGCGGAAAAATGTGACGAAGACGAAGAGCCGGCCAAAGAAGACGGTACCTGGAAATACAATGAAAGGACGGGAATGCTGACGATGGCGGGGGACAACAAAGTTGAAGAATCCAAAGTACTGGAATCTTCGGCGAAACGACTGACGCTAAAGCATGTGTTCAAAAGCACCCGGGGAACGGAACACGCATTGACCGCAACTTATGTCGTCAGATAATGAGATGTTTTATAAAGGGCAGATAACTTCTGCCCACATTGAATTCCGTCCCGTTGTCCATGACCAGGAAAGTCTTTCCGATGTCCCGGTACAGTTCTGCGATATGAGTTACATTGACGGCTACGGAGCGGTGGATCCGGATGAATATGGCCGGATCCAGTTTTGCCGAAAGCGCACTTATTCCCGTGGAGTTCAGGAACGTAATTTCTTTGGTGTGGATTTCTGTATAGTCGCCAAAAGCCTGGAGGAAGAGAATATCGGCGACCGCGATATTGCGGAACCTTTTCTTGTGCTCGACCAGCAGTCTTTCGGGAAATGCTACGGATTTCGAATAGGAGTTCGCAACCGTGAAAGGCAATTGACGCGACTGCTGTCCAAGCTTGGCAATGGTTTTTTCAAACCTGGCGCCCGTGTATGGTTTCAGCAGGTAGTCCGTCGCATTGGTTTCAAATGCTTGTATGGCATATTTGTCGTAGGCAGTGGTGAAAATTACCTCAGGTACATGTTCAATTTGTTGCAGTACCTCGAAACCATTGGCGCCCGGCATCTGGATATCCAGGAAAATAAGATCAGGTTCAAGCCGGTTAATTTGCTGGATCGCTTCAATGCCGTTGACGCATTCACCGGCTATAAAATAGTCTGTGTAAGGTTTCAGGTATTGTTTTACAAGCACCCTTCCATGCTCTTCATCGTCAATGATCAAAACAGATTTTCTTGCCATAGCCCGGTTGGTTTCATGCCAAGTTAAGAAAGGAAAATGCGATTCGGATTAATTTTAGACCAACCTTTGTTTTCGGGAGATGAGCGGCGGTAGGAAGGGGTCGAATGTATGCGGGGAAATTGCGGGAAAAGAATTTGATTAATGTAAGTTCAATAAGATCAAAATGAAGGCACTGGCAGATAAAAGGTATGCAAAAAGGGAGATAGCGCTCTTTATTTTCTGCCTGGTGGTCATGAGCATCCTGTATGGTACCCCCCGATTATTTTCAGAAGGACCATCGCGGTTATTTTTCCGCGAGTTGCTCGTGGATTGTACGATTATGGCAATATGCTGCCTGCCGGTATGGTGGCTACATTTCCGGAAATGGACCGGCTTGCCCATGAAGCGAAGGTTTGCACTGCATTTCCTGACCGGTATTTTATATTATGTTTTGTGGGTGATTCTCTACCAGTTTTACAACCGTCAGGTAGGGCTGCCTTTGATGACGGGCCGGCAGATGTTCCAGAATATAGGTCCCAATCTGTTGTTCTATATACAGGTATTCAGCTCGCTTCACATCGATCTTTTTTTCAGGGAGCGGGAGGCGCAGCGGCAACGGGAAAAGGAACTTGTTGACCTGGCCTACCGGGCGAGGATCGATAGTTTGAAAGCGCAGATACAACCGCATTTCCTTTTCAATACTTTGAGCAGCATCAGCGCATCGGTACCCGTCGAACAGGAGCATACAAGAGTGCTCATTGCGCAGCTGGCCGATATTTTCCGTTATGCATTGCAGGCGACGCGTGAGGAGCTGGTCCCGCTCTGGAAAGAGCTTGAGTTCATGGAAACTTACCTGGTGCTGGAAAAAAGCAGGTTTGGCAAACGCCTGGAGTTTGAGATCGATTCTGCAAAGTGCGACCGTCAGGCGTATATTCCGCCCATGCTCCTGCAGCCTCTCGTTGAAAATGCCATCAAGCATGCAATTGAACCTGCCCTCAATGGCGGCAAGGTGGTGATTACCTGTCGTACCGAAGGCAAAAGAAATTATTTCCGGATAGAGAATACGGGTCTGGTCTATCATGGTAACGTTGAGGATATGTTCAAAGGAGATGGGGTAGGGTTATCCAACACGGCCAAGCGCATTGAAACACAATATGGAGAAAAGCTGCAGGTCGCCATTACCGGGCGCGGTGCTATGTCCATAAGCTTCTATATTCCAATTACATAAGGTAATCCCGCGGCTTCCTGCACCGTTCATCGACGAAATCGCCAGGCCCGGCTGCTGATTTAGCAGTTGGTCGAACAACGGGACCGCCAATGTGGCGCACAAATAACTTTGCAGGAAATAAATGGTTATCAGAAATCAGAAATCGGAAATCGGAAATCAGAAATCAGGAACCGGGAGATTGGAGCATAAGCGCCGATTTCCGATTTCCGATTTCCGACCTCCTTCCCCCTCTCATGACTACGCACCGCTTTTTAGTCTTCCTGCTGTTTTGGGCACTTACAGGTAAAGGATATTCGCAGGTTATTGTGAAAGACACACTGCCGCCCGCCTTTGAGTGGTCGATGCATCTCGTCGATGTGCCTTATATGGCGGACGCCGCCAGGGCCGAGGCCATCCGGTCGGCAGGTGGCAATGTCCCGTTTTCGGGGACGATCAAGGCCCGGGATTATGGAAAATTTTATCGAAACCTGAGCATGACACAGGCAACCGATATGGCGCGCAACCTGCATGGCAGCCTGTATTACGGCCATAACGTTCTCTGGAACACACTCGTAAAGCCGGTGAATACCAAAAAGTACATTCTGAATCGCTTGCTGGCCAATATTGCGGCACTTGGTACTGACTACCTGGCGATCAAACTCCCGTATGGGTATGCATTTCAACATGAGGAATTCCATCGCTCGGTAATGGCTTCCAGGCATATATACAGCTACGACGAAGTATGGAGTTTCGGGAAAGGGCTGGATATAGCCGTAACAAGAGTGAAGGATGAAGACCTGGTTTACCTGAAGAAAAATTTCCCGGCAGACCAGGTACGTCTTGCAGCCGCAGGAGTGGAGGGGGAATACCGGTTCCTGCAACGGATGCAGGAAGATAATTTCTTTCGTCAAACCGCTCATCCAATGGTGGGCATATCCCTGTTGGGTACGATTCATGCCGTGAATTACGTGAACCTGCCTTTTACCAGCAGATTCAATGCCATCACCGATAGTATCCTGAGCTATGATAAAACCAATATTCTGGCCAGGGATTTTACGGGCTATGACTTTTCGGCGTGGATCTATGACCTTGTCAGGCCCCATGAACCATATGAAGCCCGTGGAGAATGGCCGGGCGGTATCGGGATCAAGCGCCCCGTAAAGGAATCGGACCTGACAGGGGAGATGAAGGACTTTCTAAAGGAAACAGGCCGAATGCAATATCTGAACTTTGTGTCTCCTTTTTTGTTGGGTATCAATAGGTTGCAATTCAGGCCGGGCCAGTATTTTAATTTTGCCCTGCGAAGCCTGCCCACCTCTTTTGGCTACTATGCAGGCGGAGATTTCTTCCTGGAAATGCGGGAACGCCGGGTGATGGTAGGCCTGGGAGTTAACAGAAGCAAAAAACTGACGCTGCCGGCTTTGAATTTTCATTGCTACGACCTGGTAAAGCCCGAAGTCAGCCGCTGGCAGGCCCATGCGCAATTGTCGCTCTGGATGCAGCCCGAAGATCAGATGTGGAGTTCCGGCCGGGCAACTCCCGGGCTGGCACTCTCGATTCAGCCCCGGTATGCGCTGACCTCCCGGTTGTCGGTCATGACGGACTTGTCCTACAAAACAAAGGGCTGGGTATTCGGAGATCCTTATCTCGACCGGCGGATTTCAGGGCGCATCGGTCTGAGTCTGCGGACAAAGTAGTATCCGATGCCCGAGGTATGGGCATGAAAAAAAACGATCCTGAAGAAAGCGGAAAACCGGAGTCTTCAGGATCGGACGGCGCTGATTTTGAAGGGGCAGCTTCTATTCTTCTTCCTCTTCGGACCGGAAGGAGTAAACGCCCGGATCAAGTTCCAGTTGGTTGGCGTTGAACTTATTGATAAAATCCGAGATAATTTCGTCGTCGATAATCTCAACATTGAGGCCGACTTCCAGGCCGATTCCGAAATCGAAGTCGGGTTCGGTCTCTACGTGCTCCTGGACTTTCACCTCTTCGTTTTCCTCGATTTCGTCGATCAGCTCTGTAAGCAGCAGTTCGGCCTCTTCTTCCTCTTCCATGCTTAATTTTTTTGCCCCGGCTTCGCGTTCCTCCGGCGGCAGGTACCCCGGGATTTGCTTTTGCAGGCGTTCCAGTGCCAGGTCGTAAACCAGGGCGGAATGATGCAGCCGGATGGTATAGATCAAAGCATCATAGATGGTCTCCTCTCCTTTGAAAGTTCCGATAAATTGGATGTGAGCGTGCTCATCAATCGACTCATCCTCGTCGAATTCGTCTTCCACATAAACAAAGTTCCGCTTCTCCTGCTGACATTCGGCGCGCAACTTATTGATCTCTTCCTTACTAAATCCAGGATTCATGATGCGTTGTTATTAATAATTGAAACATAAGTAAAGATAAGGGAATTCGGGAACTCGCCTTCCCTCACTCCCTTAAAGAATCCGCTTTGCTATTTAATAAATAACAACTCCCGGTATTTCACCAGGGGCCAGTCTTCGTTGTCGATCAGCAACTCAAGCTTGTCGACATGGTACCTTATTTTCTCAAAATAGCCTTTTACCTCCGATCCGTAGAGTTTGGCTTTTTCGGTCAGTTCTGCCGTATGGTTGGCTTTTTTCCGGCTTTCGATCATCTCGTAAACAAGCTTCTTGATAACCGTCACATGCCGCGAAATATCGGAAACCACTTCTTTGATGGGCTGAGCTTCGTCCAGCATGTTCATTTCAGTCAGGGACCTCGCAGTCTGAGCCAGTTTGAACTGGTATTTCACACAGGTCGACATGATGTGGTTAAGAGAAAGGTCCTCTATCACGCGCGACTCGATCTGGATGTGCTTTACGTAATTTTCCAACTCGATCTCATAACGGGCTTTCAATTCCCTTTCCGAGAGAACTCCTGTTTTTTCGAACACT
Organism: Ravibacter arvi; assembly: GCF_039540405.1. Classification (NCBI taxonomy): domain Bacteria; kingdom Pseudomonadati; phylum Bacteroidota; class Cytophagia; order Cytophagales; family Spirosomataceae; genus Ravibacter; species Ravibacter arvi. The sequence goes on from NZ_BAABEY010000019.1 coordinate 7,134, forward strand.
TCCACCGAAGAATCAGCCGTATAGCAGGCCAATGCCTCGTAGGCGTTCGTGATATTGGTCAGGCCACGGGCGGCGGCTTCTGTCTTCCATTCTTCCGAGTACCCGTTTCCTTCGAACAATATCGCTTTGGAATCTTTATAGTATTGCTTCAGGATGTCTACAATCGCTACCTTCTTGTCCTCCCCGGCCTGCAGTTTCACTTCCAGGTCATTTTTGAACTGGATGAGCTGGTTGGCTACTATTGTGTTGAGGACGATCATGGCGGAGGCACTGTTGGCGTTGCTGCCGACCGCGCGGTACTCAAATTTATTGCCGGTAAAGGCAAAGGGAGAAGTACGGTTGCGGTCGGTATTGTCGCGCGTCAGGTTGGGGATCCTGCTGATACCGATTTTATAATAGAAGTTTTCCCCTTTTTCAAGCTCAACTTCGCCGCGGTTCATCAGGTCGTCCAGCATTTTTGTCAGGCCTGCGCCCAGGAAGACCGAAATGATAGACGGTGGCGCCTCGTGGGCGCCCAGGCGATACTCGTTGCTCGCCGATGCAATGGAAGCCCTCAGCAGGTCTGCATGGTCGTGAACGGCTTTGATTACGTTGACCAGGAAGGTGAAAAAGCGAAGGTTTTCTTTCGGTTTGGTAGTGGGTTGCAGCAGGTTAATGCCTGTGTCGGTCGCGATGGACCAGTTGTTGTGCTTTCCGCTCCCGTTGATGCCTGCGAATGGTTTCTCATGGAAAAGCACCTTGTAGCCGTGCCGCTCGGCGACCTTTTGCATGAGGTCCATCAGGAGAGCCGCGTGGTCAACTGCCAGGTTCATGTCTTCAAAAGTCGGCGCGCATTCATACTGGCCCGGCGCCACTTCGTTATGACGTGTCCGCAAGGGAATCCCTAGTTTCAGCGCTTCGAATTCAAAATCTACCATAAAGGCATTTACACGCGTGGAAATGGAACCGAAATAGTGGTCTTCCAGTTGTTGCCCCCGTGCCGGGCTATGCCCGAATACCGTCCTGCCCGTCATTACCAGGTCCGGACGGGCGAAATACAGGGCTTTATCGACCAGGAAGTATTCCTGTTCAATTCCTACATTGGTAATGACCCTTGAAACGTCCCGGTTGAAATATTGGCAAACTGCAGTAGCGGCTTTATCCACTGCGTGTATGGAGCGTAGCAACGGCGTTTTATAGTCGAGCGCTTCGCCGGTGTAGGCAATGTATACGGAGGGGATACAAAGCGTCTTTCCGCCGGCGCCGTTGTTCATCAGGAAAGCCGGTGAGCTCGGGTCCCATCCGGTGTAGCCACGCGCTTCGAAGGTAGCGCGGAGGCCTCCGCTTGGGAAAGAGGAAGCGTCGGGTTCCTGTTGGACCAATGCGCTCCCCTTGAATTTTTCTATGGCTTTTCCCCGCGAATCGAGGTCAAAAAAAGAATCGTGTTTTTCGGCAGTGGTGCCGGTCAGCGGCTGAAACCAGTGCGTGTAATGGGTGGCGCCTTTTGAGCTAGCCCAGGAACGCATTGCGGTCGCTACTTCTTCTGCTACATCGCGGTCCATCGGCGTACCGCCGCGCATCGCGTTCTCTACTTTTTGCAAGGCTTCCGGTGATAGAAGCGACCGCATGACGTCCTCGCTGAAAGTGTCGGAGGCAAACAGATCTGTTATTTTTTCGGCCGGAGGTGTGAATGACAAAGGCGTTCTGCCAAGCGCAATTTCAATAGATTTCTCTCGATGAGACATTTTGTCCGTTAGTTATTAAGAAAAGCTGGTTTCATGTTTTCTGGCGCTGGTAATCCAGACCGGCGACGGGACCGTAGTCCCGGGCATACCGAAGAAAACCGTCGCAATGCGCAAAACGCGAAAGTTAAGTTTTTTTTGGGTGGGGAACGGTATGCTTTCCGGCAAAATTGTTTGGCTCACCATCGAGTGCCGTTGCGTGTACCTCCCGGAAAGGTTGCGTACAATAAAAAAGCCGGCCGGAGTTCCATCTCCGGCCGGCCTGTCGGTATATCGCTTACCAGGCTCAGATAAACCGGTTGATGAGGTTTTCAAGATATTCCTGGCGCCCGGAGATCATGCGGGGCTCCGGGTTTTCGGATGCCAGCTGATAGAGCTTTTTCAGGTCAAGCCGGCCTTCTTCAAAGCGCTTGCCGTCGCCTTGGTCAAAACTGTTGTAACGCTCGCTTCTGAACTGGTCAAGCGCACCGTGCTGCCTGATTCTGTCCGCTGTAATCAGGGCGCGGGCAAGAGTGTCGGCTCCGCCGATATGGGCGTGGAAAAGATCCGCGGTATCGGTCGAGTTCCGCCTTCTCTTTGCGTCGAAATTGATGCCACCGCCCTGCAGGCCGCCTGCCCGGAGGATAATCAGGAAAGATTCCGTCCATTCCATCAGGTCATTTGGAAACTGGTCGGTATCCCATCCGTTCTGGTAGTCGCCGCGATTGGCATCCAGCGAGCCGAGCAGGCCGGCGTCGGCCGCAACCTGGAGCTCGTGCTGGAAAGTATGGCCTGCCAGGGTGGCATGGTTTACTTCCAGGTTTAGCGAAAGGTCGTCCAGGAGATCATATTGCCGGAGGAATCCGATCACGGTCGCGGCGTCGTAATCATACTGGTGTTTGGTGGGTTCGCAGGGCTTGGGCTCTATAAAGAACTTTCCTTTAAAGCCTTTTTCCCGGGCGTATTGAATAGATAGTTTCAATATTTCTGCAAAATGTGCCTGCTCCCTTTTCATATCGGTATTCAGCAGAGACATATACCCTTCGCGTCCGCCCCAGAAGACATAGTTCTCACCGCCGAGTGCAATCGTTGCGTCAAGCGCTATTTTGATCTGTGCCGCCGCATAGGTCACTACGGAAAAGTCAGGATTGGTAGTGGCGCCGTTCATGAAGCGCTCATGACTGAAAAGGTTGGCAGTGCCCCAAAGCAATTTCACTCCCGATGCTTTTTGCTTCTCGCGCAGGTACTCGGTTAACGTGTTAAGGGACTTTTCGTTTTCCAGCACCGTGCCGTCATAGTCCACCACATCAACGTCATGAAAGCAGTAATAGGGCAGGCCTAATTTCGACATGAATTCGAATGCCGCATCGGCTTTGTCCCTGGCTCGCGCTATTTTATCCTTCTTTTCGTCCCAGGGGTAAAAATGCGTCCGGCCGCCAAAGGGGTCACCGCCGTTGCCGTTGAACGAATGCCAGTAGGCTACCGCAAACCGGAGATGTTCCTCCAGTGTTTTGCCGGCCACTACTTTTTTGGCATCGTACCAGCGATAGGCCAGCGGATTATCGGTATCCGGACCTTCGTAAGCAATTTGACCTATTCCTTTGAAATATTCCCGGTCTCCAAGTATTATACCCATAAGATGAAAGATGTAAGGTGAGCGTACAAATAAAAAGAAAAATAATGCGAGTATGAAGTGTTTTTATGACATTTTAATTTTAAAGCTGGCGAAAGCATTGCGTATGCTCCATAGCTACTAAAACAAAAAAACGGTCAACATCTAATTGTTGACCGTTTTGAAACTATCAGGCAAATTTATTTTAATAAAATCTCGCTCTGTTATCGACGATGTTGGCGCTCTCCTGAACCGCTTCGTTGATGAGATAAGGCACACTGCCCGATTTGTTCATCAACAGCTGGTTTTTGTATTGCGAATAGTCGGCAATTTCAGGAGCCGGTTCGGTAGATTTCGATTGGATAATGAATACGCCGTTCTCACCTTCAAACGGGCCCATTCTCTTGCCGGCCTTTAATCCGACTGCCTTTCCGGCTGCCTGCGGGTCAAAGCCTGCGCCTTTCAGCATGCCGGTCAACAGGTTAACTTCCACGTCTTTTTCTACAATCGATCCCGGCCCGTATTTAGACGAAATAGCGTCGAGTTCACCTTTTGAATCTTTCAGTTGACCGATAATTTTCTCCGCTTTCAACCGGTTACGGACCTTCTCCGTGATTTCGGTACGGAAATCGTTCACCTTCACGTTTTTCTTATCGGTTTTGTTGGTAACCACCGCAACTACGTATTGTTCCTCGGTTTCGAAAACCTGGGAAACCTTATTGAGGTCGGTTTTATCCGCGAATGCCCAGCGAACGATTTCCCTTCCGTCAGCAATTGCATTGATGTTGTTGGACGATTCCAGCAAACGGCTTGCGGTAGAGATGTGCAGGTTTTCTTTTTTCGCCTTTTCAGTGAACTGTTCTGCGGATTTAGACTCCAGGGCGAATTGGCTGGCTTTGTTGTAAACCTCGTCGCGTGTAGCCTGGCTCGGAATAATGGTTTTGCCGATAGAAGCCAGCCGGTAAAGCGTGTTGGTTTTTGCCTCGGTTACCTTGATAATGTGGTAGCCAAACTGGCTTTCAATTACCCGGTTGATCAAGCCGGTACCCGGATGGGAGAATACAGCCTCTTCAAAAGGCTTCACCATAGTGCCGTTGTTCTGGAAATACCCCAGGTCACCGCCACGTTGTGCAGATCCCTGGTCAGCGCTATTGGCCATGGCCATAGCTTCGAAACTTGCCCCGCCACGGATTTGTGCCAGAATGGACTCAGCCTTTTTCCTGCTTTCCGCTTTGGCGGAATCCGACGGGTTGTCGAAACGGATCAGGATATGGCTCGCCTTCACGGAATAAACAGTGTCGGTCTTTGTTCCTCCGTATTTGTAAATGTAATAGGTATTTCCTTCACGGTAGGGACCAAACACACCACCAGGAACAAAAGTCTTCACAGCTTCTTTCAGCTGATCGCTCATGTTCGCGTAAGACTGGTAAAGCGGCAGCTGCACGTCTGAATTTACGCGGACAAACGTAGAGTCGTTGGTTGTGGTCGCCAGTTCTTTGGCAAGCAGCTTAATCTGGTCGTAAAGCTGGGTGCTGTCTTCTTTAGACGGCATAATAGGGAAGGTCACGTACTGTACGGTACGGCTGTCAACTCCCTTGTATTGTTTGCTGTGGCTTTTCAGGTAATCGCCTAACTGGCTGTCTGATACCGAGATAGTCGAATCCGCTACCGAATAGTAGGGAACGTACAGGTAGTCGACTACAGATTTCCCTGCAGAGGCAACGTATTCTTTTTCCGCTTCTGCCTTGGTTACATATACCGAGGAAGAAAGAAGCTTCTCAAGTTTCTGGCGGAGACGTTCCATTTTAAGGCCTTCCTCGAACTGTACCCATGAAGCCTGTTGGGCAGGGCCCAGAGTTTTCAGGTTACGGAGGTACTCTACTACGCCGTTTTTATTGAATGCACCGGTAGAAGGATCCGTAAATGCCTGTATAATGGAAGGGCTGAGATGGTCACCCTGAACCATATCAACAGTCTCGTCATCAGTAACTTTCAGGCCGAGTTTTTTGTATTCGTCTTCGTAGGCGTACTCGGAAATAAACTGCATCCAGGCCTGTTCGCGCATTTGATTTACTTCGGCTTCATTGGCCGCACGTCCTACCTGCGCTTCATAGTTCCGTTTCACGGCATCTACCCGCTCCTGGAAGTCCTTATAATCTATTTTTTTACCCCTTATCTCCCCAACCGTGGTGTTGTTGCCTCCAAAGAAACTTCTGGGACCCAGCAAATCACCGCCCACAATGAAAAATATGAGACTCACGGCGATGACTGTCACCGCAATTCCCGATTTTTCTCTGATTTTGTTAATTAAAGCCATTGATTAGTTTTCAAATTTCGACCGGCAAAATAAAAGTATTTATGACTAGAAAACAAGTTTTGCATCAACCCGTTTTTTTATATTATTTTATCCCTAGCGAAAGGATTCGGACCGCAGCCACGACCTATGCAATCCGCGCGCGCCCCCTGCAACTCCACAAGCCCCTAAACCTCCCCACACCTCACACCTCATACCTCACCCCTCATACCTCACCCCTCAATACATATACTTCAAATGCAGCCGATAAAGCAAAAGGAAAAGAAGGCTGAAGAAAAGGCTGCCGAAAGTCAGCACGATGCCCGTCATTCCGCCAATTACAAGAGTCGATCCAAGCAGTCCGACCGCGATTCCGCCCATGTATAACTTATAGCCGCGCCGCTGTAATTGAAACATATAATAAGCGCCGAAGAGGGTCAGTGACTCATAGATAAGCATAATAATGGCCGACTTGCGAAGCGTCTCCGGGGTAAGGCTTTCTCCTACGGATTCAAAAACGGATAAAGCTGCCTCCTTACTCTGATCGTCGGGAAGCTGGCTCTCCATACGGTCAAGAATGGTATGAAACGTCTCCTGGATTTGGACCGACGCCCGGCCCGGGCTCCAAAGCTGGTCCGCTTGCCGCCAGAGCCCGGTAAAGGCGCTGATGAACGAAAGCAGGCAAAGGATCGTAAGGGAAGGGGGCCGGACAGGCCGGTTTTCGCCGGTTTCTGGAAATGACATTGACTTTTTATTACAGTTATTTTAGTTCAACAAGTAGCGGTTGGCCGTTTATAGGGAAACACCTCTTTTCCAGGGGATAAAGTCGTCCTGGCCTAGCTGCTGCGCCTTGGTAAGGACTTCACCGCTGGCGGTTTTGATTACCACCTCGAGCAATGCCTCAGCATTTTGGGCGATCGTCTGTTCTCCCGAAACCACCGGTCCGCAATCGAAATCAATCACATCAGGCATTCTTTTGGCGAGCGAAGAGTTGGTGGCAACTTTCATCACCGGACAGATGGGGTTACCGGTAGGGGTGCCCAGCCCGGTGGTAAAGAGAATGATATTGGCGCCGGCGGCAGTCTGCCCCGTGGTGGCTTCCACATCGTTGCCTGGTGTGCAGACCAGCTGCAGCCCGGGTGTTTCCGCCCGTTCGGTGTAGTTGAGTACGTCCGACACATAGGCGTTCCCGCCTTTTTTTGCTGCGCCTGCCGATTTGATGGCGTCTGTAATGAGCCCGTCCTTGATATTGCCCGGTGAAGGATTGAAGGCGAACGATGAACCGGCGTCTTCGGCTTTCCCGGCGTAATCGCGCATCAGTTTTTCGAACTTTGCTGCCTTTTCCGTCGTTACGCAGCGATTGATCAATTCTTGTTCCACACCGTTCAGTTCCGGGAATTCAGCCAGAAGCGTTTGCCCCCCTAGCGAAACCACCAGGTCGGAGAGATGCCCCAGGACCGGATTGGCCGAGATTCCGGAAAAACCATCGGATCCCCCGCATTTCAACCCGACGGAGAGTTTGGACAGCGGAGCCGGCTCGCGCTCGAATTTGTTGATTTGCGTGAGGCCCGAAAAAGTCTGGCGTATCGCGTTCGACATCAATGAATATTCGGTCCCGTTCTGATGTTCGAAGAAATAGTAGGGTTTATCAAAATTCGGGTCCCGCTTCTGAATTTCATCCTGGAGAATTTTTGCCTCCGAATTCTGGCATCCGAGGCTCAGCACGGTGATGCCCGCAACGTTGGGGTGAACGGCGTAGGCTGCGAAAAGAGAGCAAAGCGTCTGGGCGTCGAACCTTGTTCCGCCGCAACCGCCCTCGTGCGTGAGGAATTTAATGCCGTCCACATTCCGGAATACACGGTCGCGGAATGAAGGTTTTGTGGCGGCTTCTGCAAAAAGAGGAATTTCTTCCAGCCCGGCAACCGAACCGGAGTCGCGGTAGATCCGGAGCAGGTCCTGCACCTGGTTCCGGTAAATTTCCGGCTGGGCATATCCGAGTTCGCGCTCAAACGCGTCTTTTAAGATCAGTACATTCCTGTTTTCGCAGAAAACGAGCGGGACAACCAGCCAGTAATTGTAGGTACCTACGCGGCCGTCGGCTCTATGATAGCCATTAAAGGTGCGGTTTTTCCACTTTTCAACATCGAGGGGCGACCAGGAATAGGGCACCCGCTTGTCGGTGCTGTAGGGTTCCGAATCATGTTTCAGGTTAAAGGTAGTAATCGGCTCTCCTTTTTTTATAGGTTGGGAGGCGCGGCCTACCAGGACGCCATACATATAAACCCCGTCGCCGGGAGCCAGGTCCTCAGTTACAAACTTGTGTTTAGCGCCTACTTCGTAGGGAAGGTGGTAAGACACACCATCCCAGTCGACCGTACTGCCGGCCGGAAGCGTTCTAAGGGCTACTATTGCATTGTCTTTCGTATTGATCTTTAAAACCGGGGATCCCATTTTTCGCTGTGAAATGTTTGTTTTGTCGGCTCTAGTACCTGACTGTACACATGGACGACTTTTTAGGTTTAGTAAACTGAAACGGTGCAAAATTAAAGGTTTAATTGTTATCGTGCGGATTGGACTCCGGAAAATCGGGTTTCGGCCTGAGACTGAGCGGGGAACACCGCCGGGCAGGGATAGTTGCTTTTTTCTTGATCGCTGATAGTCAAATCGTTGCATGCATTTGCAGCCGGGAAGGCGTATCCCCGGGGCCTCGTGCGCGCGTAAGAAAAATCCTCTTTTCCGGAGGGGTATTGGCTTCGTTTTTTAATGGTAAAAAATTGTTCTGGTATTATTCTGTTAATGCTTTTTGGGTATCCGGTTTCATAAATTGCTAGCCGATAGCCTCTTATGTATTTGTTTGGTTTAGTGGTATTTAGATTATTTGTAGCCGAAAAAAAAAGCTTCCGGAATCCGGCTTGCTTTTTTGGCCGGAAAGTTCTTATTTCATGAAAAAATTCACCGCTTCGGAGCGCTGTTCCCGGTTGCTCCAGGAAGGGTTTTTCAAAGGTCAAAGTGTTTCACCCCATTAATAAAATAGCCGCACGCGATGTATGTAATTAAGCGCGATGGTCGTAGGGAATCGGTTAAATTCGATAAGATTACGGCCAGGATCGAGAAATTGTATTACGGTTTGGACGCCAGGTTTGTACAGCCTGTAGAAGTAGCCAAGAAAGTGGTTACTGGTATTTACGACGGTGTAACAACGGCGGAGCTGGACAATCTCGCTGCCGAGACGGCAGCCTCTATGACCACACGCCATCCCGATTATGCTATTCTCGCAGCCCGGATCGCCATTTCCAACCTGCACAAGAACACGCTGAAGTCGTTTTCGGCTACCATGAAGCGGTTGTATACTTATGTAGATACCAAGACCGGGGAGAATGCGGCGCTTATCTCCAAAGATGTTTATGACGTAGTGCGGCAGAATGCGGCTCTGCTTGACTCGACTATTATTTATGACCGGGATTACGGTTATGATTATTTCGGTTATAAGACGCTGGAGAAGTCATACCTTTTAAAAGTGGACGGCAAGATAGCCGAGAGACCGCAGCATATGCTGATGCGCGTAGCCATCGGGATTCACAAAAAGGACCTGAATGCAGCCATCGAGACTTATAACCTGCTTTCGGAACGCTGGTTTACCCATGCAACGCCTACGCTTTTCAATGCAGGAACGCCGAAACCCCAGATGTCATCCTGCTTCCTGCTTACTATGAAGGAAGACAGTATTGACGGAATCTACGATACCCTGAAGCAGTGCGCGCTGATTTCGCAGTCGGCCGGTGGCATCGGGTTGTCTATCCATAATATAAGAGCAACCGGCTCCTATATTAAAGGTACCAACGGAACATCGAACGGTATCGTGCCAATGCTGCGCGTCTTTAATGATACTGCCCGTTATGTAGACCAGGGGGGCGGAAAGCGGAAAGGGTCGTTTGCCATTTACCTGGAACCCTGGCATGCCGATATTTTTGAATTCCTGGATCTGCGTAAGAACCATGGAAAAGAAGAGCTTCGGGCCCGCGATCTGTTTTTCGCGCTCTGGATACCCGACCTTTTCATGAAGCGCGTGGAATCAGGCGATACCTGGTCGCTGTTATGTCCCCATGAGTGCCCAGGGCTTTCCGATACACATGGAGAGGAGTTCGAAAAGTTGTACGAACAATACGAGCGCGAAGGCAAAGCCCGCAAGACGGTCAAAGCCCAGGATCTGTGGGTGTCTATAATGGAGTCGCAAATCGAGACCGGAACACCTTATATGTTGTTCAAGGATCACGCCAACTCCAAGTCGAACCAGAAAAACCTGGGTACAATCAAGTCTTCGAACCTTTGTACAGAAATTATTGAATATACCGCGCCGGATGAAGTTGCAGTTTGTAACCTCGCTTCTATTGCCCTGCCCAAGTTCGTGGTGGAAGCACAGAATGGCTTTGTGAAATTTGATCACCAGCGCCTGTACGAGATTACCAAGGTGATTACCCGGAACCTCAATAAGATTATTGATCTCAATTATTACCCGGTTCCGGAAGCCGAGAAGAGCAATAAGCGGCATCGGCCTATCGGAATTGGCGTGCAGGGATTGGCAGACGCATTCTGCCTGATGCGCATGCCTTTCGACTCGGAAGAAGCGAAACAGCTTAATAAGGATATCCATGAGACGATTTATTTCGGCGCCATGGAAGCTTCGATGGAATTGGCCAAGGCGGACGGCCCCTATGAAACCTGGGCCGGAAGCCCGGTCTCGCAAGGGATCTTCCAGTTTGACATGTGGGGAGTGAAGCCTGAAAGCAAGCGCTGGGATTGGGATGATCTCCGCAAACAGGTGGTGAAGTTCGGTGTACGGAACTCACTGTTGCTCGCTCCGATGCCGACGGCGTCAACCAGCCAGATTCTTGGAAACAACGAATGTTTCGAACCCTTTACGTCTAATATTTATGTAAGAAGGGTGTTGTCCGGCGAGTTTGTGGTGGTAAACAAGTACCTGTTGAAAGACCTTATTCAGCTGGGACTCTGGAATGAAGATATGAAAAACATGCTGATCCTGGCGAACGGGTCGGTGCAGACGATCCCGAATATCCCGCAGCATGTGAAAGACCTTTACAAAACTGCGTGGGAAATTAAACAGCGTACCCTGCTGGATATGGCCGCCGATCGGGGAGCTTATATCTGCCAGTCTCAATCGCTGAATATATTTATGGAGGAACCCAACTTCGGTAAGCTTACTTCCATGCATTTCCACGCCTGGAAGAAGGGACTGAAGACCGGTATGTATTATCTGCGTACCCGGGCTGCCGCCGCACCGATACAGTTCACTGTGCAACGCCAGGCCGAACCGCAAATTGAAGCGGCCGTGGGAGCGGTGCAGGAAAAGCATATGGATTATGAAAAATACGCCGAGGAGCACGCTGTTGCTGCGCCTAAGCGTGACAACAGGGCAGACATGCAGTGCTCGCTGGACAATCCGGAAGGGTGTGAAGCGTGCGGCTCATAGCGCAGGCTTGCTCATCCTGGAAGTAAAAGCACCCCGGCTATACCAGCCGGGGTGCTTTTTTTGTGTGCTTACGGGCCATAAACGCCTGTAGGCGGCGATATTTTAGGGAGGCTGTTGACGAAAGTCCTGCCGCCGATGTGTCCGCCTGTCGCTTTTTGCGGGGACATTGAGGCTTCTGCCGGCTTGTTTTGAACGATAGTGGCCGCTATTTCTCCGGTACGCGGGCCGGATTTCAATACGCCGGCCCACTCTTTTTTCAATTTCTGTGCCGTCTGCAGTAAAAAGCCGTCGAAAAAGGAAAAATTAATTTGGTACAATAACAGGAACATTTTGGTCGTTATCTATCTCCGTCCGTAAGCCGGAAAGAGGCATAAAAAGGGAGCGAAAAAAGTTTAATATTTTTTTTGCTGCTTAAGTGATTTAAGAACAGTGGATTGAAAGAATTTTTAGGTAAATCTCAAAAATATTTCTGTGTTGACATTTGGATAATACGAACTGATCTGCCACCTTTGCATCCCGGTTGAACGAATCGGGTTTAGAAAAAAGGAAGCGGGTCGGTAGAAGGGGATAAAATTTTAAGGACAAACGAGTTCTTAAGCACTTGCCGAAAGGTTTTGGGGTCGTGGGTTTTGAAGGGGTTTTGATTGAGAGATCAGGCTTTAAATTAGAAACCGGAAGCGATAGTAAAGACAAAAAGGCAAAAAGTTCTTTGACGTGTTGGGAAAGACAGAAACAAGAGTCATACAAGTACAAAAGCTCATATAACAAATCTGTTTGCCTGGTTGATTTGAGAGGCTTCGGTTTTTCAGGTCGTGAAGATCAGGGTTTACAAACGGA
>NZ_BAABEY010000020.1:0-308335 GCF_039540405.1 Ravibacter arvi
GAGAGGGTGTATTTATATCAACAGGAGATCCTTCGACTCCGCTGCGCTCCGCTCAGAATGACCATCCGGCAGATGCGCTACCATTGACAACAACAGGTTTAGCGCCGCTCCAACCGGAGGGTCATCCCGACCGCAGCGGAGGGATCTCCCGCTCCCTGCACCAAATCCCTCCGGTTAACCGTTTACTTTTCTTTCAGAAGGAAAACCTGCAGATAAGTTTTACCGTCGGCAGCCGGCAGATGGCGGTTATACGCCAGCGTCTTGCCATCGTGCGACCAGGACACCGCCCCGGTAGGTGCGCTTTCTTCAGGATATTTTTGACTCACTCTCTCGGTAGCGCCCGTTGCAACATCAGTCACAAAAACACTATTACCCGAAAGATAAGCCACACGCTTGCCGTCGAAGCTGAAATTAATAGGACTGGTAATAGAAGATTCCAGGCGGGTTACCTGCTTCACAGGCCCGCCATTGGGCGATACCGTATGGAGTTGGATAATTCCCTGGTCATCGGCCGCCAGGAAACCGATCAGGCTGCCGTCCGATGATGAGCGAAGCCAGTGGCGCGGCGTATTGCTCACGCCCTGCTTCAGATCGGTGATACGTCGAGTTACCAGTGCCCCGGAAACCGGCAGCCGGGTACCGGAATCAGGCGAAATCTCAAAAACGTCGGCCTTTTCGACGATATCTTCCGGAATATCAACGACAAAAATCTCAGTTTTGAGGTTCCCGTCCTTGTCCCGCGTGTTTCCCTGGTAAGCAATGGCATGACGCTGCCTTGCACCATCGGGCCGCAGGTAACCGTTGCTTCCTATCCAGCACTCGTCATACGCCTTGTCAATTTCGTCGGAACCCGGCTGGGGATTGTCCTTTACTTCTGCAACAATCAGGGAGAACATTTCCCCGCTATTGTTTTCACCAGTGCCGTCGTCAGTCACCGATACCGGTTTTCCGGGGACCGAAATACCGATGGTTCTCAGATCCTTCGCAGCGCCGCCATTTTTTGCGCTTTGTTCCAGCAGGTAATCATTGTAGGTGTAGCTGATCCATCCGTCGCTGCTCCACGTATGGGCGTGAGTCCCACCGCGGAGCGCTCCGGACGTATAGGGGGGGGTTATGTTTCTGGCATCGATAAAGATGGGCACCATCGGCCGGTTGATGTCCACGGCAACTCCGGTACGGCGCGTGAACGAATAAGGTTTCTCTTCATTCGCGTTGCGCACACCGTGGATGAACAGCACACGGTCGCCCTTGGGTGAAAACGTAACCGCCCCAACTCCGGGCCCGAAACCTGTCTGATTCTTTGTTTTATAAAGCGTTTTTATTTCGCCGGTCTGCGTATTCACCATAGCAACTTCACCGGCAGCGCCGATACCGGAGTCAACGAGCCTTGAATCGTATACGATCCATTGATCATCTGGCGAAAAAACAGCCGTGGAGTTGATACAATGCCCCGAAAGGTCATTGGTCAATTGAATTTCCTGATAAGACTTCATACTCGGTTGCGTAGTGCAGGCAGTAACCAGCAAAGGCAGAACGGCCTGCACAATTTTAAAATTTCGGGTGAAAGTCATGGCGCTGACTTTGAATGGGTCCTAAGCAAACTGGATGTCTGTCAATCCGATTTCGGCTTTCAGAGCCTGGTACCTGTCGTAAAACGCATCCAGGTCGCGGGCTATTTCCGGGGTAAAAACACCTACGTCGCGCCGGGTAGCAAGACCGATATCGAAACCTCTCTTCTGAAGGAAATACTTGGCAATAATGGGGTATACATGGTGCATTACGTCCATGTTGTCCACAAAGAACCGCTGTACGATATCCACTTCCTTCTGTTTCGCCGCATCGGCAAAATGATCGCATATCCATACCACCAGCTCCGGGACAAAATTACCCTGGATACAGGACAGACCCGCTGCACCCGCTACCTGCGATGATACCGCATTCACCATATAGGCGTCATAGAGCTCAAATGATTGGCCTTCGGTAAGCTGTACCTTCCGGGTTACGGACGCTATATCCAGCGAAGTATCCTTGTGGTACACCACGCGACCTGTGTCGACGTACTTTTTCAATTGCTCAGGACTCAGCACGCGCTTATAGGGCACCGGGCATTCATAAAATCCCAGGGGCACGGTTTCGGTACGCTCAATCAGCTCTGCAACCCGCGCGTCGAGTACGTCGTCCGATTCATTTTCGGCGGCAAGCAAGCTGGTAATGGCAATGACCGCATCGGCTCCTGCTTCATGAATTTTCTTCACGAAATCTGCCTGTTTGCTGATCTCGCCCCCAAAAGTACCCGTAGAGACAACGGGCACGGCACCGGCGGCCACGTCCACTACATGCCTGGTAATCTGAATCCGCTCCTCCTCCGACAGCTCGAACATTTCGCTCGATAGACAATTGGCAAACAGCCCTTTTGCCCCGGCGTTCAGGTAGAACTCCGTCAATGCCGTCAGCTGTTTGTAATCGATTTCCTTGTTCTCCTTGAACGGAGTGATCATTACGGGGATATATTTTCCTTTACGCGACATAACTAATTAACAATAGAACCTTTTAAAACAATTACTTGAAACTTTTATGCGGACGGGCATCACGCCTTCCTCCTCATTTTTGTCAGGATCACCCCTACCAGGAAAATGGAAAGCGTACCGACCACGATGATCATGTTGACATGAAGCGGATTTTTGAACTGTGCATATTCTTCGGGCATATACTTGGACAAAGTCATCCAGAGAATGACGAGGATACCGATCAGGGCAGCCGTGAGACCTTCATGACTGTTGGTTCGCTTGCTGATCATCCCCAGGAGGAAAATCCCGAGCATACCGGCCGCAAAAATCCCGGAGAGCTCCCACCACATATCCAGGATACTCTTCGCACCGATCATTGCGATGCCGGTGATCATACCTGCCAGGCCAAACAATACCGTACCGATGTAAAGCACCCGCATTTTCTGGCTGTCATTCGCGCTTTTGTTGAAATACCGCTGATAAATATCTTCCGAGAACACGGTAGCAGACGCGTTCATACCGGAGCTGATGGTGCTCATGGCTGCCGCGAGAATTGCCGAAACGATTAATCCTACCAGCCCGGTCGGAATTTTATTAACCATGAAATAGGGCATTACCTTGTCGCCGTAGTCGGCCGGTTGAAGCGTAGCCGCCAGTTGTGCTATTTCCTGGGCGGACGCACCCGCAGGCAGCCTTTCGGCCGCTGCCTGCCCTTTTACTACCTCCAGCAGCTCGGGATGTACCTGGAAGTAGGCGAATAAACATGCGCCAATAGCAAAGAATACGAGTGAAACCGGGACATACAGCCACACGCAAAGCCAGATGGAAGAAACCGCTTCTTTTGGGGAACGGGCTGTATGATAACGCTGAACATAATTCTGGTCCATCCCGAAGTTGTTAAGGTTGATAAAAAAACCATACAACAAAATCACCCAGAACGTAGAGCTGGTAAAATCGGGAGAGAAGCTGCCCAGGCTGAATTTATCGGCCGATTTGCCTATTTCAACAATTTTGGAAACCCCGCCCGGCACACCCTGTATGACCAGGTACATGATCAGCAATGCGCCGAGTGTTTTCACGACGCCCTGCACCACCTCAGTCCAGATAACTGCCTCAATTCCACCCAATACCGTATAAATGATAATACAGATCCCGACCACGATCATGATGGTGCTCATGGAAATCCCGGTCAGGGCCTGGAGGCTCAGAGCGATCCCGAAGAAAATTGAACCCATTCTCGCCAACTGCGTCAAAAGGAAACAGGCCACCGCGTAGGTTCTGGCCCAGGGGCCGAAGCGGTGTTCCAAATGCGTATAGGCTGAAACCTCACCGGTGGTCCTGTAGAAAGGCACGAAATACTTGGCCGCCACCCAGGCGGAAAGCGGCATGGACAGACTAAAAACAAAAGCATTCCAGTTGGAACCGAAGGCCTTTCCCGGAACGCCGAGAAAAGTGTTGCTGCTCAGGAACGTTGCATAAATAGAAAGGCCGATCGCCCAGCCCGGAATAGCGCCTCCGGCCTTGGTAAACTGCTCGGCCCCTTGTGATTTCCTTGAAAAATAGAAACCTACCAGCACCATCGAAAGCAAATAAACACCAATGATCGCCAGGTCAATAAAGGGTAAGTTATTCATACTAAAAAAATGAGAAGATGTCTTATGGAAAGTATTACCCGGATTGGTCCACAAAAGTACCTCTCTGCCGGGGTCTTTTATTTTATCTTTTTTGCAATTTATTGTAGGATACTATCATAGATCATATTGAACAAAAGCATTATATTAAATTAACATATCCGGAGGCACGCCTGTAGTAAATGTCAATCCATTCTACAAACGACAATATAAAATATTCATTTTCAGTTAAATACATTCAATACAATTAACCTATCACTTAAAACTATGGAAGAATAGACAGCAAAAACTGTTATTTCAGAATTCTGATAAGATTTTGGTATAGGTATATCGAAAATGAACGAAACGGTCGGGCACAACGCAGAAAGGAGGCGAAGCGCACAATAAACACTATCTTAGCAGCCTTCAAAAAAATACAGTTCCAATCCCAAAAAACTTACCCATCGACACGATCTTTATGACGCTCACCGGTTTTTTCAAAAAACTCCTGTTCTTTAGCTGCTTTTGCCTGTTTTATCAACCGGCTCTTCGGGCGCAAAGCACAATACACAATCAAAAGATAAACGGCTATAAAGGCATCTGGTTTGCACTGGGGCAACGCTCGGATTATGGAGACAAATATTCCGGCGGCCTGGCTACTTACACGGCCAAGCATATCCCGCTGGCGATTTATGCCGAAAAAGTCAATAAAACCTTTTTCGTGTACGGCGGCACCACTGGTCCGCATGACAAGTACCTGCTTTGTATGGCGGGCGTTTTTGACCATGCAACGGGCAGGGTGACGCGCCCGACGATCGTTTTCGACAAACTGGGAGTTGAAGATCCGCACGACAACCCGTCGATCGCTATGGACGACAAAGGCCATATCTGGGTGTTTGTAAGCGGCAGGGGACGGTCGCGCATGGGTTACAAATACCGCAGCAAACTCCCTTACTCCGTAGATGGCTTCGACCAGGTCCGGGAGGAAGAAATGACCTACCCGCAACCCAAATACGTAACGGGCAAAGGCTTTCTTCACCTTTTCACCAAATACACCGGCACGCGGGAACTTTACTTTGAGACCTCGCCCGACGGTATGACCTGGAGTGAAGACCGGAAGCTGGCCGGCATGAAGCGCCCCGGGGATAAAAACAGCGGGCACTACCAGATCAGTGGGCAGTGGGGCGAAAAAATCTGCTTTTTCTTCAACTGGCACCCGGACGGTAATGTGGATCTGCGAACCAATATTTACTACATGCAGACCACCGACTTCGGCAAAACCTGGACCACCATTGAAGGAAAAACCCTGCCTCTCCCCCAGGACAAGACCGATTCGCCTGCGTTGGTAATGGAATACTTCAGCAAAGGCAAAAATGTATACATCAAAGACGTCAGCTTTGATGAAAAGGGAAACCCCGTAGCGCTTTACCTGGCAGGGCCGGGTCATGAGCCGGGCCCTGTCAACGGTCCGCGGCAGTGGTACGTATTGCATTGGAACGGAACCTCCTGGGAAAATCACCCGATCACGACGTCGGACCATAACTACGACACGGGCAGCCTTTTCACGGACGGACCGGCCTGGACCTTCATTGCACCTACCGAAAATACACCTCAGCAATGGGGCGCCGGCGGTGAGGTCGTGATGTGGACGAGCACCGATAAAGGCAAAAGCTGGACACGAGTGAAGCAGATCACCCGGCGCAGCGAACGAAACCACAACTACGTACGGAAAGTGATGGGCGGCACCGACCCTTTCCGCTATTTCTGGGCCGACGGGAATCCCGACAAAATGAGCGAATCGCTCCTGTATTTCGGCGACAGCAAGGGCAATGTATGGCAGCTTCCGTATGACATGGTGGCTGACGAGCAACTTCCGGTGAAGGTCAAGTAAAAAAAGTCAGAAAATTTTTTTTGCGGTAACTTTAAGTACACCAGACTTTTACCGGACCAGCCAAAAAAATACCTCAAGTTTTTTCGCAACGCCGCTTGCATCTTAAATTAAAACCGCACACCTTTGCACCGCGTTTGAACGAAACGCCTAGTGAATTCAGGAGAGCGTCACAAATCGCTACGAAGTAGGAGTACCAGTCGGCCCATTCGTCTAGCGGTTAGGACACGACCCTTTCACGGTTGAAACAGGGGTTCGATTCCCCTATGGGTCACAAAGCCTCGCAGCAATGCGGGGCTTTTGTGCTTTTTGGAGTGCCCGCTCTATTCTCCCAAAATACGGATCAAGCGGGATCAAGCGTAATTTCTGGGGGGAGGTTTATACATATATCTTAGCCAGCCTGAACATGAAGAACGGAATACTTCTGACTCCCCTGAACTGACTCCTCAGCGCCTTTATTTTTGCATTGAAAGATTCTGCCGAGGCATTGGTTGATCGATTATCAAAATAATTAAGGATGTTCGTGTAATGATTCTGAATCGTTCTGGCCAGTGTTCCAAATGACTTTAAACCAGCTATTTCGACCTGATTATACCATTGTGCCAGCCGTGTAAAAGCAACTCCTTTTTCTTTGGTTGTCGTGAAAATATTCGACAAGTTCCGACTTAAGCGGTAGGCTGTTTGCAGTACCGGGTACAATCGGAAGAGAATTTCAGCCCTATGAGACTGGGAGGGTGTCCATTTTGATTCATCCTTAAATAACAAATGACGACTTCTGGCTAGTAGTTGTTTTAAAGAGTCTCCGTTGGCAAATACTTCCAGAACATGCTGATTTCCAGTTTCCCGGGCAAGCTCCATTTCCTGATTTTCCTGTTCAATGCGCCTTGTTATTGACGGAGAAACGAAACAACCGGTTTCGGATGGAAAAAACTATGGCATAAAACTATCGCTATTCCCTCCCGCCTCCAGAGGGAAGTTCAAACTCGCCACTTATATATTATCTCCTGATCCACTTGTAGATGCAGCAGCTGTCCTATTGGCCAAAGGGGAAAACACAATTCCTCTTCCCGGTCGGGTTGATTCGGGCACCTTGGAAATTACCAGCTTAACACAGAGTGAAGTCGCTGGTACATTCGAATTTGACGCTGTAGCTCTTGTTGAATACGGCCACCCTATCAAGTATGACACCATAACCGTCAGAAATGGCAAGTTCAGAGTTCCAATAACATCTTATGGAGAAGAGTAGCTCCAAATAGCCACGGCTTGTTGCTCTCACCTTGAAAAAAGACTAGCTTGAAGTATAGAGGATGTTGTTAACCCAATACCCTCTCAATCATGTCGCTAAGAAAATCGTAAACTACCAGGCTGCTGTCTAGCTAGATGGAAACAGAAGGTTTGAAATTATTTTGGGCCGGGAAAACAAGGATGGTCCGACTCTTCGTATGAAGATGATAAACTGACAATGAAATAGGATTACGCTCACACTCAAATAGTGTTTGACTTGACGAACAAGCGATGGAAAGCGATGTAATCGCCCTGCACGATTTCCCGTCTTCATTCGGTGTCGATTATTGTAGTTTGAGACTCGTTTATTGTCGATTGGGTTAGCAGATCCTCGACCAAACATAATCGTGTAATTACTTTTGGAAATCAATGTCACGTTATTAGCCAAAGATTACATGTCGTTTAATTATCAAAAAGCACTTTATACAGCAGCGTTCCTATATTCAATATTTATACTCGTAGGCTGTACTTCATCAGCAGAAAAACCCGCCGAAGAGGCCGCTCCGCAAACGCGGATTGTAACAACTTTACAAGACACCTCAGTAACCGTGAGCCAGGATTATCCGGCCCGCATTGAAGGGAAAGTCAATGTCGATATTCGCCCGCAGGCTGATGGTTATCTGGAAAAAATCTTCGTCGAAGAGGGTGCATTCGTAAAAAAAGGTCAGCTGCTGTTCAAGATTGCGGACTCGCCTTACCAGGAAGCCCTGAATTCCGCAGAGGCAGGCCTGGCCGCTGCCAAAGCGGAGGTGACCAGCGCCGGTTTACAGGTAGAAAAATTCCGGGAGCTCAGCCAGAGCCGCGTGACTTCCGAATTTCAGCTGAAAACGGCAAAAGCTGCCATGGAAATCGCAAAAGCAAATGTCGCCTTACAGGAAGCTGCGGTGGCTTCGGCAAAAATCAATCTTGGGTTTACGCTGGTCAAAGCGCCGGTGAGCGGCTACATTGGCCGCATCCCGAAACGAATTGGCAACCTTACTTCGAGGACCGACGCCGAACCGCTGACTACGTTGTCGGACATCAGCGAGGTGTACGCCTATTTCTCTCTGACCGAGCAGGACTTTCTACGGCTCAGCCAGACTTCCGACCAGTCACTCACGGCTACCATTCAAAAATTGCCGGACGTAAAGCTCGTTTTGGCCGACGGGAATACCTTCAAAGAACCTGGCAAAATCCAGATGGTTGACGGGAAATTTGACACCGGGACGGGTAGTATCAGCGTCCGTGCTGCGTTTAGCAATCCGCGTTATCTGCTGCGCTCGGGCAATACAGGTAAGATCATTTTGCCGGAAACCCACCAGAAAGTACTACTGATTCCCGTACAAGCCACAACGGATATTCAGGACAAAATCTTTGTTTTCAGGCTTAACAAGGCGAATCAGGCCGAGCGAATTGCCATTCAAACCAACGGAAAAAGTGGCGACAACTTCATCCACGCAGGCGGCCTGAATGCAGGCGACCGCATTATTGCCAAAGACGCCGCGCTGGTGCAGGAAGGTGAAAAAGTACAGCCCGCTAGCCGGTAATTCCCATTTAGTTTTTCAGGATTATGCTTCAAAATATCATACACAGACCGGTTTTGGCAACCGTGATTTCCATTGTACTGGTGCTGCTCGGGCTGATTTCGCTCACGCAGCTGCCGGTCATGCAGTTCCCGGACATTGCTCCGCCCACGGTTTTCGTCGCCGGTACTTATCCCGGAGGTAACAGCGAAAGCGTGACGCGCTCGGTGATCACCCCACTCGAAGAGGCTATTAATGGCGTCGAGAAAATGCAGTACATTAAATCGACCGCAGGTAGCGACGGTTCGTTCTCGATCCAGGTGATTTTCAACCAGGGAACTGACCCGGATCAGGCGGCGGTGAATGTGCAAAACCGCGTGGCGCAGGTCAACAGCCAGATCCCGGCCGAGGTAACCCGCGCCGGGATCACCACCACCAAGCAGCAAAACAGCAACATCATGTTTTTCAACGTCCTGAGCGAGGATTCGACGAAATTCGATGAGCTTTTCCTGCAAAATTATGCGAAGATCAACCTTACGCCCGCGCTGAAACGGATTCCCGGAATCGGGAATGTGCAGGTCTTCGGGGTGAAGGATTATGCGATGCGGATCTGGCTGAATCCGCAGAAAATGACTGTGAACAGCCTCGTTCCGCAAGACATTGAGACTGCGATTTCAAACAGCAGTCTGGAAGCCTCGCCGGGAAAACTGGGCGAAGAATCCGAGGCGCCTTTACAGTACATTATCAAGTACAAAGGCAAGCTCAACCGCCCGGAGGACTTTGAACAGATCATCCTCAAAGCCAAGCCCGATGGCTCCATGCTCCGCCTTCGCGACGTGGCGCGTATTGAATTCGGCTCGGCATTTTACGACAGTAATAATAAGGAAGATGGTAACCCGGCGGTGACGCTCGCGATCCAGCAGGTTTCCGGTTCTAATGCAAACGAAATAGAAATTGCAGTTCGCAAACAGCTCGACGAAAGTGCCAAAACTTTCCCGAAAGGCGTTAAAATCGACATTATCCAAAGCGTAAAAGAGCGGCTCGACCAGTCGATCAACCAGGTAAAAGCGACGCTGATCGAAGCATTTATCCTGGTCTTCATCGTCGTATTCCTCTTTTTGCAAGACTGGCGCTCGACGCTGATCCCGGCCATCGCGGTGCCGGTAGCGATCATCGGTACTTTCTTTTTCCTGAATGTGATTGGTTTTTCAATTAATGTGCTCACGCTCTTTGCATTGGTACTCGCGATCGGGATTGTGGTCGATGATGCGATTGTGGTCGTCGAGGCGGTGCATTCCAAAATGGAGAAGGAACATCTGGGCGCCAAAGAGGCGACGGTTTCGGCCATGCAGGAAATTACCGGGGCGATTTTGTCGATCACATTGGTGATGTCGGCGGTGTTTTTGCCGGTCGGATTCATGAGCGGTCCGGCGGGGATTTTTTACAAACAATTTGCATTTACGCTTGCCAGCGCGATTTTAATTTCCGCGGTTAATGCATTGACGCTCAGCCCGGCATTGTGTGCATTGCTTTTGAAACCGCATCACGAAGGCGCCGAAAAGCAGACTTTCGCCAGGCGTTTCAGCACAGCGTTTAACACTGGTTTTGAAAGTTTTACATCCAAATATGTAAAAAGCATCCAGTTCCTGATTGCCAGGAAATGGCTGGGATTAGGACTGTTGGCCGTCGTCACTTTTTTTGCCGTTTTCCTGATGAACCGCGCTCCGAAAGATTTTGTACCGAATGAGGACGACCGCTTTTTGGTGTATGCGCTGTCGCTTTCGCCGGGGAATAATTTAAAATTTACCACGGTTGCATTGCATCGTATAGACGCAGCTTTGAAAAAAATGCCGGAAGTCGAATCAGTGACCAGCATTTCGGGCTTTAACTTGCTGAGCAACAGTGCCGGGCCGTCTTACGGAGTTGGTTTTATCCGCTTGAAAGCCATTAATGATCGTGGCGACATCAAGGATATGGATAAGATTATCGAAGCGATGACGGGGCGGCTGCAAAGTGTGAAAGAGGGCGACCTGACCTTGTTCCGCTTCCCTCCTGTGGAAGGTTTCGGGAGCGTGAACGGAGCCGAACTGGTGTTACAGGACAAGACGGGCGGCAGTCTCGACGCATTTAATGCGAAAGCACAGGACATTATCGCTGCTTTGAATCAAAATCCTGCGGTAGGCGCCGCTTTTACGACTTTCCGCAGTGATTTTCCGCAGCTGGAAGTGGTCGTGGACGAAGACAAGGCATTCCAGCTCGGCACCACGCCACGCGAAGTGATGACTACCTTGCAGCTCTTTTATGGCGGCGCCCAGTCGGGTGATTTTGTTCGCTTTGGTAAATTTTATCGGGTTAATGTGAAGGCGGAAGGTCAGTATCGCATGGACGAAGCTTCTCTGAACCAGGTTTTTGTCAAAAATAGCAACGGCGAAATGATCCCGGTTGGAAACCTGGTGAAGCTTCGCAAAGTATATGGGCCGGAGGTAATCAACCGCTACAATTTATTTAGCAGCATTACAGTGAATATTCTAAGCAAAGACGGTTTCAGCAATGGTCAGGTAATGCATGCGACGGAGCAGATTTTGAGCGAAAAACTGCCCGCGGGCTTTGGTTACGAATGGAGCGGCCTGAGCCGGGAAGAGAAAGAATCGGGTGGACAAATGGTCCTGATTTTCGGGATGTGCGTGATTTTCACCTACTTCCTTTTGGCCGGACAATACGAAAGCTACCTGCTGCCGCTGGCTGTCATTTTCTCGATCCCGACGGGTTTGCTCGGCGTATACCTGGCGATCGGTGCGGCGGGCATTACCAATAATATATATGTGCAGATCGGTTTGATCATGCTCATCGGTTTGCTCGCCAAGAATGCGATCCTGATCGTGGAGTTTGCATTGAAAGCGCGGAAGTCCGGAATGGACATTGTCGAAGCAGCCGTTGAAGGTGCACGCCAGCGTTTTCGCCCGATCCTGATGACTTCGCTGGCATTTATCGCCGGTCTGGTACCGCTGATGTTTGCCACTGGCGCGTCTGCGGCGGGCAACCGGTCGATCAGTACAAGCGCTGCAGGCGGAATGTTTACGGGCGTAGTGCTTGGCCTGCTTGTTGTCCCGCTGTTGTTCGTGGTTTTTCAAACGATTCAGGAAAAATTCAGCAGCAAACCAACGCCGGTGGCTCCGGCCAAAGCTTAATATCTGACATTCATGAAGTACAATCCTATCATATCCATTACCTTGCTCGTGCTGGCAGGCTGCCGGCCCGGTAAGGAGCAGCTGAAACCGGATGTGGCGTTGCCACAGGAGTTTCGGGTTCCCGCGGGGCAGGAGGCCCGATTGGAGGGCGGCGCGGATTCGCTCAACCGGACGCTGCCTTCGCTCAGTAGTTTTTTCAATAATCAAACTTTGCGCGCGCTGATTGACAGTGCATTAGTCAACAATAACGACTTGCGATCCGCGATCAAAAACATTGAGCTCGCCCGGACGACCATGCGCCAGGTAAAGCTTAATTACCTGCCTGATATTGATGCTCAGCTTGCAGTCACACGTAACAAATCTGCCCGTAATAGTTTCGCCGGCCTTGGAAATGAAGCATTTATCGGGAGGCTGAGCGTCAATGATTTTAACTTAAATCTTGGCGTGAATTGGGAGATCGATATATGGGGAAGAGTAAAAACACAAAAAGAGGAAGCGCTTTCTGTTTTTTTACAAAATCAGGAAATCAAAAAAGGCATTCAGACGCGCCTGGTAGCGGATATCGCCAGCGGCTACTATAATTTGCTGATGCTCGACGAACAACTGCGTATTGCCCGGAACAGTCAACAGCTCGCAGACAGCACGTTGACGATCATCAACGCGCAGTACCGCGTGGGCGAGGCTTCACTTCTGGCGATCCAGCAATCCAAAGCGCAACTCGACGCCGCGCGGCAGCTGGTCCCACAGATTGAACAAAGCATTGTCCAGCAGGAAAACGCGGTGGGCCTGCTCGCCGGACAATACGCGAAGGCGATTATTCGCAATCCGGAGCAGGAAGGCGAATTTAACATCGATCCAAAGTCCGGCTACGACGTGTCGCTGCTCGCGGCCCGGCCGGATGTGCAGCAGGCGGAATTCAACTTTCGCGCAGCCAATGCGCGGGCCGGGCTGGCGCAAATTGCCATGTATCCGCGGCTGACCATCACCGCACAAGGCGGGCTTACTTCTTTCAATGTCGCCAACTGGATTGCGTTTCCCGGATCGGTTTTCTGGAATGCAGCAGGCGGTTTGACACAGCCTGTTTTCCAGCGCAGACAGTTAAAAACAGCGTACGAACAAGCTGTCATTGAACAGGAAAAAGCCGCCATCGGCTTCAAACAGGCGGTCTTGACGGGCTATGCCGAAGTGTCCAGCGCATTGGTCGCCAACCGGAAACTGGAAGAGCAACTGGCGATTGCGACGGACCGGAGGCAATCTTTGAGTGAGGGAATCGGTTCTGCGAAAATTTTGTTTAAAAATGGCGAGGCGAATTATCTGGAAATAATCGCCGCGCAAAGCAGTTATTTGCAGTCGCGACTGGACGTGACCCTGCTCGAACGTGAAAAAGCAAATGCGATTATCGAACTGTACCGCGCCCTCGGCGGCGGCTGGAAATAAGCGGAAATGAAAAAGCGAGTGCCCACTTTCTTCCTCAATCTCGACCGTAAGGTGTACCGCCGGTTTATCCGGCTGGCGCTCACGCCGGTAGTCCTGCTGGGGGTACACGGGTTGTACTACCTGATCAATCCGGGGAACGTGTTGTGGTCGGCATGCACGATGCAGACGACCGGGCAATTCACGCTCGACCTGTTGGCGAGTTTCTTTTTCAGTTGGCTGATCATCGAATCGAGCATCGGTATTGCGGACGGGTTGGAAAAGTACTTGCCGTGGTCAAGCTCCCCCTTGCTGCGGTTTTTGATGCAGGTCATGCTGACGCTACTGGCCAGCGCGAGTATCCTGCTCGTTGAAAATCAGGTGTATACCTGGATTTATCCCGGCAAACTCACACCGAAGGAGGAGCTTGAAACCTGGCAGTTTTTTGTGATCAGTCTGCTCGTATCGCTGATGATCAGCACGGTACATACGGGCTATTTTTTACTGACCCGCTGGAAAAATACGCTTGAAGAAGCTGCCGAGCTGAAAGTGAGGGCGATGGAATTGAATGAAGTCGCATTACAAGCCGAGCTGCAGTCTCTCAAATTGCAGCTCAATCCGCATTTTTTGTTCAACAATTTCAGTGTTTTGTCGGAGCTGATTCTGGAAGATACCGCCAAGGCTTCGCGCTTTCTGGATAAACTCTCGAAAGTGTACCGCTACATGATCCAGAACCTGAAACAGGACCTGGTACCGCTGAAAGACGAACTCATATTTGTAAAGGCCTATCAATACCTTATCCAGATTCGCCATGGCGAGCAGGTTTATATTCAGTTTGAGATCGATAATGGACTATTATCCAAATGGATACCGCCGATTACCTTGCAGCTTTTGATCGAGAATGCGATCAAACACAACCGCGCAACCCGTACCGAGCCACTTACCATTTATATTTCGCAGGTAGAAAACCATTTACGGGTCTCGAACAATTTGCAGCCGCTGCCCAATCCACTGCCCTCCACGGGTTTAGGTTTGGGAAATATCAACAACCGCTACAAGATTCTCTCCTGCGAAATGCCGAAAGTTGGGGCCGATGAAACCCTTTTCTGGGTGGATTTGCCTGTTTTCGATTATCCTCAATATGATCCACAGGATGGGTGACGCTTTTTTCATATGAATATATTGTCGATACTGATCGTCGAAGACGAACAACCGAACTCGAACCGGCTGCAACGAATGATCCAGTCTGCCCGGCCGGATCACGAGGTGCTGGCTGTGTTAGGCACAGTGCGGGAAAGTGTGGACTGGCTGCTGAGTAATCCGGCGCCTGCGCTTATTTTTATGGATATCCGCCTCGCCGACGGCATTTGCTTCGACATTTTCCCGAGGGCGAAGGTGACCAGTCCCATCATTTTCACGACGGCTTATGATGAGTACTTAATGCAGGCTTTCAAGGTCAAAAGCATTGATTACCTGCTTAAACCGGTGGACAGTGAAGAGTTGGCGCAGGCGCTCGACAAGTTCGATCAGTTGTACCCGAGGCCCGTCGCACAACCTCCCATTCTTTATGAAGACATTCTCAGTTTTTATAAAAAACAGGCAAAATCTTACCGGCAACGCTTTTTGTTACCGTACCGGGACGGTTACGTAACGCTGCTGGTGCAGGATATCGAATATTTTTTTTCAGAATCAAAAATCACCTATGCCGCACTTAAAAACGGCGAGCAGACGATGGTGCCCTATACTTTGGAAGAACTGGAAGAAGAACTTTCACCTGAATACTTTTTCCGTGCGAACCGGCAGTATATCATCCATGTAAACGGCATTCAAAGTATTCATAACTTCTTTAACAGCAAGCTGAAAGTATGGGTCTGCAGACAGGCGCCGGTGGAAGTCATTATTAGTAAAGATAAAGCTCCAATTTTCAAACAATGGTTGAACCGATAGGTTAATCGCCTCTCGCGAAACGACACCGCGGGTGCGGGACCCGACTTTAATCTGTTATTCAGCCCTCAAGCTCTTCACCGGATTGGCTATCGCGGCGCGCATAGCCTGGAAGCTTACGGTAAGCAAACAGATCAGCGCGGCAAGCACCAGGGTAGCTATCAAAATCAACGGGCTTACGTTGGTGTGGTATTCGTATTTCATCAACCATTGCTTCATGAAGTACGCGCTCCCTGTTGCACCGATGAAAAAGGCTATACCCACCAGGCCTACAAATTCTTTGGAAAGGCCCAGCCAGATACTACCGATGCTGGCGCCCAGTACCTTGCGGATGCCTATTTCCTTTTCCCGCTGCTCGGCAGAAAAGGTAGCCAGGCCGAACAGGCCCAGGCAGGAAATCAGGACGGAAAGAACAGTAAATGCCAAGGCCAGGTTCCCCAGCATTTGCTCGGCGTGAAACTTCCCGGCAAAAATCTCATCTGTAAAACGGTAGTCAAACGGATAGCCCGGATTCATTTTTCCCAGAATTTGATCCAGTTTTGCAAGGCTCTCGGAAACCGGGAGGCCAGGGTTAAGCTTCAGCGTGATATTTTCGGCCCAGTCCTTCCTGAACCCGATGACAATTGGTTTTGAAAGATCAAAAGGGCTGTTGTAGCTAAAGTCTTTTACTACGCCTACTACATACCGGTTGGTCCCCTGCCATTTTATTGTCTGGCCCAGGGGCTGCTCCAGTCGCATCATCTTAACAGCCGCTTCGTTTAAAATAAGGGCAGCCGAGTCCGACGGATAGGCTTCAGAAAAATCACGGCCCTGTGTGAGGGTCAATCCCATCGTGGAGACAAAATGGTAATTAGTTGCCATCTGGCTGATCATGAGCTTTTCCTCTCCCGGCAGTTGGCCCGGCCAGGTAACTCCCCAGGTCGAACCGAACGACTCGTTGATACCGCTTGCGGAAAGGGTTCCGTCCACAATGGCGTTAGCGTTAATCGCTTCCCGGCGAAAAGCTTCGAAGTTCTGATACAGGTTACCCTCCGGAGAAAACTCGATGAGCCCCTTGTTTTCATATCCCAACGGACGGTTTTTTACATATTGTACCTGCCGGTAGATGACTATACTGGAAAGGATCAGGCATATTGCGAAAGAAAACTGGACAATTACCAATACCTGTCGCGGCCGTACCGACGCCCTTCCTGCGCCGGTTATGCTTCCCTTGAGCACTTTTACCGGCCGGAACGAAGAAAGAAAAAATGCCGGATAGCTGCCGGCTATAAAGCCGGTAAATACGATCACCCCTGTTGCGATAAGCCAGACCCAGGGATGGTCGTAAGGAATGGACAGCTCCAATTGCAGCAGGCTGTTAAAAGCCTTGAGCAAGACTATGGTCAGTAAAAGCGCAAATATGAACGAAATAGCAGCCATCAGCATGGATTCACCCAGGAATTGTGCGATCAATAAGTTTCGCGGTGCGCCGACGGTTTTACGGACTCCTACTTCCCTGGCACGCTTCATAGAACGTGCGGTACTCATATTCATGAAATTGATGCAGCCGATCAGCAAAATAGCGCCGGCCATGATCAGCATGAGCCGGACCATGCGGATACGCCCTCCTTCGGGAAGCCCGTTTTTGAACTCATCATACAAATGGGAGTCCGCAAAGGGGTAAATGAACAGCTTGTTGTTTTTGTTATCGTCGTACTTCAACAAGATCCCCCCGACTTCTTTGTTAAGCGCCGCTATGTCCGTATTTTCTCTTACCAGGAGATAGTTGGTATAGCTATAGTTGTACCAGCCCTGTCCTTTCACCGAAGGCTCCTGTGCGATTAACACTTCCAACGGGATAAAGGCCTCAAACCGGAGGGATGAATTGGCCGGCAGGTCTTCCATCACCGCCGCCACTTTCAGGAGGTACTTGTTATTATGCTTGAGGGTCCGGCCGATCACATTTTCATCGCCGAACAACCTTTCAGCGGCAGACCGGGTAATGACTACCGATGAGGCATCGGCCGGTATATACTGCGGGCTGCCCGGTAAAAACCGGAAGGTAAAGATCCCCGACAGTGAGGCGGAAGCTGCCATTGTCTCCAGTCTGACCTGCTTGTCGCCGACGCTGAACAGCGTTTTCCAGGGGCCGACACCAACAGCAGCTTCCTCCACGGCAGGAAAGTCTTTTTTCAGCACGCCGGCAACCTGGAAGGGACTGTATTTGCCCGTCGACCATTCATCGTTGTTCCGGAAGTTGGTGTATACCTTATAAATACGGCCGAGCTTCTCGTTCTGGTGATCGTAGCTGACCTCAAAATAAACGTACAGCAAGAGTACAAAGCAGGCCGCCATGGCCACACCAAGTCCTATGATATTGATCAGGCTGTAGAACCGGTTGCTTGCCAGGTTTCGCCAGGCGGTTTTGAAATAGTTTCTTATCATGGGCCGGTAAATATTAAAATGGGCATACAAGCGAATTGCTACCAGATAAATCAGTCAACGCTTGGCGCGCTCACACTCCGCTGGAGTATATTCAAAAAAATACTGTGCCATCGTAAAACATGCGATAATCGCAAAGAATTACGGTTATTGAGAAGGCTCCGGCTGTACGGAACCATACAGTTTTGTTCGGAACCGTACAGTTTTTTGGACTGGAAAGGGAAGGTTAGCAGGGCTTGGTGATATTGGTATTTATAAGAATATACCAATTACGGGCAGCCTCCGGTTTAAGGCTGATTCCTCATAGTTTATTATATTTACCCTAGAATATACACAGATGCTATGATTAAGATTTTTTTAGGGGCGATAATACTTTCCTTAGTTTTAAGTGCCTGCAACGACAATAAACAGAACTCAGCGGAGCAAGCTGACGGGCATTCGCGCGAAGAAATGCACAGCCATGTAGATCCGGATGGAATTGTTAAAAGCACTGCCCTGAGCAAGGAAGGCATCCCTTTGGAACTGACCTTCAATAATACCGAAAACACCGCTACGTTGCAGTTCGAGGGGGAAACCATAGAATTAGCTGGTCAAAGGGCGGCATCGGGTATCTGGTACAAAAATGACCACTATGAACTGCGCGGGAAGGGCGACGAGGTTGAGCTGACCAGGGACGGCAAGTCGCTGTTCAAGTCGGTTAAAGCCATCCGTTATGGTGAGCAAACCTTGGTTATTGCCGCTGCAACCCGGCCCTGTACCGCAGGTGTGCAGAAAAAAGATTGTATGCAGGTGAAATTCGATAAAGAAGGGGGCGAATGGGAATTGTTTTACGATACTATCGAAGGATTCAACTATGAGCCGGGCTATGAGTATGAACTTGTGGTAAAAAGCGAAAGGGTGGACAATCCTCCTGCCGATGCCCCGGGGATAAAGTATACCCTGGTAAAGGAAGTCTCCAGGCTAAAAAAATAACTGTTCGTCCGATCTTTCGGGCTAAAGTGGTAGTAAATACCCCCGGATAATCCTGACCAGGCGCCAAGTCTGGTAGCTAATTCAGAAAAATATTTCCCTAATGTCGTCTGCTGCGTCTGCCTGGTTATAGCCCGCTAGCGGTCCAGCCATTTTTTGAAAGCCGAAGCCTTCTCCCTGCTGATATCAATCTGACGGTTGGCGGGCTGACTAAGCGTAACGACCAGCTTAAAGTTATCGAGCGGCCTGACGGTCTTAATGGCTTCGGAGCTGATGATCCACTGACGGTTTGCCCTGTAGAACCGGCCAGGGTCCAGTAATTCCTCTATTTCATCCATGCTCTCGAAGCTGAGAATAAACCGCTCTCCCTTGAAAGTATGCAGATAATACAGGGTGTCTTTTTCAAACGCAGCCACAGCATCGGTATTGACCGGACGCCAGCCGTCGCGGGTATGTACAATGAATTTTTGTTTGTACCGGGTGTAGCCTGACCGACCTTCTCCCTGGAGGCTTTTCAGCAAATCCTTTACCACAGCCGGGTATTGCTGCCGGGTGTTTATAATGTCCCGGCATTTCCCGACAGCCTTTGCAAGCTCATCATTTTCAATCGGCTTCAGCAAATAATCTACGCCGTTGACTTTAAAAGCCCTGACGGCATATTCATCGTACGCGGTTGTAAACACAACCGGTGCGCCGAGGCTGAACTCCTCGAAAAGCTTGAAGCTGACTCCGTCTGAAAGCTGTACGTCCATCAGCCAAAGGTCGGGCTCGGCATTTTGCATCAGCCAGCGGCGCGCCACCTTCAGGCTCGGCAATGTCGCGGCTATTTCCAGGTCAGGCGCCACTTCCCTGACCTTTTGCTTCAGCTCATGTGCTATAAGCTCTTCGTCTTCTATGATTACTGCGCGCATTTTCATCGTTTTCATTCGTTACTTTCGTCTGTCGCTACTCCGCTGTTTCCCCTCCTATCAGGGGAACCTTCACCCGGTAGAAGCCCTCCCGGCTCCCGGCGGCAAGTGGTTGGTCCGACAGGTAGGCATACAGTGAATGCAGGTGCTGCAGCCCCTGCCGGTTGCTCGTCTCCACAAATTCTTTAGGCTGCAGGTTATTTTCTACTATTATGTAATTGTCCTTGGTAAAGATATTGACCACCAGCGGCGATTCTGCGTCGATAAGGTTGTGCTTGATCGCATTTTCCACCAGGTTCTGCAGCGTTACCGGCGCGATCTTGCGGTCGAGACAATCCGGCCGGATACGCATATTGACATAAAATCCCCGTGGGAAACGGGTCTGTTGAAGCTTTATATAAGTTTCAGTAAAACTGATTTCCTCACTCAGCAGCACGGTTTCTTTCTCTCGGTTTTTCAATATATACCGGTAAATGCGGCTTAAGCCGTCCAGGAAGTCGCCGGCCATTTCCGGCCGCCCCCGGATCAGGCTTCGCAGGGAGGTCAATGAATTAAACAGGAAATGCGGGTTGAGCTGTTGCTTCAGGTTCTCATACATCACCAGTGCCTTTTCCTTTTCCAGCATTTGGGACTTTCCGCGCAGCTCGAGCATCTGCTGCTGTTGTTGCAGCCTGTAGCGATAGACGCCGTACAGCAGCATGCCCGCCATCAATACAATCAGGGTCAAAAACCACGCCGTTTTGTAAAAAACGGTATCCACAGTTATCGCAAGGACATTTTCGGGCACATCCCAACCTGCCGGGTTGACGGTAGCTTTATAGCGGAACGTATAATTCCCCCCCGGAACCCTGGTATAATGCGCGCGGTACTGCTGCGTATAGGTCCATTCCTTATCGAATCCGTCCAGCTTGAATGCATACCAGACCTGCCCCGGATTTTCATAGTGAAGCGCCGTAAGCTCCAGTGTAAAGGTATTTTCATCCGGGCGAAACCTTAGTTGCTTCAATTCACTCGGCTCTCCTTTCACGGGATATTTTTCGTTCAAAACCCTTACTTCCGAGAGGTAGCAGCGCAGTGGGCTGTTATCTTCCCTGAACTTCAGCGGGTCAAACCTCACGTAACCGTTTACAGACGGGAAGATAAAATCACCATTTACAGCCCGATATCCTGAATGTTCATAAAAGGTGGCGGCGGGCAAGCCGTCCCTGACCCCGAACGTAGTAAACATGCTCCGGCTACTGTCGATCATCGTAATCCCACGGGTAGTCCCCACCCATATCCGGTCCAGGCTATCTATTCTCAAGGCGGCCGTGGTGTTGGCGGGAAGGCCGGTTTTTGCAGTAAAAGTCCTGTAATGATTCAGGTCAGGGCTAATACCCGTAATTCCCAAATCAGTGCTTACCCAGACCCATCCCAGCCTGTCTTCCCGGATCTCGATCACCTTGTTGCCTGAAATAACGGGTGTACTGTCGCCGGTCGTCCAAAGCCTCGTCCGGCCGGCCGAAGGATCGTACATGCCAAGCCCGCCGCCATTTGTCCCCAGCCAGTAACGTCCTTTTGAGTCTTCCATAAAATAACGGCCGCCCAGGCCCGAAAACACCTTAAGATGGCGATGCGCTGATATTCCGCCGCTGGAATCCGTGTCCGGGTCATACCAGTAGAACCCGTCTTTGTCCCGCCCGCAGAACCACAATCTCCCCTTCCTGTCTTCGCTGATACCGAAGTAGAATACGGTGGGCAGTACCTCGTTCCCGATAAATTCCATTTTGCGTTGCCCGGTGGAAAAACGATTGATCCCGCCTCCTGTCGCTATCCAGATATCGCCTTTCTTATCCCGGTGTATCCCCCTCACGGAATTATTCCACAGCGCTGCGGGTTGCCCCAGCCTGTTGTTCCACTCCGTATACGCACCAGTCTCCGGAGAATAGCTGCTGACCCCATCGAGCGTGGCAAACCACAAATTGCCGTTTCTGTCCTCTGTCAGGTCACGGGCCATCCGGCGGTGCCGGGTATCCAGATCCCGGCTGAAGGGCATAATGGTGGTAAAGAACGTCCTCGCCGGGTTAAAATAATTCATCCCCTGGTTGCCGCCCAGCCAGATCAGGCCATCCCGGTCGCGGAACATACAACGGTGCAAATCGCCTGAGGGGCTTCCTTTCAGCTCGGGTTTATGAACATGCTGCCTGAAGCTATCGGTTTCGGGCATGTATTCCAGCAAGCCGTCGATCGAAGTCGCCACCCATATTTTGCCGTGTATGTCGGTCTCGATAGCATTTACATTGTTGTTAATAATCTTTTCCGACGACGAAAAGAACCGGTCATAGCTAACGGCTTTCTGCCCGGCCTCTTTCTGATAGTCCCCGGTCAAAGGTATCTTCAGCAACTGTATCCTCCCATATGAGCCCAGCCAAAGGTTCCCCCGGCTGTCTACCGCTACCGAACTGGTGAGCACGCCTTTCAACTGCGGGATATCTATTTTTTCCAGTCTCTCCGTCACCGTATCAAACACGAATATCCCTTTCCAGGCGGAAAGGTAGAGCAGGTCGCCATGGCTTGCCATCGAAAACACCCTGGTACGAAACCACTCCTTCTGCTCCGGGTCTTTTGCTACATCGCGGTAATACTTTACCATTCCGGTGTTTACATCCATCACCCCCAACCCCTTATCCGTAGCCATATACAGCTTTCTCTTCCCGACGGGCAGCAGTTTATCGATCCTGGTCTCGCCCGCAGCGGCAACCCGCCGGAAAGAGGACGTTCCGTACCGGTATTCAACAAGGCCGGTTTCAAAGGCTATCCAGAGGCGGCCGCTGCTGTCGAGCGCCATACTCAGGGCGAGACTGCCGGGAATAGAGCTCGTATCGCCGGGCACGTGCGTAAACCACTCCATATTGCGGCCGTTGAACCGGCTTAGCCCGCCCAGTGACCCGAACCACATATACCCGTACTTATCCTGGCCGATCGCGTGCATATCGCCATCGTTCAACCCCTCCTCTACTGTGAGCTTATTAAAATGATAGATCTGGGCAGGCAGTATAGCTTGTGTTACGACAATAAACAGTATTGCTGAAAGGAAGATTTTCATGATGTGGAAATAGGGCGATGGGTATTATGTTTTCTTTTTCATGTGGGAATTCGGGCAATTTTCTGATTTTTCGTATAGTGCGTCCAGCAGCTTCTCCGGCTTCTTTGGCAGACTTCCTGAGCTTATGCACAATCAGTGCGGCTCTCAGCGCTTTTTGGCGTCTCTCACATTCGTACCAATCGAAGTGCCGGATCTTAATAACTGATGCGCAACCACCTGTTTTGACCCCTCTTCCAGGAGGGCACAATAGGCAATAAGCGGCAAAGAGAAATCAGTACTTAACTCAACAATCTCGTTCTTCCTTTCCAAAAAAGTATGCAACAAATCTCACAATAGTATGTAATGAACCACTAACCGGCACCGGTTATACCCGGCTCATCAGCAGCCCCACCCACCCGATATCACGCCGCCAAATATAATATTTTTTCTACGGGCAACTCCCCACAAAACCACCCCCATATCTATCCATTCCCACATTAACTTATCAACAAATCACCACATCCATTCCTCAACTCATCACTACATCCTCCCATCCCCCACACTTCCGCAGGAAAAATGCATGCTTCAATCAGGTAAATTAGGACAAACCCTGTACGTCAGAAGAACTTTACCAAAAATCCCAACTATCAAGCAAGCATTAAGATCCTTTATGAAAACGATCATTACCCTTTTTATTTGTCTCCTTTCCGCCGGCATAGCCGTGGCGCAAATGCCCAAGGCTATCAATTACCAGGCCGTGGCACGTAAGAATACCGGGGAGGCAATTGCCGGTCAGAGTATCAAGGTAAGACTCAGCGTTATCAATAGCGCGAGCGGCAATGCCGTTATTTATTCCGAAACCCGGCAAGTCACGACCAACGCGCTGGGACTTTTTAATGTACAGATCGGCAGCGCCGGAGCGCTTGCTACCACCGGCAGCTTCAACGCCATCAACTGGACCAACAATACGACCAGCGTCGAGTCGCTGAAGGTAGAACTGGACATCAACAACAATGGCACGTTTGTAGACATGGGCGCCCAGGGCCTGGTAACGGTACCTTACGCCTTCGCTGCCGACGAAGCGCTCAATGCCATTAACATAGGCGGGCACTATATCGACACCAATACGCCTAAATCAGGGGACCTGCTGAAATGGGACGGCAGCGCGTGGAAGGCGCAGCCGGCTGCACAGATTATGTACGTTGCAAGCCCCCTCTCCAACACGTCAGCCAGCAATTTGGGGTTTCAAGCCATTTATGAGTCACCCGAAATAACAGTATATCCCGGACAGACGGTTGTTGTTAATTTAATGGGAGTTTTAGGTGCTACCATTTCCAGTAACGGGGTAGGAATAGGCCCGGTCTATAGACGAATGTCCGACAACCTTGTCGTGTCATTTAGCCCCGCGGCTTATAATTCAGTCGCCTCCGTACAAGCCAGGCAGCTGTATACAGTAGCCGGTGCATTGAAAGTAGTCCCTCCGGGAGACCCGCTATTGGCATCAGGAACCTATGGCTACATCGCCGCCGGCAACTATAAGTTCGGCTACGGCGTGCGGAATGTAAGTCCCAACCCCTTAAACGACAACGAGAATGTAAACGGCTATATCGTGATCCAGTAATCCGTGGTTAGCAAAGACTGCCCCCGCACCATTAACCTATCATGAGGATGCCTTACAAATTATTTTTTCTGTGCTCCTGGCTGACCTTATGCGGTCACCTGTACGCGCAGCAGCTTTTTCCCCAAACGGTCAGCACGGCCGGGCAATCCTACAGCCAGGGCACCGTGCTGCTTGAAAGCAGCACTGGCGGCATTGCAGTCGCCTCGCCCGGGATAGGAAGTCTTCTGCTCTCGCAGGGGTTTCTCCAGCCCTTTGCGGGTATCGCCGGTTCGGTTTCGGAGGTCGGCGCACCGGTTTTAAGCAGCGCCGGGCCGGATAATGCCGGTACCACCTTTAGTACAGGCAATACCACGCTCGAATTTACTGTAGGCGAGGTCGCTTCCATTACGCGCTCCGGCGCGGGATATATGCTTACACCCGGTATCCTGCAGCCTTACCGCTTTGAGCCTCCCCTGCCGGTTACGCTCGTTGATTTCCAGGCCAAGCGCTCCGAAACCGATTTCACCCTCGTTACCTGGGCTACAGTCGAGGAGATTGATAACGACGGTTTCGTAGTCGAAAGACGGCTTTCCCATGAAGCGGATTTCACACCGGCCGGCTTCGTTGACGCAGCCGCGCCCGGCAGGTACAGCAAGGGTTTGCTCAAGTATACGTTCAGGGATTACAACCCGTTCAGTGGTATTTCATACTACCGGCTCAAACAAGTGGATATCGACGGGACGATTTCCTATTCCGTCATCCGGTCAGTAAATGGCGTTCGCAATGCTGGAGTGTCGCTAAAGGCCTGGCCGGTGCCGTCGGACGGGCATGTACAGGTGGAAATGTCGGGGGCGGAGCGGGATATGCTGCTCGTTTATGACCTGAATGGAAAGCTGATCAGGCAGCTTTCCATCTCCGGCAATCGTGCCCAACCGATCGATGGGCTACGGTCGGGAATATACCTGCTCCGGCTTGCGGAACAGAAAACAGGGACGAGGGTCATTGTGCGGTAGACGGGAATTATCTTACATCAAAGATGCATAGCATCGACCGATACGATGGCTCCGGGTTTTAACCCGATGGGTGTGTGTAAATCCCGAATAAATCCACGAGAGCTGTAGGCTCGGCACATATATGATTATGGATAATATATGCATCGAACCTACGGCTCTCTTTTTGAATCAATGACGATTATTTCCCGGTCGAAACCGGGTGCTACCATATCAATTGAGCCTACGGCTCTGTATGGCAGGATTGTTGTCGATTCTCCCTAAGTGCTACCATATCAATCGAGCCTACGGCTCTGTATCGCAGAAATTGTTGTCGATTCTCCCTAAGTGCTACCATATCAATCGAGCCTACGGCTCTGTATGGCAGAAATTTTTGTCGATTCTCCGTAAGCTACCCAACAAGGGGTGTCAGGCTTGCTTGATGGCGCATCATCCCTCCGAAAATCCCATATTCAATCATTGCACATCAAAGATGCGTAGCATCGGCCGATGCGATGGCCCCGGGTTTCAACCCGAGGGACTATGATCTTGTTTTAATTTGTTTTAAAAATTATTATACTTGTTCTGAAACAATTATTCATTCTATACAACTACTGTTCAATATGGCTAATACTTATTCTCAAATCTATCTGCATCTTGTATTTGCAGTGAAGTACCGTAGGGCGGCTATCCTGAAAAAATGGAGTCCTTCCTTGTACAGCGTGATCGGGAACCTGATCAATGAAACCGGATGTAAGACCTTCATTGTAAACGGTGTGGAGGATCACGTGCATTGCCTTGTTGGTCTGAAACCGGCTATTTCGGTGTCAGAATTAATGAAGTCGGTTAAAGCAAAATCATCTAAATTCATTAATGAAGAAAGGCTAACACCGACAAGGTTTGAATGGCAAACCGGATACGGAGCATTTTCTCTCCATCGGTCAAGAGTAAACCAGGTCTACCGATACATTCAAAATCAGGAGGAACATCACCGGAAAGTAGCGTTCAAGGAAGAATATACTAACATTTTAACTGATTTGGGAATAAAATTTGATCCGCAATACACTTTTCAGAATTTATCATGATGCGTCATTGCGCAATAGCCGGCCTGACCGCGAAATACCGGGCCGCCGTCTTCCAGTCGTGACCGTATACGTCGTTTCCGAAATCAAGCTTCCCATCCGCTCCGACCCATTCTGTAAAATAGCCAATCACGACGGGTAGCTGCTCTTCGTATTTTAGCCGAACCGTACGCTCCTTTCCTGCATGCATAGCGGCCACAATTTTTTCAGTGGTCCAGGTGGATAGCACGCCTGGCGGCCCGGTTCGTTGATCCCGGGTTCTACGCCTTAGTAGGTTAGAATCAGGTTTGATCATTCTTTTTATCAAAAGCTATGAGTGGTGAGATTTGGGATACAAGCCCTTCCTCACACCTCATCGCTCACACCTCACCCCTTTTTCCCAAATGAAACCAGCTTTAAAATCAATAGTAAATTGTTTGGTTCTGCTCTCCGCGATGCAGTCATTTGCTCAGCAACTCCCCGTCAGGCTCAAAGTAGGCACCTACAATGTCGGCCATTTTAA
Organism: Ravibacter arvi; assembly: GCF_039540405.1. Classification (NCBI taxonomy): domain Bacteria; kingdom Pseudomonadati; phylum Bacteroidota; class Cytophagia; order Cytophagales; family Spirosomataceae; genus Ravibacter; species Ravibacter arvi. Next base: position 26,872 of record NZ_BAABEY010000020.1, read on the forward strand.
CCAGGGCGAACTCGGCGGTTTCCAGGGCCGGCACTCGGAAGCCGAAGCCTTGAAATGGAAAGCCTGGGTAGGCGCCCAGGCACTCGACATTTTCGGTGTGCAGGAGTGGAACGAAGGATTTGACAAAGACAGCACCATGAATGCCGCAGAGCATATCCTGAAACCGTACTATGACCATGTATACCTGGGTGATCGCAGAACCTGGATTTACAATGGTATCGCTACCCATTACAAGCTTGCCAATATACGTATAAAATACTGGGCAGGAGACTATTATGCACTAATGGGCGACCTGAACCTGGGCGGCAAAACGATTACGGTCATTTCTACGCACATACCCTGGCAGCAAAAATGGCATGCCGACGCGCTTGACCTGTTTGTAGCCGAGCTCAAAAAGCACGAATACTTTATCTGCCTGGGCGATATGAATGCCAAAGACGAGGAACAATTGCGTTTTCGGAAAGAAGGCTTCAACATTGCCAACGGTGGCCACCAGGGATGGTTTGTTACCGCAGCTACGGGTAAAGTCATGAACAGGGCTGAAAACCTGCATATTGACAATATCCTGACCAGCCGCAACATTAAGATCATGAACGTTGCAGCACCCTATACCGGGCTGAATGACCAGGACCACCTACCGGTCACGGCGGACCTCATTATCACAGACTGAAAAGACAGGCTATTAAAAGAGCTAAAAGCCCTTACCGTTCTTCGACAAAGGCTTTTATGCATGATCAGTAACCCGACGGGCTATCTTTACGAAGATATTAAATGTTTATGCCCTAATTTTAGCGGCGTTTTGAAAACCTCCACGCTACATAATAATAAGAAGGGTCCGTCCGGGGACTACCCGCCTGAGAGTTACCCTTTTGGTGACTACCTATCCGGAACTTCATTTTCATTTGCCGTCGCTAAACGGCACTACGCGTTGTGCGGGCTGCTTCTGCTGATCTTTATCTGTCATTCCGTCTGCGGTCAGAATTCTAAAATCGATTCGTTGATTGAAATTTATGCAGCCGGAGATGCCGGGTGTATCCGGCGCGAAGCGCAATTGCTGTCTTCTGTCCGGCTGTCGGGAGGATTTCTTTTTGATACGCTCATGCCTAGAGTCGCCGCCAAACAGAAAAAAAAGAAAAACCCTTACCTGCAGATCCGTCTGCTGAGGCTTCAGGCCAACGCGGCCTCCTATAAAAATATTGATTTTGAACGGGGCATCGCCCCCGTCTCGCTCGAGCTGACCAAAGAAGCGATCCGGTTATGCATGCTGGAAAAAAATGATCTGCTGCTGGCGGATACCTATTTCGACATGGCGGAGCTGTATAATTTTTACGGTCAAAACGAAGAATACCTGACCATGCTCGCCCGGGCATTCGAAATTGCGGACAAGATCGGGATCGGCCTGTTCCCCGAAAACCTGTTGTATCACAAACTCGGAGGCATGAGCAAGGCCGCCTATGGGACGCAAGCCTACCGGGAATGTGTGTCTTACGGACGCAAAGCGCTCGGTTTCAGAAAAAACATCACACTTTCCGAAGCTTCACCGGATGTCTTTTTGTTCGACCTCATAGGCGCCAGTTATAAAAAAATGGGCCGGACTGACAGCTCGGTTTACTTTTATAGCCAGCTCCTCCAGACTTTGGAGCATCTTCCCTCCCAACCTTCTTTCCGGAAGTTCTGGACCGCCATAGCCCGGGGAAACATCGGAGAAAATTTCATAATGAAGGGGGATATGAATGCCGGTGAGCCCCTGTTACGGGAATGGCTGGCGGCGGCAATTGAAAACCGGGACCAGTGGAATGTCTGCCTGTCCCGGAATGCGCTCGCCCAGGGGTATTATTTACAACGCAACTACCGCGAGGCCGCCCGGCTCTGGAAGGAAGTGTATATGTGGAGTACGGCAAACAAGATGTACGAATACGCCGGTAGAGCCGCCACGGGGCTCGCATCGGTATTCAGGGAAGAAGAGCGGGCCGACAGCGCCTATTTTTACTATGCGCAGGCCTATGCTTTCCGCGACAGCGTGACGGCCTATATCAACCGATCCGGGCTGCGGGCCACCCGCGCAAAGGTGAGGCTCGATCACCTGCAGCTTTCCCTGGAAAGCACCACGTTACTGCTGAAAAAGGAAAAAGAAAACAAAAGATTGATACTGCTCGGGATTGCGCTGCTGGCTGTCATCGCGGCGCTTGGGTACAGCCGCCAGCAGCTCAAAATCAAAAACCGGCTTGAATGGACCATCCAGAAAAAAAAGGAAGCTGAAACAGAGGTAACCGAAGCCCGGAGACAGATTAAGGAGTTCGTGGGTAACCTCCGCGAAAAAAACGAACTGATTGAATCGCTCCGCAAAAAAGTACAGGAAGACGAGGCCTTCCATACCAGGCAGGATATCTTTGAAAGCCTGGATTCCTATACGCTGGTAAGCGACGAGGAATGGATTAAATTCAGGGGCGATTTCTCGCGGGCCTACCCGCTTTTCCTCACAGAACTCGCCGCCAGGCTTCCGCAGTTGACACCCGCTGAAGAACGGTTGTCTATCCTTATTTTCCTTGGGCTTACCGGACCCCAGATCGCCGCCACGCTGGGTATCGGGCGGAAAAGCGTCACCCGTGCGCGGCATCGGCTGGCCAGGCGGCTCGACCTTCCCGACGCTGCAAGCCTCGATCCTTACATGGCCACGCTCCTGAAACTATAGGCTTACGCTTTCCGGATCTGCATTGGGGTCGGCGAGGCAATTTTCACTACCTGTTCGTTCTATACCGTATCAGGATATACGAAGGCTGGGCAAAAGGCATTAAAGATTCCCGGTGGATTACAAACCCATTGCTCTTAAAAAACGGGACCAACGGATCATCCTGGTGTACCTCTAACCAGATTGCATCCAGATTCGTACTTATAGAAAGGCACTTTTCCCATAAAGACCGTCGCGATTCTTCCGTATCGTGTTCCGGAAGAATGTAGAAAAGAGCAAAGGTCCGAATTCGCCGTCCTTCAAGCACTTCCGGAAAAACATTGCTCTGTTTGATCAGAGCCACGCCTACCGGTTTTTTGAGGTAGTCCGTATCCGGTCCGTCTTTGTCGCGAACCGGGATTTCAACCGCTTTTAACCGGAGGTTGGCAATCACTTCAAGGATAGAAAATACGCAAGGGCTTTCCACAGCTATTACGTCACCAGGAGCCGTTACGCTTGCCAATGCGATAAACAACGCCTGTAAAGCGCCATCGGTAATCAGCAATTCTTCCGGCTGAATCAACGCGCCGTGGACGGCAGACCGCCGGCATAGCAAACCCCTCAATTCTTCAGAACCGTTCGCGGGATAGTACCGAAGTAGCGCTGCTCCTTTTTCGCGGATTACTCCCTGCATGGTTCTCAAAAGCAACTTCTGCGGGACCAGGAAGTCGGACGGCGCCGCTTCATTCAGCGCCGCATAGTCAAAATGCAACCGCCTGTCCGAAGTAGCGGTCACTTTGCCCTCAAAATCCGGGTCGCGCTGAACGGGTGGCCTGGCAAGCGTTTCTTCAGGCGCTTGTCCGCTCCGGGCAGCCACAGTATACCCGGAACGGGGATTGCTATTGACAAGGCCTCTGAAAACGAGATCATCATACCCGCGTTGTACCGAACTGGTGCTCAGGTGATATTCCCGTTTTATGCTTCTTACCGAGGGCAATTTGTCTCCGGCTATGAGAATACCTTGTATTTATAGTCTTTCATTCTTTCAACGGTGGACAGGAACAGCAAATTTTTTGATAAAAATAGCGCCATCAGGCAAGATTCCCTAGTTTTACCGGAGCTTAACACGTTATGAGAGTATCGTTCATCTTTTTTTGCTGCATTTTTATACTATACGATTATGGCTTTGCACAAGGTGATGAAACAGGGAATCTTGTAAAAGCCTGGTCCGAAACCGGCAGGACGCAGACCCAGAAAGCAGAGACCACCTACCAGCCGCTGCGAACAGCCTACGACGCCGCAAAATTCCGCGATGTCTCGCAAAAACTGGACACCTACCTGGAAAAGCACCCGGATGACCGGCTCATGGCCCGAGTATACATGTTCCAGGTTATTGGCAAGCACCTTCTACATATCCCGTTGCTGCAACAGGATACGCTGAAGATTACCAAGGCGATCAAAAAGGCCCGCTACCTGGAAGACGAACAACTGCTGGCCGAAATCTACGCACTTGCCGCCGACATCAATTTTGAAGGCGGCTACCTGCTTTACAATCTGAAGGCGTTGGAGCTGCAGGAAAAGATAGGATTTGAATACTTTCCTTATGTGCACAACCGGTTTTTGGGCATCAGTATCGCGTTGTACCGGGCCCACGACTACCAGGAAAGTATTGCCTACGGTAAAAAATGCCTGCAATTTAAAAACACAGATGCCATTGACTGGGATCCCATGACCTACGTCTTTGAGTTGGATATGATGGGCGCCTCCTACATGGCATTGAAAGATTACGACGAGGCGATCCATTGTTACCGGCAGATTGCGGATACGATCGTTACAACCACCTACGCGCACAGGCCGCAGGAGCTCTGGAAAGCCATCGCCGAAGGGAATATTGGCCGCTGCCTTTTTTACAAGGGAGATAACGGCCAGGCTACGCCGCTGGTAGATGCCCACCTGGCCGCCGCCAACAAGTACCGGCAATGGAACAACGTGGCCATTGCCGAAAATGCCAGGGGACAGATTTTACTGTCGCAGCGGAAACTGCCGCCCGCCATTACCGCTTTCAGGTCGGCTTTTGCCGCGGCGCTGAAGAGCGGCAAACTGGAAGACAGGCTGGAACAGAAGGTGAAAGCTACGGACGGACTCTTATCGGCTTATGGACAATTGGGTAACCCCGACAGTATTTTGCTGTATAAAAACCGGTACAGCCAGTTTTTGCTGGAACATGAAAAGGTAGTCAGCAACAGCAAACTGTCTGCCATGCGCGCCCAGATGCTGTTTGACGAGACCCGCCGCAACCTTGAAAATGCGCATGCCGGTATGGATCGGCTAAAACTGACTCGAAACATTATCTTAATCGCGGTACTTGTCGTTGCCTGCTTTGCCTGGCTGCTGTACAGCCGGAAATCGCTTCAGACAAAGTTAACCATTCAGCAAATGGCGCTGGAAAATGCACAGACGAAGGCCGAAACAGCGCTCGCTAAAAACAATCTGCAGCAGTTTGTTCACCAGATAGCGGAAAAAGACCGCCTGATCTCGAACCTTCGCCAGTCGCTGAATAAAACCATTATCAAAAACACGCTTAACGACGAGCAGCTAAGTCGTAAATTGCTGGAATACGTTCTGATAAAAGACCAGGAATGGGAAAAGTTCAAGGAAGATTTCAACAAGGTGCACCCGCTTTTCTTTCCGCGTATCCGGGCCGTGCAGCCTCAGCTGTCCGCCGCCGAAGAGCGACTGGCCAGTCTTATATTTCTCCAGATGAACAACAACGAAATGGCCACCACGCTGGGCATTAGCCTGGAAAGTGTAGCCAGGAGTAAGAGACGGCTGAAGCAAAAACTGTCGCTGGCCGGTGATCAGAGCTTGGAAGAGTACATCCTTACATTGCTCTGATGCACGCCTCCCGTTTCTACTGACCCGGATGCCCCGAAGCATGCGCTGTCCGCTTTTTGTCCGCCCGAAAAAAGCCTTTTTCAGCTTGCACACGGTATTTCTGCATTTTCGCCCCCCCACTTTTCCTTTTTTTGTCCGCCCCTGGACAAAGGCTAAAAGACACGTGTTCCAGAAATTTGCGCAATGGAACAGCGCGGAAATCAACCACAGATCAATTGGCCTGTCATTATCACAGTTTTTGCCGCGCTGCTCATGATTCTGACCTGGATCTATTTTGACCAGCGTATTGAAAACCTGCAAAATCAATGAAAATAAAAGGACCACACCACCCGCATCTTAATCGTCACACATCGGTTAATCCCATAAAAAGTACACCCCTTACCTCCCTGAAAAGATTGCTGTTTGCCATTTCGGTACTGCTCACTGCACCGGAGGCACAGGCACAAATGCCTGACGCCTCCGGTGTATTACATGTTCGGAAGGGTGCGGCCGGTAACGGCAGTTCCTGGTCCAACGCGCTGGGCGAGCTGGCCGATGCGCTTAGATTTGCCAAGCACAACAATGCGTTGCCCGGCCCTCTTGCCGTCACCCAAATCTGGGTAATGGCAGGCACTTACAAGCCTTTATACAGCCCGGCCGACAATAACTTCGGCAATCCCGGCGGCCGGGACAATGCCTTTTTGCTGGTACCTGACGTAAAAATTTACGGCGGATTCCCCGCCACGGGAAACCCCGGTATGAACGACCGCGATCCCGCCGCAAATGTTTCCATTCTGTCGGGCGATTTTAATGACGACGACCAGGTAACAGGTTCAGGAGACAACCTGGCCATTGCCGGCAATGCCGAAAATGCCTTTCATGTTCTCCTGGCTGTTGGGAACACAGGTTCCGCCGAACTCGATGGCTTTACCGTTAAGGGTGGTTACGGAGACGACGTCAACAACCTTATGGTTAATGGCGAGAACGTGGCCAAAAACCGCGGTGGCGGCATGCACTGCGTTGACGCATCGCCGATACTAACCCATCTCATTTTCGAGCACAACGCCGCCACCCTCAATGGCGGGGCCATGTACAACTACGCATCCTCGCCTGCCGTGTCCAATACCAGCTTTATCCGTAACAAAGCCAACAACAATGGCGGGGCCATGTTTAATCTCAGCGGTTCGTCGCCCGGGATTACCAACAGCACTTTTTCGTACAACCGCGCTGTTTATGACGGCGCAGCGCTGTTCACCTCTGTATCTTCACCGGTTATTGGCAACAGCCATTTTATTTTTAACAGTGCCGGCTCCGGTGGGGCAGCCCTGTACAACAACAATGCTTCACCTGCGGTCAGCAACACGGTCTTTTCCGGCAATACCGCCAACAACGGCGGCGCGGTGTACAACAACAACAATTCGGCGCCTTCTTTCCGGAACAGCACCTTTACCGGTAACAAGGCCAATAATACGGGCGCGGTCATGCACAACACGCTCTCCTCGCCGAGTATCATCAACAGCCTGATTGCCGATAATACAGCAAATTCAGGAGCCGGAACAGCCATCTACCACGCGAGCGGTGACGATGCATTGGTGCTCAACAGCACGCTTTATGGCAACAAGAATAATATGCCGGGCCTTATTACCCCGTCCGGCCTGTATATCCTCGGCGGTAGTATAAATGTGTACAATTCCATTCTCTGGAGGAATAGCAGCGGGATCCAATATGCAGGACCGGGTCGCGTTAACCCGGAATATAGTCTTATAGAAACCAATAGCACGACCACGAACGGCAACATTGATGCCAGGGGCATCACCACGGCGCAGATCTTTGCCGATGCGCCCGCGGGGGATTTTACTTTGAAAACGGGGAGCCCGGCTATTGGTAAAGGCAGCAATGCCCTGTATGGCAATACCCTGGCCACCGATGCCGACCTGGGTGGGGATCCGCGCCTTATGTATGCGGTCATTGATGTAGGCCCCTACGAAGACCGGCCTTTTCCGGCACCCGTTGCAGACGTCAGCGACGGAAACCAGGCCGGAGAGAACGTTACCGTCAATATTCTCGGAAACGACAAGCTTGCCGACGGCAGCCCGGCTACCACAACCAATTCCACCGTTGCCCTCACCACGGTTGGCCTCCCCGAAGGCAGCACCCTGGCCGGTAATACCGTTACGGTACCGGACCAGGGTACCTGGACCTACAGTCCGGGTACGGGCAACCTCACTTTCTCCGCGGAAGCAGGTTTCACGAGCGACCCTACACCGCTGACCTATACACTCACCGACCATGTCACCGGCCGGTCGAAAGATGCGGCGGTAAATGTGGTCTATAACCCGATGCCGGTAAAGCTCGTACGGTTTACCGCCCGACCGTCGGAAGGCGTGATTCTGCTTGACTGGGTAACCTCCGAAGAGGTAAACTTTGAACGGTTCGAAATACTGCGAAGCAAAAACGGCCGCAATTTCAAGGACATAGGTGCGGTTACCGGTACGGGGACCGCAAGTACCTACGGCTTCACCGACACCGGCGCTGAAAACGGCAATAACTACTACCGCCTCCGCATGACCGACCGGGACGGAAGTTATGAATACAGCGGTATTGTCAGGGGCGTTGTATCCGGGAAGAAACCGGCCATCACCGTATATCCCAACCCAGCCGCAGACTTTGTGACGGTTACCGGTCTCAAAGGCAACGAATTGATTTCCGTCATCAACACACTGGGAATCGAGCTCATAAAAGTCAAAGCCAATTCGCAGCAGTACCAGGTCCACCTGGGCGGGCTGCCGGCAGGTGTTTATACCATCTGCATCCTTCACCCCTCGGGTGCATCGGCCGATACGCGCAACGTCGTTAAAGAATAGATATAGCAGTCCCGGCCGGGGCGTTAGCCGCTTTCGCCCGGCCGGCCTGCCCCCGATCTACGCGGTGCGGTAAATCTTAACCCTTTTGCTGCTATCCTCCTGAAACAGGGCACTTCAACCTGTTGTCTGCTTTTTGTCTACCCCCGTTTTGCGCCTTTTACAGGGCGCCTGCTATATCATTGCAGTATGCAAAACCCGACGATCAGACCCTGGCAGGTATACGCTGCAATCATTTTGCTGGCAGTCATGGCCATGGTGCTCGTCTGGTTGTATTACTAGAAAAACTGTCCTCAAAATGTCAAACACTTCTACCAAGCAATTTGCTATACTCCGTCTTCTCGGTATACTGCTCTTCCTGGCGCAGCCTTTGTACAGCCAGACCACCCTGTATGTAAAGCAGGGCGGGGCCGGAACAAAATCCGGTCTTGACTGGGCCAATGCGTCCGACGATCTTCAGGCGATGATCAGCACGCCGGAGGTAAGCGAGGTATGGGTGGCCAAAGGAGTTTATAAGCCGACCGTCGATTTATCCGGCAACAGCACCCCCACCGACCCGCGGGACAAAACATTCCTGATCCGGGGCAGCGTCAAGCTGTACGGCGGCTTCCCCGACACGGGTAGCCCGCTTATGGCCGACCGGGATGCTGCTGCGAACCCGACCCTCCTGAGCGGAGATCTCGGCGCGGCGGGCGTGGCGGCAGACAACTGTTACCATGTGATGATGATCGTTAATCCGGACCCCGACCATACGACCGTTTTTATGGATCATTCGACCCTGGTGGACGGCTTTGAAATCCGCGACGGAAATGCCAATGCCGGCAGTATCATGCCCTCGGGATACCCGCGTTTTGCCGGGGGAGCGATTTTTATCTCCAGTGGTTTTTCGGAAGTCAATTTTACCCCGCTGCTCCGCAACTGCACGTTTAAAAACAACAGCGACAAGATGGGCAGCGGCGGCGCCGTCTTTTACGATGCAGTGGCCACAGACGGCAACCAGTTTGTGATCGACGCCTGCCGCTTTGAAGACAACTATTCGGGCTTCCGGGGCGGCGCAGTCAGTATTATGCAGGAATCTTCCTACGGTGTTACCGGCACCTACGACGTCCTGGTCTCCAATTCGGAGTTTTATAACAACAGAGTAGACAATGCCTCGCAAAGCGACAACGGCGCACAACCCGCGAATTACAAGGGTGGATCAGGCGGCGGAATCGGCACTTACGGCGAGGGCAGCCTTACCGTCGTCAACTGTACCTTCGGCAAAAACAAAACCATCCTAAACACGAATGCCCTGGGCACTCCCTACAAGGGTTTGTACCAGGGAAGCGCCATCGCAGCCTTTAAGGGAGCCGGCTGCATGCTCGTCAATTCACTTGTATACGATATGGCCGCCGCAGATTCTGCGCTGGTCCACATTGCCGGTTCAACCCTCATCGTGCTGAGCAGCACATTATACCAGCCGGGAGGCTCGGCTGTAAAAATGACGGGAAACACCATAACCAGCCTGACCAATTCGATATTATGGACCAATACCCCCGGGAAGAACATTGTTTCGGCCGCGAATGAGGTACCACCGGTGGAGATTTCGCACTGTCTGTTCAACAGCCAGTACCATGCGCAGCTTTCGGGAGACACTCCTATCCACACCAATCCTGAATTCAAGGATCCGGAAAATGAAGATTTCCGTTTGCAATCCTGCAGTCCTGCAGTAAATGCCGGCCTCAACAGCATGGGACCGGGGGAAGCTGATCTGGCAGGTGCAGCCAGGATAACGCAGCGAACCATCGACCTGGGCGCCTTTGAATCCCCGGAACAGCCGGAAGCAGACCTGGCCACGGCGTCGGCTACAGCGGTAGCCGGCCAGGGCGTTTTTACCCTGTACCTTTCGGATTGTAATTCGCTGATCGCGGCGGTAGAAGGCGGGTCGGTCAGCGGGAACACCACCGCAAAAGTATGGATTGAGACGGCCCAGCCCGCCGCATACGTCCGGAGGCACTATGAAATCACGCCGGACAACGATGCGGCGACGGCTACCGGGCAGGTAACGCTCTATTTTACACAGGCCGAGTTTGACGCTTTTAACGCCCTGAACAACCTGAAACTACCCTCGGGACCTGCCGACGCGGCGGGAATTGCGGCCCTGCTGATTGAAAAGCGCAGCGGCGCATCTTCCGACGGTACCGGGTTACCGGACACCTATACTTCCGGAGTGGAGACCATTGATCCGGCCGACGAGGACGTGGTATGGAATGCCGGGGCTGCGCGTTGGGAGGTGCGTTTTGAGGTAACCGGTTTCAGCGGTTTTTTCGTAAAAACCCAGGCGGATGCGCTTCCGTTGCGACTGGTTTCGTTCCATGGAACCAGGGAAAATGGGGTAAACCTGCTGGCATGGGAAACGGCGACGGAGCTGAATGTAGACCGCTTTGAAATCGAAAGGAGTTATAACGGGCGAAACTTTTCACTTCTGGCGACGCTACCCGCACAAAACGGCATCCGCCAGAAATACAGCTACAGTGACGCCGCCAATGCCGGAGGCCCCCTGTACTATCGTCTGAAAATGGTTGACCTGGACGGCTCCTTCAGTCATAGCCGCATTGTATCGTTCAATACCGGTCAAACCCAGCTTTCTGCCGGACCGAACCCGGCCGGCCGGAAACTGACCCTCCGGGGTATCCCCGGTAATCTCGAAGGAACCGAGGCGGTTGTATACGACCTGTCGGGGAACGTGGCGATGCGATTTGTAGTAGAGCGACAACGACAGGAGCTAACGCTGGAGAGACTTCACACAGGATTGTACCTGATCAGGTTCCATAACGGGCAAGTGCTGCGGATTATTAAAGAGTAGCGCGTGCGTAGCGCGGGAGAGCACATGTCTTTCAGTCATGTGTTCTCCCCACGCTTCACGGTACGCTCCCAGTCGCCTACTCTTTGACTGTACCGATAGGCCTCCGGTTACGCCCCTGGTGCCCGGTCAGATCATCTCCCAGGTCTTCACGCGCCTCGTTGGCAATTTTGGTTAAACGGGCAACAATGTCGGGGTGGTCAAACGAAACATTGTAGCGTTCACCCGGATCCCGGCGAAGGTCGTAGAGACCACCCGTATGCATGAAATTTTCAGCACCGGGGCCGGGCTGCCCGTCTTTGCCGGGGCTGAACCCTTCATTGGTTCGCCCGGGGTGGTCAAATACCAGCTTCCAGTCGCCGTGCCGAACCGCCTCCAGGCTGTTTTTCCTGTAGTAGAACAACATGGTTTCGCGCGGCCTGGCCGAGATGTCGCCTTTCAATATCCCCAGCAGGCTCACACCATCGATTTTCCTGGCGGGCAATTTAGCGCCGGTTGCCTCTACGATTGTAGGCAGTATATCCATCCCGGAAGCAATGCTGTTGGATATCACTCCCTGGGGGATAACACCCTTCCATTCCATCAGGCACGGCACCCGTTGGCCACCTTCGAATGACGTCCCTTTTCCTTCTCTCAAGCCCCCCGCGCTACCGGCATGATTTCCGTAGGCAAGCCACGGTCCGTTGTCGGAGGTTACAATCAGCAATGTATTTTCCTGCAGGCCGAGATCTTTCAGGGTTTTCCTGATCTGGCCAATGCTCCAATCCAGTTCCATAATGACATCACCATACAATCCCTGCTTTGACTTCCCTTTAAACTTGTCGGAAACCGCCAGCGGAACGTGAGGCATCGGGTGGGCCAGATAGGCAAAAAACGGCTTGTCCTTGTTTTGTTTGATAAACTCGACGGTCCGTTCGGTAAAACGGGTGGTAAACTGTGACTGGTCCGGGTTGGTCTCTACCGTCTCAGTCCCCTCAATCAGCGGCAACGGCGGATAGTAATTTTTATTGACCGGGTGATTGGGCCACATGTCATTCGAATAGGGAATGCCGTAGTAGGAATCAAAACCGTGGTTCGGGGGTAAAAATTTCTTCTGAAAACCCAGGTGCCATTTTCCGAAGGCGGCCGTTTTGTAGCCCCTGGCTTTAAGCAATTCTGCTATCGTCTCTTCTTCCGGGTTAAGGCCGGTTTTGGCCGTGTGATCAATAGCGCCGGCAAACCCGATCCGGTTGGGATAACAACCGGTAAGCAAACCCGCGCGCGAAGCCGTACAAACTGCCTGAGGTGCATAATAGTGGGACATAAAAATCCCGTTGCGGGCCATTTCGTCAAAATTCGGGGTACGGTACCCGGCCGCGCCGGTCAGCGCAAGGTCGCCATAGCCCATATCGTCTATGTACACCAAAACGACGTTAGGCGGCCGCTGCTGAGACGAAAAACGGAACGCTGCGCCAAACATTGCGGCGCATAAAATTACGAATACCAGAAACTGCTTTTTCTTCATATTTCTATTGGGGATTACCGGTGGTTTTCAACTGGCTGTACTACCATGATTTTTCCAGAATTTCGTTTATTATGGGGTTCGTTTCCCTAGCGTCACCAGAGGTAGCTTTGATGGTTTTCAACCTCTTTTTCAAACGGGCAATAACAGCGCGGTACTCCGGGTCATGGATCGCGTTGTGGTTTTCACCCGGGTCCTTCGCCAGGTCGTAAAATTCCCATCCCGGCGGGTAAGGCATCGAATCGCGGGTGGCATGCGTCCTGTCCTGCCCGTAAAATAATGCCAGTTTATACCGGTCGGTGCGTATGCCGAAATGTGCAGGCCTCCGGGGTTCGTTGGCCCAATAACGGTAGTACAGGTCCTTACGCCAGTCCGGGGGCGTTTTTCCCGACAGGTTGGCCCGGAAACTCCTTCCCTGCATGGACGCGGGTTGCTTTGCGCCGGCATAGTCCAGGAAAAGCGACGGGAAGTCGATGTTCAGTATAATATCCTTGTTTCTCCTGCCGCCTTTCAATTCCCTGGGGTAGTAAATCACAAACGGCATCCGCATGGACGGTTCATAAATAAACCGCTTGTCAAAAAAGCCGTGTTCACCCAGGAAATAACCCTGGTCGGAGGTGTAGATAATAACCGTATTGTCCAACTGCCCGCTCTCACGCAAATAGTCGATCAGGCGGCCGATATTGTCATTAATGCCGGCAGCACACCGGATATAATCCTTGATAAATTTCTGATACACTTTTTTGCGGGTGTCGGCCGCACTGAGCCCATCCAGGGAAACAGGGCTGCCAGGGTAAAAGGCGGCCGACTGTACATAACGCTTCCCGAGCAGATCGAGCGGCCAGCCATCATGTGTACGGCCTGTAGTTGCCGCCCCCGTGTCGCCGAGATTATCGGGATAGGGAATTTCAATACCTTCCAGGAGATCCTTGTATCTCTCCGCGTAATCGAACGGTTCATGCGTTGCCTTGAAATGGACCGAAAGGTAGAATGGCCGGTCAGCATTGAGATTTTTGAGCCACGCAATAGATTGATCGGTGATCACATCCGTTGAAAACCCCTTGTAAACCTTCCCGCCCCTTTCATTATCTTTCCAGTCCTGTTTCGTTTGAAGAACCGGATCACGATAAGCGCCCTGCCCCGGCAAAACCATATAATGATCAAAGCCGGAAGGTTCTTTTTTCAGATGCCATTTACCGATCAGGGCAGTCTGGTAGCCTGATTCCCGGAGAAGCCGGGCATAATTCAGGCTATCCGGGGGAAGGGCCCCGCCCAGGTCGTAAACGCCGTTCCTGTGACTGTATTGGCCTGTCATAATGGCGGCCCGGCTGGGCACGCAGATAGAATTTGTGCAAAATGCGTTTTCAAGCACTACTCCGTGCTCGGACAACCATTTGATCCGGTCGTTCTTAACATAATCAGCCAGTATTCCGCCGTAAATCCCCCACGCCTGCGACGTATGGTCATCCGACATAATAAAGAGAATATTGGGCTTTTTGTTCCCACCGGCATAGCCCGCCAGTATAAAAAACTGGAAGAGCAACAACAGGTACCATTTTCGTTGTTCGAATAACATAGCTAGCGATAGTTTCGGGTGATCCGGCTACCAAATATATAACTTCTCCAAAACTATTCACGGTCAGCTTGTACCAGCTGTGCTTTTCCCCGAAAAAAGTCCGGTAATATTTCAGGAATGGATAGATTACTTTGACAGCTTCCGAGCAGGCTGGAGAAACTCGAAATGTTCCCGGCTGAGAAGTCGCGAAAAAAGCCACGAATTCACGAATAGACTATTTATTCGTGAATTCGTGGCCCCTCCTCTCATTCCGACCGGAACTGAGGAATCTACAGCCCCGTTTTAGTTTTATTACATTCGCACCCGTTAATATCCCTCGTTCTGGTACATTTTTTCGGGATCCAGCTTATGTTCATCAAAGGGGATCGGGAAGTAGATATCCTTTTTTGATACATTGTTCAGGTCGGAAATCCCGTAGTCAGCGGCTTTCTTCGCCTTGAAATAATTCACGAATTCCTGCGGGTTATCGCCGAAAGCGCGGAGCAGGTCAAACAACCTGTGGTTTTCAAAAGCCAGCTCCGACCTGCGTTCATGGAGGATCGCCAGCTTCAGGGTAGGATATCTGGCGTGGTAATCTGCGTTCGCATCCGAGGTCCGATAGTCCGGCAGGCCAGCGCGTGTGCGTGCCTGGTCAAGGTAACCGATTGCCTCTGCGGTGTTGCCCAGCCTTTCGTTTACTTCGGCAAGCATCAATACGATGTCGGCATAGCGCATCAGTATAAAATCATTGCCTCCCCAGCCGTTCGCACCGGCGGTTTCACTTGCATCGCGGTATTTCGTAATGAACCAGGTTTTTGCACTGGCATGGTTCGCCCATTTTACCGAGAATTCCTTTCGAAGGTCGCCGGCCTCATAATCATTCACCAGGTCAGGATTGACGAAGAAACCGCTCCCGGTGGAAGTCCGTTTTGAGTTAAGCGTTTCGCCGATCGCCTGGTTGCGGAATGCAACATTGGAAAAGTAGTTCTGATCGCCCTGCCGGTAAACAATCTGGAAAATAATTTCCGGACAGGTGTTCTTTTTGGCAACGTCAAATACGTCCTGGTAGGGTATTTCCGACAATTGGCCGAAGCCCCGCATGGCATAGGCAGCCTCCAGGTATTGTTTCGCCCTGGCAAAATTCGCCTGTTTGTTGTCTGGCAGCACAGACCCCATGGTAAGGTAAACCTGCCCGAGCAGGCCATTGATGGCAGCTTTTGAAGTACGGCCCTTGCCCGCTGCGGGTTGAATATCGGGAAGATCCGAATTCAGGGCATTCGAAAGATCTTCAGCAATCTGCTGGTAGACAAGCTCTCTTTTTACACGGAAAGTACCGGCAAGAATATCTTCGTACGCGGTCATGAACCGGGTTACCATCGGCACGTCGCCCCATTTGCGCACCAGATGGAAATAGGCAAGCGCGCGGAGAAAGAGGGCTTCCGACTTATAGACCGCACGGTTGCTTTCGTTCGTGAACCGGATGGACGGGTTGTCTATATTCGACAGCACATAATTGGCGCGTGAAACCACCGAATACAGCGCGTTCCAGTGGTTGGTCATTTCAGGATTGGTAGGCACCAGCGTGAAGTTCGTGAACTGGAACGGCGTACCTGCTGCCGATTGGTTATCGGTACGGCCGGCATTGTCCGAACGCTCCTCGCTGTACAGATCACTTGTTTCACCGAGGCAGGCGTTGCTCCTGATTGCGTTGTAAATACCCGCTACGGCCTTCTGAACGTCTGTTTCTGAAGAGAAGAATTTGTCACTGACGATGGCATTCGGGTTCTCCACTTCCAGGTAGTCGCTGCACGAGGAAAATATTGTGGCGACTGCGATTAATAATACACTTATCTTTTTCATGTGAGTAATGGGGTTGAGCGGTGAGGTGTGGACGGTGAGGTGCGGCCGCGAAACCTGACACCTCAAACCTCACAGCTATTAAAACTGAACTTTTATTCCGGCGTTGAAAGACCTCATCAGCGGATACTTGCCATAATCTACACCGGGGGTCAGGTTAGAGCCGTTGTTATAGTCTACTTCAGGGTTGTACCCCCGGTATTTTTGAGCCGTATACAGGTTGTCGGCAGAAACATAGATGCGTACCGCCGATATAGCATTGCGGGTGAGATCGGCCGTATTCCAGTTGTAACCGAGTGTAATGTTGGTAATCCTGAAGAACGAGCCGTCGTTCAGGTAGAAGGTAGACAGACGGGTACTATTGCTCTGCGTACCGCCGCGGGCCGCGCGGTAAATTTCACCATTACCCGGGTTTTCCGGTGTACGGAAACGCTGATCGACGATCGCATACTGGTTGCCGGAGCCTTCCATATTCAGGTTGTAGTAGTTTTGACCGTCCAGGATTTTGTTGCCCTGGGTACCGTTGGCCGACACCGAGAGATCAAATTTCTTATAGCGCCCTGAAACGCTGAAAGCATAGATAAAGTCGGGGTGCGGGCTGCCGATGATCGTTTTGTCCAGATCGTTCACAATCCCGTCCTTGTTGGCATCCTCGAAATACAAATCGCCGGGCTGTATTTTCGTGCTTTGCGCCGCCGACCGCGCCGGAATGTTATCGTGCACATCAGGATTTCCATTGATCGCGTCCGCCTCTTCCTGTGTTTTCACCATACCCGCCACCTTAAACCCGTAGAACATCCCGATGGGCTGACCTTCCCTGGTAATATGGGTATCATATCCCCTCTCGGCGCCCCGGGTAAGAATGGTCGATCCTCCGCCCAGGTCAAGCACCTTGTTGCGATTCACGGAGATATTTCCGCTGGCACGCACTTCATAGTCGCTTGCGGACAGAACAACTCCATCCAGCTGCAAGTCAAAACCGCGGTTGTTGATTTTGGAGTCAGGCAGGTTGGTCAGCATCGATGTGGAACCGGACAGTGCCGTGATGGATTTTGAGAACAGCAGGTTGTAGGTATAGCTGTCGTAATAGTTGGCGATTACCTGCAGGCGGCCTCTGAACAAACCTAAATCCATACCGATGTTGGTTTGCGAAGTAGACTCCCATCCGAGCTTGTCATCGCGGAAGGCGCCCGGGTACATGGCGGTTTGCACAGCGCTGCCGATGGGTACGCCGCCCTTACCCATTACCTGTTGGAAATTATAGGTACCGATACCATTGTTGCCGCTTACGCCCCAGCTTGCACGGAACTTCAGAGAGGTTTTTTCGCCCGCGAGATTCCGGTAAAACGACTCGTCGGAAATCGTCCAGCCGCCCGATACGGAAGGGAAATAAGCCCATCGGTTCTTAGGACCGAAAAGTGAAGAACCGTCTCCGCGGAAAGAAGCTGTTACGTGGTAGCGATCGAGATAATTTACGTTGACCCGTCCGAAACCGGAAGACATCGCATGCTGGGTAATTGCCGTCGCGCCGCCTCTCGAAAAGTTGGCGGGATCTGAGCCGCCGCCTGTAATATAAGGGACCTTGTCGTCGGTGAACCCGTTGGCCGTTACGGCAATCACATCGGTGACGTGCGACTGCGCCGAGGCACCCACTACACCGTTCACACTGAAATCACCAACTTTTTTGTTAAAATTCAGCGTAAATTCGGTCAGGTAATCTCGTTCATCCGCCCGGGTATTCTGGGCGTTTGCTGCAGTAATGGCCTGGGTAGAATACGGCGGGTTCACACCCGAAGTAATACTTGTAGGCCGGTAGTACTCCCAATTATTGGTATAATTGTAGGTACCGAAGGACAACTTGGCCACCAGCGGCTCAATGATTTTGTATTGTCCGTACACATTATAGGTAGCCCGCGTGGTTTTCCGGAAGTTTTTCACCATTCCGGTATAGGCCATCGGGTTTTCAATATCGCTTTGAAAGGCATAATCGCTGGATTGTGCCGCCATGGCATATTGCGCCGGGGTACCATCGTCGTTGTAGGGTTTCAGGAACGGGAGGTAAATCAATGCAGCCAGCACCGGGCTTTGGTGAAACCGGCCTTCGGTTACTTCATTCCCTTTTGTATCCGTATAGGCAAGATTGGCGCCTACGGTAATTTTTTTCGAAATATCGATGTCAATGTTCGAACGCAGGTTGTATTTCACCATGTCGGTATTGAGCATAATGCCATTCTGGTTCTGGTACCCTCCGGAAACTGCGTAGCGCACACCGTTACGTCCGCCGACAATAGACAAATTATGCCTGTGGTTGCCTGCATTGCGGTAAAGCTCGTTTTGCCAGTCGGTGTCGTACTCAGGCTTTTTGATCGTCCCCGTGGCGAAATCATACATATAATCGGGAATCCTGATCGTATTGGGGTTTACGTTGTTGGTACGGGAGGTACGCGTAACGTTGTCGTCGCGCAGGTATTCATCCGACCATGCCTTGCCCTGCGAAATCATCAGGTCTTTGTAGGTCTTGTTGTGCGCATCAACAAAAAGGTCAAAGAATTGTGCGGCATTCAGCACATCAACCTTGCGCGCCAGCTGATTCACGCCAAACTGGTAATCGTAGGTAACCGAAGTTTTTCCTTCCCGTCCTCTCTTGGTCGTAATCAGCACCACGCCTCCGGATGCTCTGGAACCGTAAATGGCCGCTGATGCCGCATCCTTCAAAACTTCAACCGACTCGATATCTTCCATATTCAGGAACAGATCGCCATTCGCCGGGTAGCCATCTATGACATACAACGGATCAGAACTTGCGTTGATGGAGCTTGTACCCCGCACCCGGATTTTCGTGGTATTGTAAGGAGCGCCGCTCACCTGCGAGATCTGCACGCCCGCCACCTTACCTACCAGCGCCTGGCCGACCGTCGGCGTAGTAAGGTTGAGCTCGCTCGATTTGACGCTGGCGATTGCCCCGGTAATGTCGCTTTTGCGCATGGTCTGGTACCCCACCACTACTACCTCCTGGAGTGACAATATATCGTTTTCCAATGCCACGTTCACGACCGCGCTAACGGGCACCTCAACGGTTTTGAAGCCGATAAAAGAGATCGTGATGGAAGTGGCTTCGTCAGGAACGGTCAACACAAACTCTCCGTTCACGTCGGTCATCGTAGCTGCTGTCGTCCCCTTTGCCTGAACCGTAACCCCCGGCAGCGCCTGCCCCGTGGCCGCCTCTGTAACGCTGCCTTTTACCTGTCTGCGTTGCGCAACGGCAGGCAATGTACAGCAGGCAATCAATGCAAAGCACACCATTGCTTTATAAACTGATTTGAATAGTTGCTTCTCCATAT
Organism: Ravibacter arvi; assembly: GCF_039540405.1. NCBI lineage: Bacteria > Pseudomonadati > Bacteroidota > Cytophagia > Cytophagales > Spirosomataceae > Ravibacter > Ravibacter arvi. The sequence continues at coordinate 46,371 of NZ_BAABEY010000020.1, forward strand.
AAAATGTTTTGAAATGAAATCAGCCGCGAAAGTGAGGAAATGCTGTTATTGCCAAATCACCGGTCTGTTATGCTTTTGTTATTTCGGGAGCGGAAATCAGAAATCAGAAATCAGAAATCAGAAATCAGAAATCGGAAATCAGCCCATGCGATCCGGCTGATTTCCGATTTCCGATTTCCGATTTCCAATGCTTTTAAAGAAGACTACAGGAATGAATCCCTCCGAATATCTCCATTTCCCGCAAAACCGTAACTAATGATTGGGGCGGCAACTTTGTCCAGTTTCATAAAACTGGACAAAGTTGCCGCCCCAATCATTATCAGGACAAACGCGGAATGCTTACTTTGCGAAGTAAACCCAACTCTTTCTTTTGCAGGCAATATTTTCTTTAGTTGTCCTGCAAAAGATTTTTTCAGATAATTTTTGCATTTCGAAAAGCGGCCCGGACCTGTGCTTCCGTCGCTCCGCCGATTTGGATGTACCGGCGGCTGCCGGCAGGAAGCGTGATATGGTCGGAGCGCCTGGAAAACTTCACCGGTGTTTGCTTTTGCAAATCTTCTGTCACCACCACGTCTTTAAAAGGCAGGGAAAGTTCCAGCTTTCCTGAGCCTGATATATGCCAGTATACCACATACAGCCTGGTGTCCCTTTCAAAAATAAACGCCCGTATCTCCCGACGATTGCCACCTATGTTTTCAATCTGGCTGTAAGGATGCAATTCAAATGCTCCCTGTTCATTGATAAGCAGAATATGCTCCTGCTCCAGGTTCTGAAGCGCCGACTTCTGCTCGCCGGTAAGCCAACCGCTGATCCTGACCTCCTCCCATCTTCGCATTACTTCAAAATTATCGGGCGTCCTGGGGTGGCTGTCAAACTTCTTCAGATCGGACTGTATCCCAATGGGACAGTCCCACGCCGCAGCCCTGCTGGAAACGTACTCCAGCATATCGGGTTGTGTCCCCACCGTATTTTTATCCGGCGCCCAATACCCCAACCATCCGAAATTGATATTCGTAAAATTTTGCTTCATCCTGGGCGCCTCGGCGGCCGGGTATAACCTTACGGATTCCTTTATCTCCTCCGGCATAAAAATGTCGAAGGCGTTTCCGCGACTCAGCATATGCCAGCTAAAATGGGTTTTGGCAGCTCCCTCCTAGAACAGCGGCTGCGGCTTCAGCCGTTTGTGAACCCGCCACTGGGCCCTTGCAATATTGCACCAGAAAGGAGCGTTCACCCCTTCTGACCCGTCGTAGTAGCAGAATTCGAAACCTGCGTCGTAGATATCGGCCAGCTTTTCGGCAATTTCGTCCTGCAGGTCGTTGTCCTGGTTAATATACACGCTTTGCGCACCAAACTCGCTCACATCCAGCACGCCCAGCATAAAACCGGCGGGATATTGATCCACTTTCGTTTTGAATGCTCCTCTGACACACCCGGTAAGCCGGTAGGGCCTGGTGTCGGTATAGCCTTCGTAAGTGATCAGCTCGGTTCCTATTTTCAAAACACGACGGCCCTCCGTCATCTCGATCGCGAACGGATCCTGGTCAATATAAATCGTGGTATCGCCTGTGTTTAACGGTGCGGCCAATGTCAACTGCTTAATCAGGTTGAGCCGGTGATCCGGGACCGGTGTAACATACGCGCTTTCAAGTCCTATGAACGTATGCAAAAAATGGAATCCTGATACAATGCCTTCCTGCTTTATCCTGGCCAGCAACCTGCGGAGATCTTCTTTCCCGTTCGGGTAATGCGACGAAAGCCAGTCGAAGCTGCCGGTAAGCAGGTAATAGCCGCTGCTTTTTAAAAAGGCGGAGTAATAAAGGCTCATCGCCCGGAAACCACCCATTTTCGCATATTTCAGGTGCTGCTGAACATTGCCGGGGTGGATGTCGCCGGAAAAATAATAGGAATAACGGTAAGCTTCACTTCGCCGGCTCTTTACGCCGGGCGGCAGATTAAAGTCGTCTTCCACCCTGCCGATGTTGTCCAGCAACCGGCTTGTCTCGCAGGTAATCAGGACCGCACTGGTCCCTTTCAACATCACCTCTCTTTCTGCCCCTGCTTTTAACAGGTAGTAATTATCTCCTTTCTCCGCGGCTATCCGGGTATAAGGATTGGTGGCCAGAAGATTAGTGGCCATCTTTTCGTCCCAGACCACTTCGAGCAGGTCACCGTAGTAGCTGCGTTCACGAACCGGCAATTGCAGAAACCATATCTTCCAGACCGGGGCTGTCCTGATCAGTTGCCCGTAACCACCCTTATTGATCACAAAATCCTCCAGCCTGAACTCAATATACGCTGGTTTTACAATGACCCTCACCACGGCTTTGTACGGAATCAGCTCATAACCAATAGTCAGGAGGTCTCCTTCCCGCCGTAGCGAGGTGGCTTTAAATTCCGATTCCTGGCAGGGATAGGCGAGCTTTATCTCATTTTGATACGGTCTTTCCTGCCTGATGGTACTAACCGGGATTTTGATATTACCGGCCAGGCATTCTTCACCCGTAGGTTTAAACTGTAAGCTCCGGGCTACGGCATCCGGCCCTATCACCAGCCGCACCAGTTCATTTTCTATCACCACGTCATTTTCCGTGATGGTTATGGGTTCTTCAGGCTGCTTCGCCGAATTTTTCTCCTGAGCGCCGGCTGCAAAATTTTGAGGTACGACAGCTCCGCCTATGGCAAGTTTCCCTATTCCCGCGGCAGATTTGCGAACAAAATCCCTGCGACTGAAATTATCTTTGGACATCTACTGAGTTTACGAATTTAGAGACTGGTCAAAAAAGAGGTTTAGTCAATGGGCCTGCCCCCCGGTTCAAATGAGGGGAAGCATAATCCACCCTGTGGCATCCGATGCAGTGGTAGGAGGGCGCCTGGAAGTATCTAGAATTTTTCAAATAAAAAACATAATACAACTACTATTATTACTATCTTTATTTTAAATTTAAATCAAGTTTGGTCGCCGAACCGACAGACTTGTTCATGTATCGGTTGCCGTATACCGGGTATTAAATCGCACACTTACCATTCGGAAATTCAAACATTCAAATACGATATAAACTTCAGGTACATTTTAAAAAACGAGACTTACGGAACCGCCGAACACCGTATCACAAAGTAGGCGCTGCAAATCAAAGAGGTAATACCATGGCCAATTTACTGAATGCGTTTACCAATTCCGTCAAACATTGGTATATCCCTTTAATCCTGGGGGTTATCTTTATCTTATGTAGCTTCTACATATTTTCCGCGCCGCTTGAAACTTACCTCACGCTCTCAATCCTGTTTAGCCTGTCTTTTATAATTTCGGGTATTCTCGATATATTTTTCTCCATTCAGAACGCCACAATACTGAGCGGATGGGGCTGGTATCTCGTGAGCGGCCTTCTTTCGCTCGGAATGGGTATTTACCTGATCATCTATCCTGAAATCTCAATTGCCGTTCTTCCCTTTGTCGTCGGATTTACAATGCTGTTCCGTTCCTTTCAGCTGCTTGGATTTTCGCTGGATTTAAGGGATAAGAATCTGATTAACTGGGGTAACCTCGCGTTGGCGAGTGTGCTGGGCATTCTTTTCTCCTTTATGCTCCTGGCCAACCCGTTGTTTACCGGCATCTCGCTCGTCACGCTCACGGCCCTGTCTTTCCTGTTTGCAGGCGTCTCCGCCGTTATACTGGCCTTCGATCTGAAAAAGGTTAAAAACTACCCCGCCAAGCTCAGTAAAACACTAAGAGAAAAAATAGAGCACCTGCAACAGGAAATACATAACGAAGCAAAAGGCTGATATGGCCCTCTGTGAGCTTTGTGCGCCCTGTCGCCTATTTTTAACAGCGCACACAAAGGTTCTTTCTGTGAAACTTATCGTGAATTCTGTACAACAGACTTACAGATGCGTGATAATGGAACGCACGGCTTCTATTGAATGGGTATCCAAAGATAAGCCTTCGACAGGCTCAGGCGCCGTCCGGATGGTGCCGTCCGGATGGTGCCTGTCGGCGTCGTCCGGATGGCGCCTGCCGGATGGCGCCTGAGCTCGTCGAAGGCTGCCTACCGGAGGCTGCCACCCGGATGGCGGGTGAGCCCGTCGACCCCCTTTAACACAATCTGCCGGATGTCTGATCCTCAACCAGGTCAAAAGCTAAGCGTTGTTTATTTAAATCAAAGCACCAAACATGCTTCGCTGGAATTCGCGGCCATGTAAAAGACGTGGCGGCTTAACATCAACTCATCCTATTCATCCAACCTGAATACAAAAATTATGACCGCCAGGCGTTTTTTACCGAAGACGCCTGTAATGACAAAAGGGACAGTATCTCTCCCTGCTATAAAATATTCCCCTCACTAGCAATGCCGGCAAAACCGTAAAAGCCCGTGAGGGGAATAAGTAACCGGTCACCAGGTGGTGCTACGGCTCCCAAATGGTAGCGCGCAGGTGGTGAAGATTTTCTTTTGTCGAGTAATAATACATCGCTACCATTTTGCCGTCGCTGCGACGAACGACGCGCGGATAGCCTAAATCGTTGAGCTCCATGTCTTCCGACCAGAAACCATCCATCAGGATCAGCGGTTTGCTCCAGGTTTTTCCCTCATCGGCGCTGTAAACGACGCGGATGGAACCTTTATCCCGCTCACCAAACACCACGCATAAGCGCCCGTCTTTGGTAATCGCCATTGCCGGAGGGTTACCGTTCGAAGCTCCGGTATCGGCCACTTTAGAAAGAAAGCTCCATGTCTTTCCTTCGTCAGTGGAGTGGTAGGCATCCACCCAGTGTAGCTCCTCTTTGTCCTTGGTAATATATTTTCGACGTATTACCGTCACTATCGTGCCGTTTTCCAGCTTTTGAGACTGCGACATCACCGCCCGGCATTCATTGGCGCCCGGATTGAGGTCAGCATTTTCAAATAAATTAACTTTAACATCATTGCCTGCCATCTCCGGTGTCCCTACTATCCAGCCCTGGAAAGCAAATGTTTTGCCGCCGTCGGTCGTTTTGATACAAAAAAGACGGTCAGAACCGAAGGTTTCCTTCTTCCTGGCCGAGAAAACCAGCAGGCATTCCTTTTCACCCGTTGCAATATAGTCGGTACGCGGCGTCAGCTCATCGAATCCCGTACCGGCCAGTTCCGGCAAGGTCAGCAGATTTCCAAAACCGTAAGGCCCCTGCCAGCTGGCGCCCTTGTCGTAGCTGTAGAAAAAATGTGCCCTGCCGTCTTCGGCGCCGTGATATCCGGCACCGATCACCCTCATCACAAATCCCGGATGGGTAAAATTGATCGTGCTGTCGATCGTTTTCAGCTCCGGCTGTGCCCCGAAATCTCCTGCATAATGCTCCGGGTCGGCTGCAGTCCAGGTTACACCACCGTCTTTGCTCCTCGCCAACCAATTCAGAAAGGGCTTTTCGGCGTTATGGCTATCCCCTAATAAATAGGCAGCCTCTGTAAAACCTACTATAATTTCATCGCCGTCAAAAACAAAAGCACCGTTATTAGCCGGCCAGCCGGCAAACCTTCCGGGTTGTGAATAGATAATGGCGTGCTGAACGTTCTTAACATGCTCATCCGAAGACTGTTCTCCTGAAGGAGTTGCACATGAAACGAACAATAGCGGAAGAGACGCCAGCATAACCGGCAACAGGATTTTTTTCATTTGGTAAAAGGTTTGGGCAATGAGCCGCGGCTCATTGCCATCGTTTATTTCTCTTAATACTGCAAACCCCCACTCAAATGACTACTTTGCTTTCAGGATCACTGCCGGTTATGACCGGTCACTCCTTAATCACCCTGACCACCCGGCCATCGAATGTACATAGCATATAAATTCCGGGCGGGTACCGGTCCAGGTGAAGAACAAGCACAGGTTCCCGGACGGTCAACTGTTGTAAACCTACGCCTGCTGCGTTTACAAGACGCAATGACGTCCCGAGATATTCCGTGCCGACACGAACGGTTACCTGGTCCCGGGCGGGATTAGGATATGCTTTCAACGCGCTTTCCGCCCGCCCCTGCACACGTTCAATTCTGCTGTAACCCAGCGCGCCGTCCAGGTCCGTCTCACGAATGCGATAGTAAACCAATCCCACCACCGCATGGGGATCGGTGAAACTATATTGCACAATACCGGTGCCGCCGGCTGCCCTTGTTCCTATCACATAAAAATCCCGGGCGTTACTGCTTCTTTCAACCTGGTAGCCGGCAACATTGGCTTCGTCTGCCTTCCATTCCAGCACACTGTGGCCGTTGTCATTCAAACCGGCCGTAAAGGAAATCCACCGAACCGGCAACGGCCCCGCCAAAGTTTTGACAAAAAATCCGCTAAAACCGGTGGTATTGAAGCTTACCTCCCACCGTTGCTGCATACTGTTCCACACGACTGTAACATTTGAAATGGTCTCAGGCTCTCCCGGATAGGTATGGGGCCTACCGGTGCCGTCCGAGCTGGTCCCGCCGCGCTTTTCGACCAGGAGATTGGCAACATTCCCCGAGGGGCCATCGGGAAGCGGCAGCGCCGGATTCGCTGCGTTAAATGCATCGAAATCGCTTTGGGTGAAATACAGGATAACTCTTCCCGACGCCGCTGCCGCATTGCCTGCCGGCGTAATCTCGTAGTGACGCCTGACATATTGCGCAGCCTGTACACCGTCAATCCAGACCCTGGCAGTGGTCAACCCTTCGATGTTGTCGGCTGCACCGGTAGTCTCTACAGAAGCCAGCATTTCATTACAGGAGTTGTAGTAATTTGTGGTTCCGTTTTTTTTCTGCCATCCCTTTACTTCAGCAGGGAGCGAGGCTATTCCCGGGTTCCCGGCTATATGTATATTTTCGTGTGCACCTAAATCGACCCGGCCGGCAAACAAGCGGGGCTTCCCTCCGAGATCAAACGCCGGCAGGTTTAGTCCCGAAACATCAAATGCTCCCGCGTTTGTAGCCGGACTGCAGGCTGCCAGTGTAAAATCGCCGGCAGCAGGATCTGAAAACAGGTCACCGGGCGTAATACCGGTGGCGTCGGGGTTCCCCTCACCACCCGGCGTATTGCCTTCTACCAACGAATACCGCGCGTTATAGCTCCCCGTCACCCCGCCATATACAATGGAATTATTCAGGTTTACAGTTCCCGAAACAATCGCAGCCGCCTCGCCGGGATAATTAGCGGCCAGGGTTACCTGCGTAAACGTGGCGATTCCACTGCCCGTATGAAACCAAACTCCGGCTCCGGCCGGGGCCGAATTGCCCGTAATCTGTACATTGACCAGTGAAGGTGACGAAGTCTCTACATTGAGGATACCGCCGCCGCCGATCCCGGCGGAATTTCCAGTGATCGCCACATTGACAATCGCCGGCGACGAGTAAAGATTTGAAATTCCGCCGCCGCCATTGGTCGCATAATTTGCTTTGATAACCAGGTTCCTGAGCGTAGGCGAAGCATAAGCGTTCATAATGCCGCCTCCATTGGTACTGCTGGCCCCGTCTTTGATGGTAAAACCGTCGAGGATAGCCGTTTCGGTTAAACCATTCTGGTTGTTCCAGATCACCGGGCGTTCGCCCTTTCCGGCCAGAACAGACCCTTCCTCCGTTCCGTGGGCAGGCAGAATCCTTTGGTCGTCCAGGTCGTCTATACCATTGACCGGGTCGAAACCACCATAAATGGCCACGTTATTTTTCATCACAAAACTATTGGGCGACGGAACATTGTATTTACCCGTGGCTACCCATACCGTATTGGCCCCGGCCGCATTGATGGCCCCCTGGAGATCACGGGTGGCATTGGCCCAGCTGGAACCGGTTCCATTACCGGCGCGGGCAGTCTGCACATAGACCACACCGTTCACATCAGGCGTGATAGTGACTTCATAACTGCTTTCATAGGCGCCCATGTCAATAGCGCCGGAACCGGCAAAGTTGTAAACCCGCGCATTTCCTGCCAGGTCTGTCGTGAGATTGTTCAGCCCCGGATACAAATCGTTGCTTCCGCCATCGACAGCCGGCGAAGTTGGTTTTAACCTGTAGTCACCATTTGCAGGATCGGCAAAAACATCGGTAACGGCGATTCCCGTAGCGTCTATATTCCCATTTGCTGTACTGGTACTGTTTTCAACCAGCGAATAACTGGACGTATATTGAATATCGTCTATAGCGCCATACACAATTGTATTGGCCAGCGAAACGTTGGAATTGTCTGACCGGAACGCATCCGGCAGGTTGCCGGCCATCGAGACGTTCAATAACCTAGGCGCTGACGAACTGCTGTTATACATGCCGCCACCGGTAGCTGACGCCGTGTTTCCGGTTACGACGACGTTGGTCAGCACCGGCGATGAATTCCGGTTGTATATACCGCCGCCATGCCGGCCGCTGTTACCGGTAACGTGTACGTTAGTCATCAAAGGAACCGACGAAGCATCGTTGTACATGCCGCCGCCATCGGCGCTGGCGCTATTGTTCTTAATTACCACGTTGGTCATTACTGGTGAAGCATTCCGGTTAAAAACGCCGGCGCCATAAACGGCCGTATTTCCCTTAATAACCAGGTTACGCAGCGTAGGCGATGCATATTCGTTGTTGATGCCCGCTCCATCCGTTTCGCTGTCGCCACCGGTCAGGGTAAACCCGTCCAGTACAGCTGTATGATCCAGGGCAGTGGCCTCGGTAAAAATATTCCAGACCCCGGGAACCGCATTTGAACCGTTGATAATAGTTCCCTGCAAATTATCTGCATCGGGAAGAATCCGGGCGTCGTTGAGGTCGTTGACGCCATTGCCGGGATCGAAGCCGCCATAGATGGCCACATTGTTCTTCATGGCCAGGCTACTGCCGAACTTGTACAAAGCCCATGACCACGGCCAGGTACCCGTTTCGACTTCAAAATTGTAGATTCCCTTTTCTACCCACACCTGTCGTACCCCGTTGAGATGAGCCGCGCCCCGCAAATTATCGGTGGCATTCGCCCAACTGTTCCCGCTTCCGTTGCCGCTTGCGATGGTTTTCACATAGATCACCCCGTTGGCATCAGGAGTCCCCGCTATCTTCCCGGTTTCATAGGCGCCCAGGTCAATGGTACCGTTGATTAGCCTGGCATTTCCGGCTAGGTCCCTCACACCGGAATTCAGGTCTGTATATAGAGCATTATCCCCGGCGTTAATGGCCGGCGAACAAGATCTTAGCGTGTAGTCCTCTGTTTGGGGACTATTAAATAAAACATCGCGGTTAAGACCGACGGCGCTGAGATTTCCGTCTGAGGTTTCTGCATGACCTTCAATCCCGGAATATTGTGCCTGGTACGACCCGGATTTAATTCTGATACCTCCCAGGATGATCGAATTGCGGATAGTCCTTGCCCCGCCGTTAAGGAATATTGCATAGCCATAATTATCCGCCATGGTCACGTTGGTAAAAATAACGTCACTGCGCGTATCGACAACCCCGGTTCCCCTGATGGTGACGTAGCTGTATAACGCTTCATTTTTTATAAACGAGACATTGGTCAGCGTCATAGGGACGGCGGCGACGGTCGCATCCCAGATAGCACCGCCCTCCTGGGCAAAGTTTTTGTAAAATATAGTGTTCATAATTACAGGCGCAGCGTATTCATTGTAGATACCGCCGCCTCCGCCGTCTGCTATATTATTTTTGATCAGCAGGTTACGGAAAGTAGGAGAAGCGTACACGTTGTAGATACCGCCACCGCTGTAATGGTGACCGTTGGCAACCGTAAAGCCGTCCAGTACTGCTGTGTGGTCCATTTGTTGGTCGGAAGCGCAGACGTTCCATATGACCGGGCGGGTATCTTCACCGTCCAGTATTGAGCCGCCGGAAAAAGTAGTTGAGGTGGGTATGATGCGACTATCGCTCAGGTCGTCGATTCCGGCGCCCGGATTGAAACCGCCATAGACCTCCACACCGTTTTTCATGATAAAGCTGTGAGCACCTACCTTGTAAGTACCTTCAGCTACGAACACTTTTTGCACATTTGCCGCCTGAATGGCATTGTGCAGGTCGGAAGTGGCATCTCCCCAGCTGGAGCCGTCGCCACTACCCGTAGCAGTCGGCTTTACGTAGACAATGCCGTTGGCATCGGGCGTTTGGGCTATGGCCTGCACGCCCGCCAATATACCGGTCAGAAGCAACAGATATTTCATAAGAGTAGGGAAAGTTGGTTTCATGAACGCCTTTTTCCGATAAACTTACGCTTGTTGCCCGACGTCCCCGGAAAACATACCCTTACAAAATGCTTACATTCAGCAACGCGCTAACAAACAACCATTTACAACAACCTTCTGCCAGAGGCTGAAAACAAGCCTGTGTAACAATAGTAGCGGAGACTGACTCGAAAAAGCGGTAATTTTACTGCATGATTAAAAAAGCAACCATCGCCATACCTCATCGGTACGTGTTTGACGCGGTCATCTCCGGTATTGCGGCGGACTTTGCGGGTGTAAAATTGTGGTATGACTGGTTGGAGCCGTTACGGTAGCTTCCGGCATTGTGATAAACTCAGAACGAGAAATAATCCTATGAAAGCGTTCATTGCTAAAAACATCTTTACGATAGCCGGTCTTATTGTCGGCGCTGCAGCAGGTTATTTTTACTGGCTGTATATCGGCTGTAGTTCCGGAAGTTGCGCTATCACTTCCAAGCCTGTTAACAGCACGTTGTACGGCATGGTAATGGGCGGACTTCTGTTTTTCCGGCCGAGACGCGCGTAATGTGGTCGGGATGACCCTCCGGTCAGCCCGACCGTCAATAGCGTTTTAGAATGGTAGCGAAACGCAGTGAAGCTGAAAGATCTACTGTTGTCGATTAGCCGCCACGTATTGGTCAGGTCAGCGCTTTCCCGGCTTGCCGGATACACTCACAAGATCAGATAAAAACGCGAGATTGCCTCTTCCCGAAAGCCCTCGGTAATGTTTTGAAATAAAATCCTTTACTGCGGCATCATCTGATTGCAGCATCCCGTAAATATTTCTGAAAATAAGGTGCAGGGTAGGGTTATACGCTCCCCAGATCGGGTAGCCGCCGTCGGCTATAGATACACTGAGTCCATAAGGAGGGTACCCTGCGAATTGCCTGCCGGTTTGGTTGGCATACGCCACTCTATACCAGCCGTTGTCCCCGCTCCAGAAATTGGAGAACAGCGGATACTGGCGGTCACCGTTCCATATTTTATCGGTTATCTGGCGGGCGAAAGCCTGCCGGAGCGCCACAGGGTCAAAAGTCGGGCTGCGGTACCCCCATACTTTTTTAATGTTTTGGCGGTTTCTTGCAAAAGTCTCAAGTGCAGGCACCAGTCTTCTCGAATGACTGATGTCCCAACCGGTATTCCGGGCTATATACGCGCTGTCCCATTCTACCTGTACCTTCATTATCCCTTTTCCGTCGCTGTCTTTCTCCCAACTGACAGGACTTACAGGGCCCGAATAGCCGGCATACCGGTTATCAAAATGGTACCGCCAAAACCCCTGGTCCAGGTCGGCTCTTACGCCATTGGCAGAGCTGACGAGAACTGTTCTGGCCAGAAACAGATCAAAGGTCCTCGCGATCCCCTCCTTCTTGGTCAGCAGCGATTCGAATGCCTTTTTTCCATCTTCTCCCGCAGGCTCTACCCCCGACCGGTCTAATTCCGCCAGATCAGAAAGAACGGTCAGGTACCAAAGGTCCCGGTCCGAAAAGAAGAAACGGGAACTGGCGTCCCTGATATCGTTTGAACCCACCTGCAGTCTTTTCTCTACAGAAGTAAAATAACCGGGCGTTAGCCAACGGTTCATCTGGACGGCCATCGTATTAAAAGCCTCGGCGAGAAACGTCCGCTCTGCCGCTGTCCGCTTTCGCGGAGGAATATTCTCACTAATACTGCCCGCTAGCGCACCCACCAAACCCAGGTATTGTACGCTGCAGAGCGTCACCTCCTTCCCGAGGAAACCATAGGCGGTACATATTCTTCCGCCATTACAAATCCAGCCCTTGCTATTGTCGGCGTCCGGCACGGGTTTCAGCATAGAGAAGACAGGTGTCAGCAGGGTGACGAGCTCGGCAATTTGAGCGGTATCCCTGCACCGCCGGGTCATTTCGACAAACGACTGTAATCCACCGATCTGAATGTCATAGAGCACATATACGTCGTTGTCTTCGAATAGTCTTCTTTTGATTTCGGAAGCAAAATACTCGCGGTAATGGGTATTCCACAGACGGATTACCTGGTCATGCACTTCGCCTTTTTCTGAAAAATCAACTTTATCCCGGGCAGTTAACTGGCAATTGAATAGGAGCAGGAATGCCACCAGGGTGGAAAGGAAGGCTAGGAATTTTCTCATTTTATGTTCCGGTTTCAACTTAAAAATAGCTAATCAGCTCACGGAACTACTCACAAACCGCTGCACTTCTTTCAATCCGGAGAAAGGACATGCTTCCTGCCGGGTTAAAACTTTATTGTGGAGATCAGGCACATTTTCATGCAGGCTCCGAATTCCAGCGGGCCGGACGATCTGATTTAGGTGTACAACAAATTCTTCAAGTGTTTGATTTTGCCCTGTTTGAACATCCGAAGGCTGTGAGTTTGGGGCATAAAAAGGGTTCGACGGGCTCAGGCGCCGTCCGGATGGCATCATCCGGACGGCGCCTGAGCTCGCCGAAGGCTGATCTTTGGCCATAAATTATAAATTCAATAGAAGCCGTGCGGCGCATTATCACGCATCTGTAAGTTGGTTGTACAGAATTCACGAATAAAAATAGCCCCTTCGCGAGTTCGTGACCGTAATTTTGTCTTCTATTTCGCCACTTCCCAGCTGTCGGTTCTGAAAGGTGCTACAGGCAACCCTCCTTTGCTGAAAAGATTCCCGATACCGGTATCGCTGAAAGAAAACCTGACCGCTACCGGGTTTTTCACATCTTTGCTCGAGACCACCACATGATCGCCTTCTATTTTCACATCGGCGGGCAGGAAATTCCGGTCTTCACCGGCAATGTAAAATTCAGCAGCGCGGGCTTTTTTATCGTTGTCTTTGATCATCAGGCCTTCGGCTGCGTTCTCAAAATAAACAACGGCCTTGTCCTTCTTTATTTCCAGGCTCCGGTACTGCGGACTTTTATAAGCCGGCACCGGCTTATGATAGGTTTCCGCCAAAGCCAGGTTGGCCAGGCGCTCCCCTACCCCTTTTTTCTGGCGCGGGTGAATATCTTTTACATTTTCGGTCAGGTCGGATACAATCACCATTCCGGTTTTAGAAAGCCCCAGCGTCTGCGCCTGGGCTTCTCTAAGGAGCGGGGCGTTGGTATTGCCATACTTGTATGGAGCAATTTGTACGTAATAAAACGGAAGCTCGCGTCCCCAGGCCTTGCGCCAGCTGGTGATCATGGTACGCATCAGCTTGTCATAACCTGTCGCAGTAGGCACATTGCTTTCGCCCTGGTACCAAATCGCGCCGGCAACTGCATAGCGGGTAAACGGCGCGATCATCGCGTTGTAAGTCGATCCCGGCAGGTGAGGGCGGCCAAAATTAGGCACTTGTTTCTCTGCCGCTGCCTGGAGATCGGGGGAAGCCGCAATGAGATCGGCAGGTGTCCATGCTTCTGCCGGTGTACCGCCCCAGCTGCTATTAATCAACCCGATCGGTACGTTCAGCTCACCTGCCAGCTTACTTCCAAAAAAATAGGCTAGGGCACTGAAGCCTTTTGCCTCCTCCGGCGTACATTCCTTCCAGCTTGCCGCTACATCGTCCTGTGGATAGTCGGAAGTGATATGCGGGATCTGTAAAAACCGGATATTCGGGTTAACCGCGCCCGCCACCAGTGCAGAATCGGTTTTTACCAGCCCGTTTCTATTGCTCCATTGCATATTGGACTGGCCCGAGCAAACCCAGACTTCACCGATCATCACGTTATTAAAAGTAACGGTGTTGCCTCCTTTTACAGTAAGGGTATATGGTCCGCCCGCTGCGGGGGTATTCACCGTAAGCGCCCATCGGGCGCCTCCGTCGGCGCGGGCGGAGTCAGTGGTATTATTCCACGAATTGGTGACGTAAATCTTTTGTCCGGGCGCCGACCACCCCCAGATGGTCACTGCAGTCTCCCGCTGCAACACCATGTTGTCCGAAAAAAATGAAGGCAGTCGGAGCTGTGCCCCGGCGGTATGAAGAGAAGCTGTAGCAACCAGGCAGAACAGCACGCGCAATAGATTTGTTTTCATGTATGAGAGGTTTGAGATTTGAGTTGTGAGTTGTGAGGTATGAGGTATGAGGTGGGGGGTGTGGGGTTTTGATTCGGCTATTTATTGCTTTTCTCCCAGGTAAAAATTACTGCATCTCCGGGGTCTACTTCTGTCCGGGCGGCATATGCATCCGCACGAACCAGCGTACCGTCTTTCAGCACCCGCTTTACATTCGCCCCGGCCGCGAAAGTCAGTGGCATCGGATTTTGAAAATCCCGGTTGACAACCACCAGGAACTGCCGGTCTCCTTTCTCAAGAACGGAAACAACGGCGCCGCCATCACCCGTCTCCAATACCCGTACCGGCGCGGGAAGCCCGTCGAGGCGCCGGGTACCGGCCGGTATTTGTTTGCCGGTGTGGTGCACCGAAATCAGCCTGGACCCGATGAATACGGCCGAGACATTTTGCAGCTCCCGGTTCACCGATTTTATCCGATCATACACTTCGGTCCGCTTCCCGTCCAGCCCGATCGGCCCCTGGTGGAAATCCCAACTGGAGTTGACACCCGGCGTCCAGTAAGTAAAATACTGTAGGGTCTGCGCACCATATGCGAGGTTGCTATAGAGCTGTACTTTAATTTCGCCTACAGTAGGAACAGGATAGGGCGCATGCGCTACCGCCAGGGCGAAAGCCCAGAAAGGAAGACCGCTTTTCTGTGAGGCCGATGCTACTATTTCGAGATTTTTGTACCACCCCGGCCGAAGCGATCTGCCTAAGTTTCCTTCAATAACCGGATAATGGTCAAATGAAATAAAAGGGACAGGTACCGCCTTCAGGAAAACGTCAAGGTGCTCCGCATAGACGTCTTTTCCCAGTGGTATTTCCGTTCCTTTGGCAAACAACTGTTCGGCACTTGCGTAATT
Organism: Ravibacter arvi; assembly: GCF_039540405.1. Taxonomy (NCBI): domain Bacteria; kingdom Pseudomonadati; phylum Bacteroidota; class Cytophagia; order Cytophagales; family Spirosomataceae; genus Ravibacter; species Ravibacter arvi. Next base: position 61,430 of record NZ_BAABEY010000020.1, read on the forward strand.
AGGAAACAGGTTGATATAACAGTAATGCGCTTTATCAACGGATTGTATCCGCTTCACCCACGCCGCCAGCTCCGGGAAGTCGGTAGCATTGGGTTCGTCTCTCAGGTGGTAACCCGCCAGCGCGGGGTGCTTCATCAGCCGCGTTACTGTTTTTTCAGGGTCTGACTTGAGCTCAGGACAATACGGAAGCAGCTTTACTCCCGTTTGCTGCGCTATCTCCAACGCTTTTTCAACTGCTCCAATATCCGAATACGAGGAGAAATTGATATTGATCCCCGCTTCTTTGAGCTCCCTGAAACGTTCAACTGTCGTTTCCGCTTCCGGCACTCCTACCCAGGCCAGGATCGGAATATCGCCTTCCGGCCGTAATTTTTCCTGTGAAAAGCCCGCAAAAACGGGTAAGATCAAAAACAGGGCAAGGGTGCAGGTCTTCACGCTATCTGAGTTTTTTTATAAATGCGGATCAATCCAATTTTCCATTCACAAAGAGGTTCATAGCTTCCGGAGCGCCATACATGGTGGCGGAGTAAACTTTCCCCAGCCCGGGCCGGGAGGTAAGCGGGTGGTCCAGCAGGTTTTTGAAACGGAAATCCCAGGCCTTTTTCAACACCCGGAGCTGCTCTTTGTCCCCGTTGATGCTGACGCTATTGACAAGCGCCATAATCGTAACGCCCGGTTGATCCACTAACCCCGAAGCCGGGCACGACGTATAGCGCCATCCGCTCAGGTGGTCATGCCACGTGGAGTTATTCAGGTTGTCAACCGCTCGTTTGAGGCTGTTCGGGATCCGTTTGTCTTGCGTTAACCGGAAATACCTGCCCAAGCCGTTCAGTCGAATGGAGGTTAGAAACCCCGCTTCCCCTACATGGGGCGTCACCCCTTTTTTACGGTCCTCCAGCGAAACACAATTACAGTGTCCCCACGGAAGCTTATACATCCAGCCGCCGGACGGTAAATTTTGCTCAACCAGCGCTTCATCCGCAATAAAACGCATCGCTTTGAGTACCCGGGGAGAGAGGTTCACCCTATAAATACCGGCAAAGGCCAGCATAGTCCAGCCGTTTACTCTTCCGGAATGGTCCGTCCCCTTGAAATTTCTGTAAAGCCCGTCTTCGGTAAGACGTACCAGGTTGTTGCTGATCCGCTCCAGTGTCTCTTTGACCCAGGGATCTCCGGTAAGCAGGTAATAGTAGGCCATACCCTCCGTCCAGATATGCCCCAGGTTATAGGGATCAAGACAGAGATAGGGATTGGGGTTGCCGGCCCCTATGTTCCTGCTGACATAGAGCTCGCGTATCTTCTCTACCGGTTGAAACCCGCCTACATGGCCGATGCTGTGCTCGTGCACCATTCCCGTATGCGACGTATATTCGGGCCTTTCCCAGCGGGAAAAGTACTTTTTCAGATCGTCATTCAAAGCATGCACCACGTCTACCTCGCTGGTGTGACGGGCTGCCTGTTCACCCACGTAAAAATACTCCGGGTCACCCGTACGGGCAAACTGGGTCAAAATGGTCAGCGGCGTGTCATATTCGTTGTTCCCCCAATTGACGCCCCGCTCCCCGAACCAGTCCCCCCAGTTCATGGCGCCGTAGTCGCGCTGTTCCCTGATGGAGTTGCAATAACCCTGAAAAAGTCCCTCCGCCCATTTGTCGTAATCGCTCATCCCCTTTGTACCGGCGGCCGCAATTACCCCCCATTCACCTGTTGCAATTGCCTGCTCCGGATTGGCCGCCGGAATCAGTTGCCGGTTTGCAGATTTGACGAGCCTCTCTCCGTCGCCCGTCAAATCACACCATATCTGCCATCTGCGGGTTTGTCCTTCTCTTACCCGGTAATGATCGTCCTCAAAAAGATACTCGTGCTTGTACCACGGTCCCATATGGGCAAAGGTTCCCGCCCGGAAAGCCGGGAATAGCCCCACTGAAGCCGTATTTCCACTTATCTGAAGGCTCTTGGGCCACTGCTGCCAGAAATCCCTCAACGCAATGGCCATGGTTCCTTTCCCATCTTTTACCTCCATCCAACCGGGAGCTTTACTCCCTTTACCGGACGTACCCTCCATTCGAAAATTCTCGTCGTCTACCTGGAACAATCTCACCGGATTGCTTCCCGACCGGATCACCGGAGTAGCGGACAAACCGCCCAGACGTGCCGACTGATAACCGGCTGCCGAGTGAAGCTCGAGACTCAGATCTTTGAAACGGGTAATCATACCGGTGTCGGCATGAGCCAGAAGCTGGGGTTCAAGATAGAACTGCTGAAGTCCGTGAAATACCGACGCCCGCAACCGGAAATCGGCAACCCGTGTCCCGTTGGGCGTGAAAAAAGACCCCTTAATGAGCAGGGTTGTGCGAAGCGCCCCACTGGTCTCCACCAGGCCCGAATCCGCAACGGCCTCGCATCTCACTCCCTTGCTGTCCACCATTGAAAATTTCAGGTCAAACCGGTCCGATACCCGTAGCAAGGCGCCGGGAGCTGTTTTTAGCGTTACCGGGCCTGAACTAACCGTCAGGCCTTTTTTCGTCGTCAGTTTTTCTGGTTTAGGCTCTACCGGCTGTATTCTTTTTCCCGGTTTCCAGCCCAGACGAAATGCTTCGGTACTTCCCGGCTGCGGATCCGCCTGGAAATCGATCAGCACCCACCTGGCGCTCCCATCCCCCCAGGTGGCCAATACTTTCGACTGCGAAGGCACTACTTTCCCGCCCGGGGTTGTCACTATAAATTCACTACCGGGCTGTGCAGCCCCTTCCGGAATCGGAATACCCCCTGTCAGCGGCCGCAGGAACCTTACGCCTGCGGTTTCCTTTACGTTAATATCTACATAGTGCGGTGACTGCGCAAGCGCAATACAGGAAAGAAAACAAACCAAAAAACCGCACAAACTTCCCATTAATCTCATAACCCTCATGATTTGGCAGTACAAAAAAAACCGGCAGGCCGGCTGAATCTTCAGCCAGCCTCCGTTAAAAAAAGAAGCGGGGCGCTACTTCTACTCACCATTTCCGCTCCGGATGTTCCCGCAGGATGCGCATCCGCGCCACTGCTTCATGCGACATTTCTCCGGTCAGAACCGGCTATTTCGTAGCAAGCGAAGTTATTTCGGCGGCTTCCAATGCCCTGCGGTAAAGCCTTACGTCCCGTAGTTTCCCCTTAAAATAATCATTGGCTCCAAAGCCTATTTTGAGCGGAACCCCGACGTTAAGATCAAACTGCATTGCGCCGGGAATTTCTTTTTCAGCTTCCAGATTACCGTTCAGATACAGCTTAAGAGAGCTACCGGTCTTGACAGCCGCAACATGCTGCCAGCCAGGTTCAAGGCTTCCGGGCAACAAAACCGCTTTTCCTGATTCGTAAGAAAAAATCTTTCCGGACGGCAATGTGCTGCAGAACACCTTACCGTTGTGTTCCGACATTGTCCAGGCACGGCGGTATTTGACGTCGGGTGTACGGTCTAGCTGATCCATGCGCGTCCATAGGGTATCGCCTTCATAGGCATAGACTTCGGCCAACGGAAGTGTGCCACCCAGCATCCGGCCATTATAGGTCATCATCGCCATCACTTCCAGCTCGTTACCCAGGCGGCCGACATCCGTCCATTTGTTGATGCCGTCAAACCGGAACACCCGGCCACTCGGCCATGTAGCCGAATACAGGTTGCCTTCATAGATGTTGAAAGCGTAGTTCTGGGTATTGTCACCTACTAACCCGCAGTCCTCCCAGCTATTTCCGTCGTAACGGTATACGTTACCATGATCCCAGCTGGTAGCGTACAGGTACCCGTTGTATACCGCCATATTGACCACCCTTTTGTTCTCCGGGTTGGTTAGCTTTGTCCATTTATTGTCGCCGTCATACCGGAAAAAGCCGCTCGGCGCATACATTGAACTGGCGTAGAGTTTGCCGTTGTACACCACCAGGCCACCAACGCAGGCCACTCCCGGGAGCTGCCCGATCTCAGTCCATTGGCCCGGAGCCTCATAGCGGAACACCCGGCCGCCTGCCGTTGTGTTCTCCGATTCGGCAAGGGAGGAGCCCGCTACCCGGTAGTGTCCCGTAGCCGCATATAGCTCCCCGTCCATTACGGCAAGTGCCGTTACACTGTTGGAAGAATCGGGTGCACCACAGTCGGTCCAGTTGTCTTTCCCGGCGTATTTAAAAACTTTCCCGGTTTCTTTGGCCCCGGGCTGGCACACACCCGCATAGAGCTCACCTTTATGCTCCGCCATTGCAAAAGCCATTAGGGCTGTACCGGGCCGTCCTTCATCGGTCCAGGCGCCTTCCTTTCCGTCGTCTATCCCGAAAGTCAGCTGCCTGTAACTGGATTGGCTGGTGGGAGAAGCGTTGCTTTTCAGGCTCAGGTGAAACCCTTTTCTCTTTGACAAGTCGTATTGGCTGATAATATCGCCCGGGAAATCGTCCATCACCGGTTCGGTATGGATCCAGGACGCTATGCTGAAATCGCCATTGCCCGGAAGCGCCTCTTGCCCGTCGGACACCTCCAGCCAGGCACTCCGGCCGTCAAATATCGCAGCTTTATCCCCGCCTCCAAAGGTCACAGAGCCATGCACCTGCGTCGGCAGCTCATTGCCCGACACGTCTTCCGCATTTTCCGTGAGGGGCCAATGCCCTGACGGAGCATCTCCCTTGCTGTCTTTTTTAACAGAACAGGAAGAAAAGGCCAGGAGAGCCGTCAACAATACAGCCTGGTGAAGAGAGTTTAGCATTAAATTCATTGAATTAAATAAGGTTAAGTGTTTATCTTTTTTTGCAAAAAGTATGAATACGGGTTCTCTCCCGACCAGGTCGTTCACGCTTACCGGGCAAGGAGCAACAGGCTTTTAGTCAGACCAGACCTTGTTGGGCCGCGCCCATTTGAGCCTGACGACGTACAGGCGATTGTCCGCGCCAAAGTTCGCCGCTGTTTTCGACATCCCTTCCGAAGTGGTCACCCAGGTCTCGTTTTCACTGACATTGACTACGCCGAAATTACCCAGTTGGGCGCCTTTGTTGGGAACTAATATTTTTTCGGTGCTCCGGATCACCACGAGGCGTTCCGGGTCTACCTGGGCAATAAACAGCGGCGCCCGGTGCCTGGGCACATTTTCGCCAAGCTCCGACCTACGGGTGTAGACCAGGAAAAGCCCATCGCTGTGTGTTACCCAGTGCTGCTGCGTATTGTAGGAACCCAGGTCTTCACCGTCGTCGAATCTCCATCTCACAGGCTCCTCAAAATGAAGCCCGTCGCGGCTGACGGCCACATAGGCTGAATCATTGTTGCGGATCGTCATGAAAAAACGCTTTCCGAAACGGGTAAGCGACGGCTCAAAATACCCCCTGCCCGTCGGGTAGGTCAGGGTATTGCCCCGTCCCACATATTTTAGCTCATTACCGTCAAACCTGCATTTCAATACGGTAACGCTGTACAGGGGGCTCGATTTCCTCTTGAAATAGGTGGGCAGCAGAATATCGCCGTTCGGCAGATCATAGCGCTGCGTACTTCCGGCCCCCTCGCTATAGAAATTTGAATCCGCAGGCATTGCCAGGGTTTTCCAGTCGCTCCATTGGTCCATGACCGGGTCGTAGACGGACCAGATGGTAGACCTGGTCGCATTTACCGCCAGGTGATTGTCCTTGTAGCGCACCGTGTGCCCGGTTCCCAGGAGCTTTCCCGATCGTTCATGCCATTTTGGTGTAAAATCCGAAACACCGACTTCCATTCCCGCCTCAGGCTCTTTCCTTCGCCCTAGTGTCTGCGTATTTTCAACCGGCGCCGTCCAGGTTTTCCCCGAATCGGCCGTGCGGATGTGAGAAAGCGGGTAAAAAACATCGCTGCGTTCGACAAGCCATTTCTGCATGGTGAGTACCATCCGGGGCGTTTTGCCCCTGACAAGGCCCGCACGCGGATGAAACCAGCACATCGACCCGTCATAACCCGAGCTCACCACATCGGCTGCTATCTCGTATGCCAAAGGTACCGGCCGGGGACCGCTGTTCCTTTTTGGTGATTCCGCCCTTTTCTGCTGGGCAAAAAGCGGGGCGGCCAGGAGTTGAACTGCTATCAGGAAAACCCCGAAAACAAACTTTTTTCTCATCTTTTATTTTCCGAAAGCCTTTTTGATCGTTTCTGCATTTTTCTGAATTTTCGCAACCGCCGAAACGATGTAGTCCATGTCGGCGCGGGAGCCAAGCAGTATATTCTGTGTGAACCATACGGCCTCCTCATTGCACAAAATATCGTTCTGGGGGCAATGATTCCGTTCCAGGTATGCTTTAAAATCCAGCTGCTGAGGCGAATACATCTTCCGGAAATTTTTCGACTGGAAGGCATTCGCCAGGAATGGCTGGTTGTTCAGCGTCACATAGCCGTTTGAGCACGGGACACCTTCCGCCGCCAGCGCGCTTAAGAATGCTGCCCGCGACAATCCTTTAAAAGCTTCCTTTTGATAACGGAAGGGGAAGAGATGGAAGGAAACCCTGGTGACTTTCTGATGGACCTTGTAAGGGATAATTCCCGGGATAGTCTCCAGCCCGGCTTTAAGATAGGCCGCATTTTCGGAACGGAGGTCCGTTTGCGCTTCCAACCGCTTCAATTGAGCCAACCCGATGGCCGCCTGGTACTCGGTGAGGCGTAATTTGGTGCCGAACATGGAAAGCCCTGAACCGTGCTTAGCCACCATACTCCCCTGCGCAATGCCGAAATTATGATACGAATAGCACCGGTCTATCAATTCCTCGTCATCGCTTACAATGGCTCCGCCCTCGCCCATAGGGATGTTCTTGGAATTCTGGAAGCTAAAGCACCCCGCATCTCCGAAGGTCCCCACTTTTTTATGATTAAACTCCGAAAGCCAGGCCTGGCAGGCATCTTCCACCACGACCAGGTTGTGCTTGCGCGCTATTTTCATGATCCCTTCAATATCGCAGGGAATACCGGCAATATGCACAGGAAGTATTGCGCGGGTACGGGGTGTAATTTTCTCCTCTATCTTGCTCACGTCCATCTGGAAGGTCTCCCGGTCGGTATCCACAAAAACCGGCATCGCCCCGGTTTGCAGGATGGCCTGCGGGGTGGCAATAAAGGTATAAGGCGGCATTATTACCTCATCGCCGCCGCCTACGTCCAGGTTGGTAAGTGCACAGATCATAGCGTTGGTGCCGTTGACGGTGGTCACGCAACGTTTGGCGCCAATGGTTTTTGCCCAGGTTTCTTCAAATTCGGTCACCACTTTGGCACGCGACCAAACACCGCTTCTCAATACATCGAGTACTGGCGGCTCATCCGCCTCTGCCTTCCACATGGGCCATTTGGGCCATCGGGGCGCTTGCGGGGCACCCGTCGAGGCAGTTGTCGCCGGAACCTGCGGGGCATGAAGGCTATTGAACCGCCGGGCCTCCGAAAAAAAAGCCGATGCAGTGTGCATACCCAGCACCGTACCGGCGCCGGTCAAAAGGTTTTGCCGGATGAATTTACGCCGGCTGTCAGGGTTGGATTTTTTCATAGGTATAAGGTTTGAGTAGTGAGTGGTGAGTAGTACGCAACCGGGCGTTGGGAGTGCCGGGTGGTGTGCGACGGTTGTTTGCCGGAGAGAGGACATTTTCTTTTCCCACTTCAGCAAAGCAGCAGGAAAGGCAGCCGTTGGCTTTCTCTATTTTAAGTACGCGTCCGCACGGCCCGGCAAACCTGCTCGTCATGATCGGTCAAACATAAATATCCATAAACTTCCGGGAAATACTCCTACCCTTGCCTTTTCCTGCTATATAGCTTCGGGTTTCGGTCCGGTCTTCACTCAGTATATTTTTAAGTAATGTGTTGGCAACCGCTTCATATCGGAACCGGTGAACCCGATATCCATTCAATACACTGCTTCGGCCAGGCTGATTGTAATAAGTGCGTATAAACTTGCGGGAAGTATTCAATGACGAACAATCCACTGGCGCGATATCCCTTATGTAGTTGTTGTAACATCATGCGTTTCTGCTGCAATGTCTTGGGTATCGGCCATGTCGATAGGTTTATCCCAAAACATGACCGGGCAAAACGATATCCGCTTCTACGATCTTATTACAGAGTGGCTCAATTGTGCCGGAATGGCAGGATCAGAATTTATAAATAATGACTCAGTTTGACCGAAATATTAAAAATTAAACACCAAAAGTGATTCAATTTGCTAAGGAATACTGACTCAGTTTAGTCCGGTATATGCATCCCAAGGGGTGTTTCAGGTTATTGTTGTTTTATATATTGTGAGATGTTTGGATGATATCTGATTAATTTTTACGTTTATTGCGCAAACGAAACCCTATCATACATGCTTCAAATAAAGACTTTTCCTAATCTAAGTGATTGCCGGGTATAAACCCATTTTAGAATTCCTGTTCTACAGGTGAGATAAATTTGATAGAATTTGTTCTATTGGTCATTAATTAGTAGATTATTTAGAGCGGTGTGCTAGAAAATTTTCAATTTTTGATAAACTTCCTTTTGAATATTAAGTGATTTATTCTGGCAGATCCCGAAAAGCCATAACAGAGTAAGGACAACTATCAATATTTAATTAAATCAGATGATAAAATCTTTTCAAAAAAAGTTCGCTGTAGCTATCTTAATCCTTTCGCTGGGGGCTATGTTTAATCATTCAATCGGACAGGCAATCACATCATACGGAACTGGCGCTGGAACAACTGGTACTAATGGGTCATATTTTGGAGAAAATGCCGGACGTATAACAACTGGCGAATCAAATACCTTTTTCGGCGAAAATACGGGTTATTCCAACACAACCGGGAGATGGAATGTATACCTTGGAGCAAGGGCCGGATATCTCAGCACTGGTGAGCGAAACGTATTTGTCGGAGCACAAGCCGGTTATAACAATACATCCGGAGGATGGAATACTTTTGTCGGTCATATTGCCGGAACCTGGAATACTACAGGAATGTATAATGTTTTTTTAGGAGGATTCTCAGGATACCAGAACGCTTCAGGCATAGCCAACATTGTTATCGGCTATCAGGCTGGCTTTAACAATGTAAATGGCTCAAAAAATATATTTATAGGTACAGCAGCTGGATATAATGAACTCGGAAGTAATCGATTATATATTTCGAATAACTCAACTAGCACACCGTTAATTTATGGTGAGTTTGATTCAAATAAATTGGTATTCAATGGACAGGTTGGTGTTGCCACTTCCAACTTTCCATCTACTCTTGGCAGCACAAATCTGAATAGCTATAAGTTGTTTGTGAAAGGAGGCATTCTTGCAGAGGAGATTAGAGTCAGAACAGGATGGGCCGACTATGTATTTGAGGAGGGGTATGTATTGAAGCCGCTTAGTGAGGTGGAATTATATATAAAAGAAAACGGGCACCTTCCGAATGTACCCTCGGCCAGGGTTGTAGAAGAAGAAGGACTGGAGCTCGGCAACATAGTAAAGATCCAACAAGAAAAGATTGAAGAACTAACACTTTATATAATTGACCAGGAAAAGCGCTTCAAAAAGGAGATAGAGGACTTGAAGGCATTGGTGGTGGGTTCCGTAGAAAGAGACAGATAACGATAAAAGGAACCGATAATTGTATAAAAATGAAATCGATCGTTTTATCCGTATTCTTATTTCTTCCTTTGCTTCGCCTAAATGCTCAAAACAAGGAGGAGATTGAAGTTATCAAGTCAAAAACAAACGTGAGAGAACTCTTGCGGTTGAGTAAAGAATCCGAAGCGAGAGAAAAAGAAAACTACGCTAAGGCACTAAAATATGCAGCCCGTAATAATTGGAAACTCAAAGAGACTACTACTGAAGGAGGCATCCGGGAACTCAGAGGGATAACTGAAGATTTACAACCTATATATTACGAAACGCTGAATTTAGGGGCAGGAATCACCACGAGAACAAATTATTTATACTCAGGAGGAGGTTTGGGGCTGAATCTACACGGCGAAAGCATGACTGTCGGCGTTTGGGATGCGGGTGCTGTCGCCACCGGTCATGAGCTGTTAGAGAATCGGGCTATACAAAAAGACTCCCCTTATAGTATAGATCCTCATTCAACCCACGTTACCGGTACGCTAATCGGATCGGATCAGTTTGACAGCGGAAATTCCAGGGGGATGGCCTTTAAAGGAAACGCACATTGCTATGATTGGGGCAATCCAATATCGGAATTAAGTACTGAAGCTATGAATGGACTTCTGATATCCAACCATTCCTGGGCAGCCACTGCAGGATCCGGAGAGTATGACAGTCAAGCTGTCTCCTATGACAATATTCAATTTTTAGCTCCCTATCACCTTGCAGTCTTCGCGTGTGGAAATTCTGGCGGGCCCATTGATAAACTGTATAATGCAACTAAAAACGGTTTGGCTGTGGCAGGTACCTTCAAGTTACCGGAATACCTGGGACCTTCGTCGGTCAAAATTATGACCCTAAATGGCATTCAATTTAGTAGTGCAGGACCGTCGGATGATGGTCGCATTAAGCCAGATATTGCTGGTGTGGGGAGGGAGGTTCGTTCTTCGTATAACACCTCAGGAACTTATAAATACCGAAATTTATATGGCACTTCAATGGCATCTCCAAACGTAGCTGGGTCACTTCTCTTACTACAACAGCATTATACCAATTTATACCCGTCAACCTTTATGAAAGCTGCGACTTTAAAGGGATTGGCTATTCATACCGCGAATGAAGCAGGTCCTCACCCCGGACCTGATATTAATTTCGGCTGGGGATTATTAAATGCCAGGGAGGCAGCAGAGACTATCTCCGAAATGGGTAATACATCTATCATAGAGGAAGATACTCTATTTAATACGCAGATATTTAGTAAAAGTGTACATAGCGGAGCCGGACCGCTGGTCGCAACAATTTGCTGGACAGATCAGCCTGGCCCCGTGACTCCCAATAATGTGAGCACCCCCACGCTTGTAAGGGATTTGGATATTCGTATTACCTCTGACGGTGTGACTTATTTTCCCTGGAAATTGGACAGTAGTAATTTCTTTGGACCGGCTATCTTGGGGGATAATATCCGTGACAATGTCGAAAAAATAGAGATACCTAACCCCGTCCAAGGTCAATCATATGAAATCACCGTAACCCATAAAGGAACGCTGCCTGCAGGAGGCCAGGATTTTTCTCTAATTGTTACAGGAGTTGAATCTACACCCATTTGTGCGCTGAATGACACTATTACAGCCCCCACGGTCGTATTGGCCGATAATAATAAGCAAGCTGTACATAACATTGTGGCGCTAAACGAGGTGGTGTCCGGATCAGAAGCTGTCTACCATGCAGGGGACGAGGTAAAAATGATCGACGGGTTCTCGGCTTTAAGTGGTTCGACATTCAGAGCTTTTATCGAGGGGTGTTCCTATCACTACCCCGCAAGAATTGCTTACAATCAGCGGCCGGTCGTTACCTATGAAACAACAACCGGGCCGGCCGAATTGCCGCTCAAAGAAGCCATAGTCTTTCCTAATCCAACTGACAGGGCTGTGACAGTGGAGACTCGCACGATAAAAGACGGCATGCTAAGGGTTAAAAGTATTACAGGGGAAGAGGTATATCGGCGCGCGATAAAAGGCCAGAAACAGGTAACAGTGGAACTTGGAGAAGTGGGTTCAGGAATCTATATTATTCATTTGGAGGATATAGACGGATCTTCATTTTCCAAAACTATTGTAAAGCAGTAAATTTAAGAGATGAGCGAACGGCTGGTCTCTCTCTTCTATATACACGATCTGATGTTTTTGATTAAGCCATCTACCCCCGCATGATCAATTTTTGATTATGTGGGGTAGATGGTTGGTATTAATATTTGATACCCGTTATTGTATACGCGGCTTCCACAATAGTTAGCGAAAACCATAGTAGAAGGCGTGTATTGCATAAGATATTTTAGTGCAAAGCTACCCGGTTGCTCCGGCGAAACCGATGCAACATTACACATTAGGGTCGGCAACAAAATACGCCGATAAGAAACCCCGGGAGAGTTTCTTATCGGCGTAACCTTAGGTTGATTGACGCCATGGCGACATCAGTCCTTCGGATTGGGGGTATACCTCAGGTAAGACTTCACCGTCCTTACTCCTTTGGGAAATTGTCCGATTGCATCCTCTGTAGAGATCGCATTTGAAATAATGACATCATCGCCCGGATTCCAATCCGCCGGAGTAGCAACCTTGTAGTTATCTACCAGCTGAATCGAATCAATGACCCGGAGGATTTCGTCGAAATTACGTCCCGTAGACGCCGGATAGGTCAGTGTAAGCCTGATTTTCTTATCGGGATCGATCACAAAAACGGATCTTACCGTCATGGTACCGGAAGCCTTCGGATGAATCATACCGTAAAGGTTGGAGACCTCCCGGCCCTTGTCGGCGATCAAGGGGAAGCCGATGCGGGTCTGATGGATCTCATTGATGTCTTTGGACCAGCCATGGTGGTCCTCCACCCCGTCCACACTCACGACCAGCACTTTCACATTGCGTTTGTCGAATTCGTTCTGAAGCTGCGACGTACGCCCGATTTCAGTGGTACACACCGGTGTAAAATCAGCGGGATGCGACAGCAGCAGCCCCCAGCTATTGCCCAGGTATTGATGAAAACCAACTGTACCCAAGGTTGTTTCAGCCTGAAAATCAGGCGCGGTATCTCCCAATTGTAAGCTCATAATACTACTTTATTTTTGTGATTGTTAACCGTCACAAGTTAGCCAACCTCCGGCAACGACTATGGCACCAATTACCCTTCTCGTTGTATTAATCACCGATCAGCCTTCACCCTGTAATAGGTGCCCTCGTTTTCAAAGCAGGCAGCTAACACCTCAAAACTGACAGCTCAAGGCTAACACCTAACGACTCACACCTCACACCTATCCAAAAAAAAGCCAGGCAAATCAGTTCCGATGTGCCTGGCAATTACAGTGTGGTATAGGATTTCTTAACGAAACGGGAGGCTATTTCCCTTCTTTCTTTCTCTTCTGTGCATCTACAATTGCGCCGGTTCCGGCGCCTACGCCGGCGCCGATCAGACTACCCACAATTGCGCCCTCAGCGCGGTTCTTGTTGATAATCGCTCCGGTAACCGCACCGGTCCCGGCACCCACTACGGCGCCTTTTGCGGTATGGTTCCATTTCCTGCGCGCCGGTTGGGAAGGAGTGTTGACAACCGCTACATCTTGTCGGTTTTCTTCCCCGTTATGCCGGTCCGGCTCCTCAATATTCCGCTGCGCCTCTCTTTCTGCCATTACGGTCCGCATAGAGTCTATTACGGCCATTTTAGCCATCTCAATCTTCATTGAGTCAATTGTAGCCTGTTTTGCGCTCAATAATTCAGCCTCTTTACCCGTGTTGCTGTGACAGGCAGCCATTACGCCGCCGGCAATACACAAAGAAACTACGATCTTCATAAGACAAATATTTGGTAAATACTGTTAGCTACTCCGCCAAAATCGTGCCAGCAAAATTCCGGTAAGACCGTTCGGTAACCGTCTTTGTACTTTCCTATGATTGTATTTTCGACCCGCCTGTGAGAGATTGACAACAATAGGTTTGGCGCCGCACCAACCGGAGGGTCATCCCGACCGCAGTGGAGGGATCTCCCGCTCCCTGCACCTAGTCCCTTTCAGAGGGCTTTTTAGTACCAACAGGAGATCCTTCAGTTCCACTGCGTTCCATTCAGGATGACCATCCGGCAGATGCGCTACCATTGACAACAACAGGTTTGAGGCCGCACCAACCGGAGGGTCATCCCGACCGCAGTGGAGGGATCTCCTGCTCCCCGCATCCAATCCCTTTCAGAGGACTTTTTATAGCAACAGGAGATCCTTCAGTTCCACTGCGTTCCATTCAGGATGACCATCCGGCAGATGCGCTACCATTGACGACAACAGGTTTGGAGCCGCTCCGACCGGACGGTCATCCCGACCGCAGTGGAGGGATCTCCCGCTCCCCGTACCCAATCCCTTTCAGAGTACTTTTTATAGCAACAGGAGATCCTTCGACTCCACTGCGTTCCATTCAGGATGACCATCCGGCAGAGGCGCTACCATAGACAACACGATGGATGGCGCCGCTCCCACCGGAGGGTCATCCCGACCAGTGGAGGGATCTCCCGGTCCCAGTACCCAATCCCTTTCAGAGGGCTTTTTTATAACAGGAGATCCTTCAGTTCCACCGCGTTCCATTCAGGATGACCATCCGGAAGATGCGCTACCATTGACAACAACAGGTTTGGAGCCGCTCCAACCGGAGGGTCATCCCGACCGCAGCGGAGGGATCTCCCGCTCCCTGCACCTAATCCCTTTCAGAGGACCTTTTTTCTTGCAACAGGAGATCCTTCAGTTCCACTGCGTTCCATTCAGGATGACCGTCCGGCAGATGCGCTACCATTGACAACAACAGGTTTGGAGCCGCACCAACCGGAGGGTCATCCCGACCGCAGTGGAGGGATCTCCCGCTCCCCGGACCCAATCCCGTTTTCAATACACTTTAACTACAGGAGATCCTTCGACTCCACTGCGTTGCGCTCTGGATGACCATCCCGCCGACACCCTCCGGTCGGAGTGCCCCCAGGCTGTTATCAATGGTAATACCCACCCCCCGCAGAACCATTAAAATTTTCGGAAATCCTTTTTTAGTTAGGATAACTAACTATATTTACAACATCATAGTATTCACTCACAATTAAACCATCAGTAAAATGGCAAAATCAGTTTTCTACCATGCGGGATGCCCCGTTTGCCTCAGTGCAGAACACGACATCGTTAACCTGGTCGGCGCAGACCAGGTAGAAGTAGTCCACATTGGCCAGGACCGAAACAGGATTGAAGAAGCCGAAAAGGCCGGAGTAAAGTCTGTCCCCGCCCTGGTGACACACAATGGGAATGTGCTGCACATCAATTTCGGCGCATCCCTTGCCGACGTCAGAGGTTAAAAAAATTTGCCCTACATAATTAGGATAACTAACATTGTGGGGCATTTTATTCTTATAACAAAAACAATAGTAAGATGCAGGTAGCAGTTTGGGACACCTATGTAGCCAGGAAGGACGGAACCGTCATGCACTTTGATATCATTGCGCCCAGGGAAGTGAAAGACCCCGGAGTAATTTACGCCTACGGAGACGAATACCTGAAAACGAAAGGGCAATCAAAACAGCCGTTAACTTCGCGGGAATGCCGGTTCTGCCATATCGAAACAGTAACCCCGCAATGGCAAAACGAGATCAGCCAAAAAGGTTATGCTATCTATGAAATGGAAAATTGCAGCTAATGTTGCATAAATTTATGCCGCATGAAACCATCTGATTTTGACCTGGCACACCAGGCGACAAGCACTGAAAGCAAAATCGTAGCTTCCCTGGAGCGGATTGCCCAGGCTTTCCGTGTTTTGCTCTGGCAGGAAAGCAAAGCTTTCGCGTTGAGTCCGATTCAGGTGCAGGTGCTGATTTTTCTGCTTTACCACAGTCGTGAAAAAAGAAAAGTCAGCTACCTGGCGGAGGAGTTCAATATGACCAAAGCCACTATCAGCGAAACTGTCAAGACCCTGGAGCAAAAAAAACTGGTTGCCAAGGAACAGGAGCAGCCGGACACCAGAAGCTATACGATTAACCTGACCGAAAAAGGAAGAGAGCTTGCTGACAAAACCTCATTTTTTACGCGGGAAATCCGCACCCCGATTGACAGACTGGCTCCCGACGACAAAGAAAACCTGCTCTTGAGCTTACTCGATATCATCAGGCATCTAAACCAATCAGAAGTAATTACCATTCAAAGAATGTGCACGACCTGCGCTTACTACCAATCATCAGGGAATGGGCAGAAGCATTTTTGCAGGCTGCTCAATGAAAACCTGCACGTGACTGCGCTACGGGTCGATTGCCCGGAACACGAAATGAAGTAATACTTGAGCGGGAAGCCTGCCCGGGGAGCGTCTCTTCAAAGCTTCAGCATTTGCTTTTTGCCGCTGGCGCAGGCCGCATAAATAGCATCCAGGATTTTCAGGTCCTTCAGCCCCTCTTCGCCGTCTACCGGCACAAGGGGTTTCTTCCCGTCGAGCAAAAGCGCAGCCATTCCATCCATCTGGAGCGTCTGGTGCGTAACATGGGGAATATCAAGCTCACCTTTGTGCGTACGTGCCTTCAGCGGACCATAGCCGGTAGAAGGCTGCATTTCCGCAAAACCTTTTTCGCCGTTCAGGAAAAAACGGTCCAGGTAACTCATGTTGTAGGTAGAGAGACAAGAGGCCACTGCGCCACCGGGAAACCCCAGCTGGAATTGTATTGTTTCGTCAACTCCCTCCTTAAAACGCTCCGGGTCGGTCTTCGTTTCCTGGGCGGTAACCCATATCGGCTCCTCGCCCACCATATAGCGCGCGCCGTTAACGGCATATATACCGATATCCATCAATGCTCCGCCGCCGGCGAGCTTTTTCTGCATGCGCCACTGGCTGGGGTCGCCGATTTTGAACCCGCTTAATCCCTGGAAAAAACGGATTCTGCCAAATTCCCCCTCCTGGCGCATCCGGATAATCGCAGTCGTTTTATTTTCGAAATGCAGCCGGTAGCCCACCAGCAACTGCACACCGGCCGCTTTGCAGGCAGCAATCATTTCCTCACCCTCCTTCGCGTTCAATGCCATCGGCTTCTCGCAAATCACATGCTTTTTGGCCCTGGCAACGCGAATCGCCTGTTCTTTGTGCAGCGCATTGGGCGTGATAATATAAACAGCGTCAATATCGGGGTTGTCCCCTACGCGGTCAAAATTCTCGTAATTGTAACGACTGTTTTCCGGCACCCCGTACAAACTCCCCCAACTTTTCAGTTTATCGGGGGTGCCGCTGATCAGGCCTGTTATTTTTACTCGTTTACAGTCTTTGATCGCTTCAGCCACACGCTTCGCATAGCCGCCAAGCCCGAGCAGCGCTACCCGCAGCACCCGCTCCTGCGAACCGGCCGCCCCATACGGCGCCCCTTCAGCGGCCGACCATACAGGAAAAGCAAATGCTGAGGCAGCGATGCTTTGTAAGAAATGACGACGGGAGTTCTTCATGATTGATCGGCTACGTGAAATAAGAATTATTATGCAATATAAAAGAATTTCACAAATTTAACCCATTCAACTGCGCTCTATTTCCAAAAACCACTTTTCATAAATGCCTCAAACCACGCCCGGCCCATTTTAGACATCGCCTTGGAGTTGGGATGCACATCGTCTACCAATTCAGTTTCATCGACCACCGAATGGATGTCAACCAGCTCAATCCGGTAGTTCAGTTTTTTCAGTGCGTCTACTACCGCCGGTATCTGCTCATTGTATCGCCTGGTCTGGACAATAAAGTCCTGTTTTACCTCGCCCGAAGCAACCCTTGCGCTGCTGACCGGCAATAAATTACCCAGCAGGATTTTCACATCCGGCTTTTTATAAAACAATGCCACCAACAGATCGCGCATATCGGTGACGATTTTCTCTGCTTTATCACCCCTGAAAACGTCATTGATCCCGGCCATTACCAGCACCACATCAGGCTCGTACCGGTCCATTACCTGGTCTGTACCTAAACTTTTCAGCCCAAGGGACTTCTCTTCCCGCCCCTCGAGGATCTGATGTACGCGCCAGCCGCCGAATCCCTCGTGTTCAGGGTCTTTCATTCCATCGGAATGCCGGGTCTGGCTTCCTACGAAGTCGTACTTTATGCCCGCGCTGTCGAGCAGCTGCTGCAGCGGCAGCCGGTAGCCTCCCGGCGGCTCCGACATGGTACCCCTGGTATTGGAGTCACCCATAGGCATTATTTTTACAGGCTGTTGGGCAAAGGCTGCAACGCAGCCGCACGCGAATAAAAAGGACAATAACATGCGGGACAAATTCTGTAACATATACAAAAGGCTGGGTGGGTGGTTTTATTTTTACAACATAGGTGATACAAGCCGGACGAGTCTTTCTGCAAAGATCTTCCACCAGGGGCGTTTCCCCCAGCTTCGCTTGTGAAGCTCGCGCGAGTTCCCGAGATCCTCAAAAAATTGCCGGGCCATTTCTTCCGCAACTTTTTCATCGTAGACAATGGCGGTGACTTCAAAATTAAGGTCAAAGCTCCGGGTATCCATATTCGCGGTTCCTACTGACGCTACCACGCGATCAATGACAAAGGTCTTTGCATGTATGAAGCCCTTCTGATAGAGATAAATCCGGACCCCTGCGCTTAGAAGCTCGTCAAAATAGGAATGCGAGGCTATACTGACCGTAAAAGAATCTCCCTTTTCCGGGACAAGCAGCTTCACTTCAACTCCGCGGAGAGCAGCAATAACGAGCGCTTCCTGGAGGCTGGCATCGGGGATATAGTAGGGCGTTACGATAAAAATTTCCTTTTCGGCCTGGTTCACAGCCTGCATAATGGAGAAGAGAATCCCGGGCAATTCCGAATCCGGCCCGCTCGCCACGATCTGCACCAGGTTTCCCCCCGAAGCACTATGTTTTTCAAGGGGGAAATACTTTTGCTCTACCCGTATATTGTTTTTTGAGCAAAAATTCCAGTCCGTCAGGAAAATCTGCTGCAGTGTAAAAGTCGACAAGCCCTTGATCATCATGTGCGTGTCGCGCCAATACAGTCCGCCCTTGTCGGTATTAATGTATTTATCGGAAACATTGATCCCGCCCACAAAGGAAGTAACCCCATCAATGACCACTATTTTCCTGTGGTTCCGGTAATTAAGACGATTGGCAAGGCCTATGATCCTGATCCGGTTGAAAGGATAGGCCTCCACACCATTCTCCCGCAGCTCCCGGACAAATGAACGCCTGATACTGAGGCTGCCGAAATCATCATAAATAAAACGTACCTCGACCCCTTCTTTCGCCTTCGCAATCATCACATCCCTGATGGTCCTGCCGATCTCGTCATCCTCAAATATGTAAAACTCGATGTGGATATGATGTTGCGCCTTTTTCATTTCCTCGATCAGGCGAGGAAACAATTCCTCTCCGTTTTGAAGAATTTTTACCTCCTGGTTTTCTGACAGCAACGATCTCCCGACACGGTCGCTTGACAACAGCCTGACCAATCCGCCATGCCGTTTCAGCAGCGGGTATTTTTTCTCCCACACCTGCTCTCCGTAGCCGGCAAACTCGCGCTGAAGCTGTGCCTTTGTGGCGTCATCCATCTTCAGCTTTTTCGTGTACATCTTGCGCTTCCGGTAGTTGACCCCGAACGAAAAATAGAAGATCGCACCCAGTATGGGCACAAATACGACCAACAGCAAATACGCCAGCGTTTTGGAAACCGATCGGGTGTCATAAATTATCCTTACGACCGCCACGATCCCTATCGCGCCATAAAGCACTTCCAGCACCAGCAACCACTTCGTATCCTGAAGCATAATTCCGGCTTTTTGATCCGAAGCGAATATACGAATTGGTAATTCAGCAATTGAACCGCCGTCAAAAATTCACGTTCACAACTACCTGTTCAATCGTCAGAATACACTGGTTTACTCCATCTCTGCCCCCAACATTATGAATTTATGTATCAGATCCATTTTTATAATTAAATATTCATAACAATAGTTGTATATATAAAAATCTTATATATATTTGTTTCAGAAACATAATCCAACATGGAGAACAACGTCAGCAACAGCGAATATTTACGCGGCACCTTGAAAACCATCGTCCTCAATCTGCTTGCAGAGAAAAGGCGTATGTACGGCTATGAGATTACACAGGCCGTAAAAGACCAGACCGAAGGTGAGATCTCGCTCACATTCGGCGCACTTTACCCGGTCCTGCATAAACTCGAACAGGAAGGAATACTGCTTACCGAATCTATGGAAGTAGACGGCAGGCTCAGAAAGTACTACTCGCTTACCGAGCAGGGCACCGAAGTTGCCAGGGAAAAGACCATTGAACTCGGAAGGTTCCTGGACGCACTGCAGCGCTTGCTGAATGTGCCCCAACCTGCCGCCACTTAAAGTGTTGTCCGATGAAACGGCTATCTGACCAGGGGATTGAATCACTCAGGCGTCTGCTTTCCGACGCCCATACAGACCTTTCACTGCTTCCTGAGCTACTGGACCATCTGGCCTGTGAAGCAGAAGAGAAAATGTGGGAAGGCGACACGGTAACCCATGCGCTGCAGGCAGTCAGCAAGGAGGTTACACCGGCTTTAGTACATGCTTTGAACCAGGAACATCAAAATCTGTTGGCCATGAATACTTCACTTGACGAAATTGTTTTTGAGGGTCGTAACAAAATGTACGGCGCCTATGCATTACGGGTCGGTTATGCGCGAAATGTGCAAAAAGGACTGGTTGCAGGCATTTTGCTTTTCTGCCTGCTCGCCTACCTCCCCAGGTTTATGTCCAGGTTTGCGCAGGAAAAGAAAGATGATATCTTCGTTGCAGGTGAATTCACTACCATCAACACAGAAACCAGGAAAGAACCGGAGATCGTGCTGCCTCCGCCGGCAGAAAAGGCGCCGGTACAGAAGCAAATCCGTTTTTTACCGCCGGAAGTCGTCACCAATCCCGTAGAGGAAAGCCCCCCGCCGGCCATCGAGGACTTGCAGAAGGCGCAGATTTCTTCCCGGGATGTCGAGGGCGAAAATCTCGAAGACGTTATTCTCCCTCCTGCAGAATTCGCCTCCAAAGGAAAAGGCGAAGCAATCGGCGCCGAAACAACGGTAGACAACCATACATTCATAGCAGCGGAGCAACAACCCGAATTTGAAGGCGGGCAGGCAGCCCTCAGTAAATTCCTGAGCAAACACATTAAATACCCGCCCGCCGCAGTCAGGGCCGGTATTCAGGGGCGCGTCTTTATGCAATTTACCGTAATGCCCGACGGCCGGATAGCGGAGGTATCCGTGGTAAAAGGGATCGGGTTCGGCTGTGACGAAGAGGCTACGCGGGTAGTAAAGCTCATGCCACCGTGGCGGGCCGGTAAACAGGCGGGAAAACCGGTAAGGGTCCGTTTTACATTGCCCGTCAATTTTGCGCTCGAACAATAGTCCCTTACCAATAAATTCTTCCTCTAAAAACAGCCACTGCATTCCGGTGGCCGTTTTTTTTTTGGAACACCGGCCAACGAGAAGGATAGGATTTTAGACCGCAAAGATTTAGACAAAACCGATTTTCTCCCTATCTTGACCGGCAAAAATTTAACCAACCCGGCTTTAATTGACATTATGACACCATCGGATCCTTTCTGGCTTTGGCAACTCCTGGGCAGACTCCACCCGCTCGTCGTTCATTTCCCGATTGGATTACTCTGCGCAGCACTTCTGCTGGAGCTGCTGGCCTTAAAAAAACGCGAAAATCCTTACCGGCCCGCTTTGAACGTTTTACTATGGGCAGGCACTTTGAGCGCTCTCCTGGCGGTAATATTCGGCTGGATGCTGGCCGGGCAGGAAGAGTCGGAGGGTCTCCGGCTCGAAATCCACCGGTGGACCGGTATCGCGACTTTCGGACTTTCAGCCGCTTCGCTATGGGGCTTTACAAAAAGGAACGTCTCGCTTTACCGGGCCCTGCTCGCACTTACAGTTGGGGGCGTGACCGTAGCCGGGCATTACGGCGCGACATTGACGCATGGCGAAGACTATATTTCCGGTGTGCTCCCCTTTAACCGGGCAAGCAACCAGGAAAATGCTGCAACCGTTCCAATTTCGCTCGCAGCATTCGGCGAAACACTGACACCGCAGCAGGTAGAGGATCTGAACCTGCAGGTAAGGACCATCCTGGCGCATAACTGCTACAACTGCCACGGCGAGGCCAAGAAAAAAGGAGGATTGCGGTTAGACAGCAAGGATGCCGTTTTCGCCGGCGGCGAAAACGGGCCCGTGGTTGTGCCCGGCAAGTCCGGAAAAAGCGAACTGATCCGGCGCATCACCCTGCCCGCCGGACACAAGGAAATCATGCCTTCCAAAGGCAAGCTGCTTTCGGGCGACGAAATTAACGTCCTGAAACTGTGGATCGACCGCGGTGCTCCCTGGCCGGAAGGAAAGGAGAAAAGTATCTACAGGGTGGCGGCGCTGGAGCCGAGACTGCCGAAGATCCCCGACGCGACCGCCGGGTTTACCACGCCTATAGACCGGTTTGTAAACGCCTATTTTAATACCCACCAGGTCAAATGGCCCGAGCTGGTAGACGACAAAACCTACATCCGGCGGGTCTACCTCGACGCTATCGGCCTCTTGCCCACCCCGGAAGCAATCGCTGAATTCGAGGCTTCGACCGCACCTGACAAACGGGAAGTACTCGTAAAAACACTCCTGAAACGGGATGATGACTACGCCCAGCATTGGCTGACGTTCTGGAATGATGTACTACGCAACGACTACTCAGGCACGGGCTACATCACCGGCGGCAGGTTCGATATCACCCGGTGGCTCTACGCCTCGCTGCGGGACAATAAGCCCTACAACTGGTTCGTGAAGGAACTGATTAGCCCGGAAAAAGCTTCGGAAGGCTTTATCAAGGGCATCAAATGGCGCGGTACCATTAATTCCAGCCAAAGCACGCAGATGCAGGCTGCTCAAAATGTGGCCCAGGTTTTCCTCGGCCTGAACCTGAAATGCGCCTCCTGCCACGACAGCTTCATCTCGGACTGGAAGCTCGAAGACGCCTACGGTTTTGCCAACATATTTGCAGACTCTACGCTCGAAATTCATCGCTGCGACCAGCCCACCGGGAAAATGGCGAAAAGCAAAATGCTGTTTTCAGAGCTGGGAGAGATCAGCGCCGATGCCCGGCCCGACCAAAGGCTTAAGGAACTTGCGGAGTTTTTGACGCAACCCAAAGACGGCCGTCTCTACCGTACCCTTGTCAACCGGATGTGGGCACAACTTATGGGAAGAGGTATTGTAGAACCCGTGGATGTTATGGACAACCTTCCCTGGAGCGAGGACCTTCTCGACTGGCTTGCTTACGATTTTGCGGAGAACGGCTACGATACCCGGCGCCTGCTTTTCCAGATCATGACTTCAAAGACCTACCAGATGCCTTCGGTTTCAATTGATGACGCCGGCAAACTGGTCGCCGAAAACTTTAAGTTCACCGGGATGGTGAGAAGGCGCCTCAGCGCCGAACAATTCGCCGATGCCATCAGCCTGACTTTCCACCCCGTTTACCCGGATTCGGCGATGGCTTTGAAGCGCCTGCCCGAAGACATCAGAAAAAAGATGCCCTTCCCGCGCGCTTCATTGGTCATCAACGACAGGTTTATGACTGCTTTGGGACGCCCCAACCGCGAAACCGTCAGCACCAGCCGTATGACCCAGGCCAACCTGCTGCAGGCCCTGGAGCTGACCAATGGCACCACGTTTTATGAAACGCTCAAAGCCGGATCGAAAGAATGGAAAAGGCGCTATCCGACCTCCGACGGGCTTATCAATGAATTGTACCTGAAAGCCTACGGTCGACTACCTGAAAAAAGGGAGCTGGAAGCTGCCGAAAAAGCACTTGGGAAAGTCCCCGATGAAGCAGGCATACAAGACCTGGTTTGGGCCATTGCCCTGTCGCCGGAATTTCAATTAATCCTGTAATTAGCTTATATTCAAGCTCAAAAGCGTGAACAAGAAAGGATGGATCGCAGAAGTTTCTTAAAAAATACAAGCGCCGCTACGCTGGCGGCACTCGCGGCAGGCGCCCCCATCCCGGCGCTCCTGACCGGTTGTAACAGGAAAGCGGGAACCAATTCGACTGCCGACACGGTCATTCTGCTGTGGATGGCCGGAGGAATGGCACATACCGAAACCTTTGACCCCAAACGCTATACGCCTTTCGAAAAGGATATGGAAGGCAACCGGGTACTCAGCACTTTCAAAGCCGTGCCGACCGTACTTGACGACATCCGGTTCTCGGAGGGGCTGGAATCGATCGGGTCGGTGATGGACAAGGGAACGCTTATCAGGTCTTATGTCGCTGCCGATATGGGGCACATCCTTCATTCGCGGCACCAGTACCACTGGCATACCTGTTACGAACCGCCGCAGACCGTGGCAGCCCCGCACCTGGGTTCATGGATTGCCAAGGAGCTGGGCCCCAAAAACCCGGTAATACCGGCATTCGTCAATATCGGCCAGCGCTTTACCGTCGGTGAAGCCGAGGAGCTGAAAGCCTTTCATACTGCAGGGTTCCTGGGCAACGAATTCGGCCCCTTCCTGATTCCGGACCCAAGCCAGGGACTGGAAAGCGTCCGACCACCGGTAGGAATGGACGCCAAACGATTTGAACGCCGTAACCAGCTATACAATGACCTGATTGCAAAAGGGCCTGCAGCAGAATACACCAGCGATTACCAGAAAGAATCGCTGCGAAGGTCAATGGAACAGGCTTATATGCTGCTCAATTCTCCTGAATCAAAGGCCTTTGACCTCAGTTCCGAGCCTAAGGCGTCTTACGACATCTATAATACGGGCCGTTTCGGGCTGGGCTGCCTGCTGGCAAAACGCCTTACCGAACAGGGAGCGCGGTTCATAAGCGTAACGACCGAATACGAACCCTTCAAGGGATGGGATACCCACGAAAACGGTCATACGCGGCTGAAAGGCATGAAAGAAATGATTGACAGGCCCGTCGCCCAGCTCATCAGGGACCTGGACCAAAGCGGACACCTGGACCGGACGCTGATCGTACTGGCCAGTGAATTCAGCCGCGATATGATGGTGGAGGGCCGGCCCGATGCCAAAGTACAGGAGCAGGTGAACCAACCCGATATTCTGACGGACATGAAATTTTACGGCATGCACCGCCATTTTACCGACGGGTGTTCCATGCTGATGTTTGGCGGCGGGATCAAACGCGGGTTTGTCTACGGTAAAACCGCAGACGAACGTCCCTGTAAAACCATAGAAAACCCGGTCAAAATTGAACAGGTACACCAAACCATCTACCACGCGCTCGGGATTCCACCCGACACCCAATACGAAGTAGAGAAAAGGCCTTTTTATACCACCCCTGACGGTAAGGGTGAACCGGTGCTCGATTTACTTTCCTGAGCCGCCCGGGTCGCCGGATCTCAGCTTTTCAAAAAAACATTGTATACACCAATTGCCGGGTGAGAAGTTCTCTCCCGGCAATCTGAGGATGTAGTTGTCGGCGTACTATTGTCGCTGGGCAATGATGTTCATTTCCACACCGTCTTCTTCCGAAGTAATATTCATCAGGTGGGTTTTGCTGATATTGCCCACCTTCTGGCTGCTTTCGTAAATGTCTACCCCGCCATCGCCGGAGTCTTTGAGGTTCAAAGGTCCGAACGTGTCTTCTGTTACCTGTCCCTCGAGCTTGATCTTGATTTTACCGGTAATCGCATCGGCTCCCGACTTGTCAACAGTAATCGTCAATTCGCTTTGCGAAGCAGCCGTCAGCGGAATATCGATTCCGCCATAGGTCAGTTTGATCGCTTTGTACGTGCCGGCAATCCTTGCGCTCAGCTCCGGGGCAGGATTGTCTTTGTCTTTCTTACAACCGGCAAGCGACATCAGGATGAGCGCTAAGAAAAGTATCTTTTTCATCGTTTTTAAGGTAATGATTTTTAAAGGATGTATTTGCCAGCAAAGCTAGCCGGCTGGCAAACGCTCATCAATCCTGTAAAAACAGGATTTTTCAACAACAAAGCCCCCCCTGTCAGCCTTCCCCTACCCCGGCTTTTTCGCCGGCAGGGAATAGATTCCGTGCCCGTACTGCTTTTACCCGAAAGAGTAGTGACCTGTTGCCCGTCTTAATGCTGCTATGAAACTCACAGGCATCCTGATTCTCTGTTTCCTGCTTTCGATTTTTTCGTCCGACCACGACTGGAAAGAGTACAACGGCGACGGTAATCGCAACCATTATTCACCGGTCAGTCAGATCAACAAAAACAACGTCAACCAATTGCAGGTGGCCTGGTCCTACGCTTCCGGTGGCGCAGATACGGCACAAAACCGGACGCAAATGCAATGCAATCCCATTGTCATAGGCGGCATACTGTACGGGGTTTCTGCAGATACCCAGGCGTTCGCGCTGGATGCTGCCACCGGCCAGGAAAAATGGAAAACCTCGCTCACCGACAATGGGGGTACTACCAGCCGCGGCCTGTCGTATTGGGCAAACGGTAACGAGGAGAGGATTTTTTTCGGTGCCGGCAAGTGGATTTATGCCCTTGACGCCAAAACTGGTCGGCTGGTAGCGGGTTTCGGAGAGCAGGGCAGAATTGACCTGAGGAAAGGACTCGAGCGGCCTGGCGCGGATCACTATGTATCCGCCAACACACCGGCCACCATTTTCAACAACCTGTTGATCACAGGTGTGCGGGTATCCGAAAACGAAACTGCCTTGCTGGGCGACATAAGGGCGTACAGCACCGAAACCGGGGCGCTGGTGTGGACTTTCAAGACAATTCCCGAGCGCGGCGATCCGGCTTACCGTTCCTGGCAACCCGGCGAACCCAGAAGCAGGCTCGGCGGCGCCAACAACTGGATGGGAATGGCGATTGACCGGAAAAGAGGAATTCTGTATGCTCCCACCGGATCCGCTGCCCACGATTTTTACGGGGTAAACAGGAAAGGCAATAACCTGTATGCCAATTGCCTGATTGCGCTGGATGCCAATACCGGGAAAAAAATCTGGCATTATCAGCTTGTACACCACGACATCTGGGACCGGGACCCGCCCGCGCCCCCCAATTTGCTGACCATTACCCGCCGGGGAAAAAAGCTGGATGTGGTGGCGCAGATTACCAAACAGGGACATACCTTCGTCTTCGAGCGTGAGAGCGGTAAACCCGTCTTCCCGATCCGCGAAACCAGCTTCCCGCAGGACGGCATTCCGGGAGAGGTTCCAAGCCCTACCCAACCCATTCCGGAACTACCCGAACCATTCACACGGCAAGCGTTTCTTGAAAAAGACTTCAATCCCTGGGTGGCCGACCGGGATTCACTTTCAAAAATGCTGCGCGAGGCCCGTACCGGCACGCCTTATATTCCCTTAAGCGAGCGTACCACCATATACTTTCCCGGTACTGACGGCGGGGCACAATGGGGTGGAGCCGGCGCAGACCCGGAAGGAATCCTGTATATCCCGGCGAAGGAAATCCCCGTTCACATGACCTTAAAAAAACGAAGCGAGGCATCAGACCGGCAAACCAGTAAACCTTATGCGCTCTATTGTTCGTCGTGCCACGGCGCCGATAAAAAAGGAAGCCACGACGGTTCTTTCCCAGGTCTGGCCGACATAGGGAAACACCGGACAAGATCAGAAATTATGCAGGTGCTTGCCACAGGGAAAGGCATGATGCCTTCTTTCTCGCATATTTCGAAAACGGAAAGAGATGCCATTGTCGATTTCCTGCTGCAAAAAGAACCCGAAAAAGACGTGGAGATTACGGCCAAAAATGTGGTCCCCTATCAGCACCTGGGCTACAACCGTTGGTATGACCGCAACGGTTACCCGGTAAGCACGCCCCCCTGGGGAACCCTGACCGCTTTGAACCTCAACAGCGGGAAAAAGAAATGGCAGGTGCCGCTGGGCGAATATCCGGAGCTTACCGCCCGAGGCATCGCTCCTACCGGTACCGACAATTATGGCGGCCCGCTGGTCACAGGCGGAGGCCTGGTGGTCATTGCCGCCAGCCGTGATGAGAAAATACGGGCGTTCGACAAGGATACGGGAAAAATCCTATGGGAGGCCCCGTTGCCTGCTGCCGGGTATGCGTCGCCCAGCACCTATGTCGTTAACAACAGGCAGTACATCGTTATTGCTTGTGGCGGTGGTAAGCTAAAAACCAGGTCAGGAGACCGCTATCTGGCATTTGCCCTTCCGGAACGCGACTTTATCCGGCGCCCATAGCGGGGTCGCTCACGCTATCCTTGCCGGTTTCGACCCTGCCCGCAAACCTGAAAGTACGCTTGCCACCCACCAAAACCGAAAAGTCGTACCAGGAACCACTTTCGGATAACGACCAGCTTTTAAGGAGCCGCTTCCCCTTTCGGATGGTTTTGTCTGAAAAACCGGTATGATGATAGGTTTCATCCACAACCGAAATCCCGATATCCTTTGTCAGCCCATTGATCAGTTCCAACCCGATTCCGCCGGTCTTTTTTTCATAGTCTACTCTGTAAGTCAAACCGGCCGTTTCCAGTTCCCCTTCATACTTTCTGAAAAAACCGTTCGGACCGAATATTTCCAGGTTGTACCGGCCTTCATCCTCGGCAGCCAGCCAGTAATCGGAAATTGATTTTCCGGCCTCCACTGTATATCGGCGCGGGATCCTGTCCAGGTGATAAAGATCGTAGACATGAAAAACTGCACCGGCTTTCCCGGTATTGACAAATGCCAGCCGCACCTTGTTTCCTTCCACGTCGAAATCCGTATTCAAAACATAAGGTAACGCCCGTGAAAAACGCACACCCCGCTCCTGGAAAAGGGGCGCCGGCGTATCCGGTGCAACGGCTTTGGGAAGCTTTTTCGAAGCCTCGTCCCGCGAGTGATAGTCCGAAGTCGGCGGCATCGGTGGAAACAAGGGGTCATTGGGATTGGTGAAATTGAAAGCGGATACCAGGTCGCCGCTCACCGCACGGTGCCAGGGACTGATAGCCGGTATGACAACACCGAAACGTTTCTCGATAAACTGACCGACGGAAGTGTGATCGGCCACTTCAGAGTTAACCCAGCCCCCTTTGCTCCACGGGGAAATAACGTACATCGGTACACGCGGCCCCATTCCCCAGGGCCGGAGCCGGCCCGAAATTGTGTCACGCGTGTCCTGGTAGATCCTGGTTCGCACGGGCTTTCCGTCCTTGTCGACCTCACCCCTGGCGAAAGGGTCGGCAAAGCGGTCGGTACCTTTGTCATTGTCAAAATACATTCCGTCCAGGTCGATTGTGGATTTACCAGCCAGCGAGCTGTCAAGGTTATATGACGGAACCGCCGGCGCCGGAATGTGATCAAAGAGGCCGTCGTTCTCGTCGAACGTGAGAAAAAATGCTGTTTTACTCCACACCTCCGGGTTGGAAACAAGTGCTTCAAGCACCTGGTGTGTAAAATCAGCACCACGGTAAGGGCTTGAAGGCGCACCGGGGTGCTCGGATTCTTCCTGTGAAGGGAGTATCCAGCTCACCACCGGCAGGGTCCCGTTGCTGACGTCATCCTGGAAATTCTTCAGCGACCAATGCCGCATCCCGTTCTCATAAACAGGCGAACCGGGCCTGGCGTCACGGAAGCTGCTGAAAGCCAGGCAACCGTGCATAGCGCCCGACCAGTTGTTATTGGGATCCTGGTAAATGCGCCAGCTTATTCCGGCGTCTTGCAAAACGTCGGGAATTGTCTTCCAGTTAAAAGCATTTCCACGGTAACGATAGCCAGGGTCAGGTAGTTGGCCATCTACCCAGCACCGCAAATTGACCGGCTCCGAATCACGGTCCGTACAATTAATCCCGGCAACCCGTTTTTGCGGATCAAAGTTGGATCCGGACCAGAAAACAATCCGGTTGGGGTCCGTCCCGGTAGCTACCGAGCAGTGGTAGGCATCGCAGATCGTAAATGATTCGGCAAGCGCGTATTGGAAAGGAATTTCTTCCCGGGTGTAATAGGCCATTGAAAATGGCGTCTTGAACAAAGGCCAGAAACCGTATTTACCCTGGTTCCATGCAGCCTGCATATCCGGGAAATCGTGGGGGGTACCGTTGATAAGCGCTGCATTGGTTTTCTTACCGTGCGCACGGTAAGGCGGGACGATCCTTTTGCCATCGGACTGATGAAATACACGTTCTCCGCTTTCCAACGGAATGGGAAAGCGGTCTCCAAACCCCCGTACTCCGCGCATGGCACCGAAATAATGATCAAATGAGCGGTTTTCCTGCATGAGGACTACGATATGCTGCACATCTCTGATAGAGCCGGTGGCCGAATTGGCCCGGACAGCCATCGCCTTTTCAATCAGGGCCGGCCAGAGCGCACCCGCTGCCGCGGCCGTTTTCAGAAAATCTCTGCGGTTAAAGTTTTGCATCTTATTGATAAACAGGAATTAACGATTATTTTTCACCGAATTGGAACGACTACTTTCCACGGCTCACGGCAAAATAGTTAACCAAATCAAATCCGACGATTATCCCGGTATTAAGGTTTCGGTTTAACGGGGTATCCACCGTACAATTTCGGTCGAATTTTCTTTAATTATCAGCGACAAGTTATATCTTTGTTTGCCAATTTACAGCTAAAACCGAAAGGTTCTCATCACTACGGCGATCTATACAAAACATTCTCTCAATCCAAATGAAGAAAATACTTCTACTTCTGTTTCTGGCGAATTTACAGTCAGTTCTCCTTGCACAAGCTCCGGATCTGACTCCCTGGACTTCCCATCCGTACGGCAATGAGTGGATTGATTATCAGAAAAGCTACGCACGTATCGGAATTAATGCCGACGGTGTTTATAAAGTCTCCTTTGCATCCCTGACGGGCAACGTCCCGGGAATTTCGGCAACCAATTTCCAGATCTGGCACCGGGGAAAGCAAGTTACACCTTTACAGGTAAGCCCTACGGAAGTTGTGTTCTGGGCGGTCAAAAATGACGGTGCTTCGGACGGTCTCCTTTTCCGCCCCGGCCCTGAAAGCAGGCTCGATCAAACCACGAGCTTCTATTCGGAAGAAAGTTCGTACTTTTTTACGACCGGTACGCCAGCGGCAATAGCCAAACTGAACGGTTCGCCGACCGTGGGTGTTACCAGCGAGTCTTATCATACGCAAACCCTCGTGCGAAACAGCTCGAAACTGGATCCAAATGGGCAAAGGCTTTTTCCCGAAGTTTACACCCAGTATGCAGCCAATAAAGCTAGTGATCCCAATACCCCTTATTTACCCAATATGTTCGTAAATTTTGGTTTTAACAGCGCCGAAAATGCAAGCGTGCCTTACAACCAGAGTTTTTTCGTGGGGGCTAATGCCTATCTCACAATTATCGCCAGTACGCCGGGCTCAGGTTTCAGAAACGCAATGGCGAGCCCGTCAGGCGTAGCTTATGACATTCCGCAGAAGTTTACGGAAACAGTAAACCTTACGGAATTATCGGCAGACCCAACCCTCCCCATCACACTTGAGTATGCGCTTCACGGAGTAAGGGACGTTTTGGGGGATCACCAGTACCAGGTATCCGTTAGTCCGACCGAGTCCGGCCTTTTCACCGGAGCCAGCTTTACGGAATCCGGAACGCTTCAAAAACTGAGCGGAAAAAAAGTGACTAATCTCGTGCTGCAGAGGAACACCCACATCTCTGCTAATGGAGCCGGATACTTCGGATTGAGAACCACTGCGGCAGATCGTGTTAGGGATGTTTTCGGATTTTCATATTATTCAATCTCCTACCCTCAGAAAATCACGCTGAACGGTGTTGCCACCAGAACTTTCTATTTCAAAAACAATGTGAGCGGAAAGAGGAAAATCAACCTGGAGAACGCGTCTTCCGCTACGCTGGTGTACGATATCACCAATCCGTATAACCCGCGGCAAATCGAAAATACGGTACTGAACGGATCAACTCTTCAATTCGACGTTGATCGCGTTGCCGGAGCGGAGCTAAGGCTTCAGGCATTCTCTTCAAACACCGGCGTAACCACCGTTGGAAGCCAGAAAATTTACCCGGTCAGCTTTGACCTGCTTGAGAGTTTCACCAATGTCTCTCCGAATTACCTGCAGGGGAAGATGATCAACCCTGCCGCCTATGATTTATTGATCGTAACCCACGATAACACTTCCAAAAATATTCTTGCCGGCGCCAGGCAGTATGCTACTTACCGCGGATTACCAGAAGGCGGGAGCCACCGGACCCTGCTCATATCTGCCCGGAATATCTACAACCAGTTTAATTATGGCGAACCCAGCCCTCTTGCAATACGCAGGTTCGTTGACTATATGATTAAAGACGAGACGCGAAACGAGCACAACCTTTTTTTGATCGGCCATTCCGTTTCTCACCCGATACGTGTCAAGTCTGAGCTTGCAACGGAAGTACCTACTATGGGCGATCCCGGATCTGACGGTTTGCTTGTCTCTCAGCTTTCAAATTCCGTATTTTCGGATCCGGATATCCCCGCAATACCGGTCGGACGTCTCGTGGCATTTAGCTCCACAGACGTTTCGAACTATCTCAACAAGGTGAAGAGTTATGAGCTTCAATCCAGTAGTTATGCGGCCGAAGCGCTGGCCTGGCGGAAAAATATCCTGGAAATTTCAGGCACCAAAGAGTATTCAGAGCTTACGAGCTTTAAAAAACATTTTACAGATGCCGAAGCCAAGATAAAGCACAACAATTCATACCCATGGCAGATCACTTTTAAAGATAATTCCAGCTACTATTCGGGTACAAATCCTCCACTAAATACCCAACCCGCTGTAAACGACCTCAAGAATTATATAAACAACGGAGTCGGTGTGCTTAGTTATTTCGGACATGGAAATGCCACCAATCCTTTTTACAATTTCAATACGCCTGACCAATACACCAATTCTTCGGGTCTTTATCCCTTTATGTACATCACTGGCTGCGGCATAGGAAATGTTTTCACCAGTCATGATGTGCTAACTCTTGCGACCAAATGGATCACAACGGCCGATAGGGGTGCTATTGCAATGGTTGCCAATTCCTACGACGCCTATGTAAGCAGCGCCCGGGATTACCTGATCAGGCTCTACGGCAAACTTTTTGTTGACTATGACAACTTGCGAAAACCATTGGGAAGGACCTGGCAGGAAATCGCCAGGAACAGGTTTGAAGGCCTGCCAGCGGCCAGGGTTATGGCGCTTGATGACCAGGCGCTTGCGCATTTTCATCAAACCAATATCTACGGCGACCCGACTTTACAGCTGCTCAAAACCAATACCGGCTCATTACCGGTTAACTTGGCAACTTTTACCGCAACGCTTACAGAAAACCTGACGGTCCGGCTACGGTGGGAGACAACCTGGGAAAAAGACAATGATCGTTTTGAAATACAACGGAGCTTAGACGGAAAGAAATTCGAAACAATAGGCAGTGTCAGTGCGAAAGGTGACGGTGAAGGGCTAACCACCTATTATTTTTCAGATAATACCCCGGCCGACGGCATCAATTACTACCGGCTCAAACAAATTGATATTGCAGCTTCGGGAGCAAGTGCTAAAGCGACCAACTCCAACATAGTCTCGGTCATGGTTGGTACTGGCAAGGAGGTAAAGCTCTATCCGAATCCGGCGAGTGAGACTGTCACCCTGAGCGGCTTTACCCAGAAAGCCACCTTAAAATGGACGTTAGTCAGTATCTCCGGTCAGAAAATACGGTCCGGAAGCGGGTTACAGGTAGAGCTGAAGGGGTTGCCTGTCGGTGTCTATGTTGTCGAAATGACTGAAGAAAACGGGTCAACAATGAGAAAACAGATCATAAAAAAATAAAATCCGTACCCGGGCGTCATATACTACACGCCCAAGACGTTTAGTATTGAGACCCGGGCGCGGCAAGTGTGTTATCAAGATATTGGTAGCGGCGACACCGCGATTATCGGCCCGCCAGGGTCTGCTTTTGTAAACCTAACTTTGTGTGATGACTGAAAGACGATTTGGGGCGCTGAACCTGTTTGCTATTCTTTTGATACTGGTGTGGTCTCCCCTTCCCTTATTGGCACAGTGGGAAGAAAGTCTTAATGGTAACGAATGGATTAATTACTCAAAAAAATACCTGAGAATAGAAGTCACTTCTCCTGGAATCCAGAGAATTAAAATCAGCGATTTACCAAAGGAATACCAATCGATCGTCAGTTCTACCTTCCAGTTGTGGCATAGAGGCAAAGAAGTTCCGTTGATTAAAGCTGATGCCCAGGAAATCCTGTTTTATGGTGTAATCAATGACGGAAGTTCGGATAGCTTGGTTTTCCGTCCCAAAACGGCCCGCAAGCATCCGTATGTCAACCTATACGCTGACCGCGGCGTCTATTTTCTCACAACGGATAGCAAACCTAAAAAGCTTCCGACAGTTGACGGAAGCAAACTTAGCGGTATAGTAGAACCTTTTCATATTCAAAAGGACGTAAAAACTTATAAGGAAGCTTTTGGCGAATCAACCAGATTCTCCAGTTTCCTTAATAACAGCTTCTATGAAGCGGGAAATGTCTGGATGAGCAAGCGGCTAGCGGGGCTGATTTCCTATCGCAGCATAGCCCCCGATACGATTTACCGCTCAGATCTGCAACTACAGCGATGGGCGAAGAGCGAGATCCGAAAGCCGTCGTTGGAGCTCTACCTGGTCGGGTCCAGTGCATATGCACATAACATATTCGCCATGGTTTCTCCCGATAAAAGCAAGTACAGGACCGTTTCCAATCACCCGTTTTCAGGCTTTGAACACCGTAGGGACACCTACGACCTGGAAAACTCGGATTTTAGTAGTTCCGGGGCAGGGACACTCAAACTGGCTTCGGTACCGGCAAGTCCGGCAGACACTATTGATTGGTTCAATATTGCCTACTACGTAATTGACTATCCGCAGAGAACAGAACTACCAGGCTCCGGGTACCAGCTCTTTTCTTTTCCGTACCGGGATACCTTTTCAAGGAGAATTGAAGTTTCGGGAACTAAGCCGGCTTCCCTGGCTTTTGATGTTACTAACCCGGATGCCCCCATCCAGATAAGCCCGGTACAAAAAAGCGGTAGTATTGAGTTTCAGGTAACAGCAATTGACAAAAAAGCGCTTAAAATCTTCGTAGCAAATCCGGAAGGCTACCAAAACATCCCGAAGACATTGATATCCGAGGTAAATTTAGGGCCGGTTTACACATTTGACGAACAGTCGAAACCTGCTATTGGCCCTATTAACAAAGCCAAATACGATTATTTTATCGTCACAAGCTCACCGCTGATTGAGGGAGCGACGGCCTATGCCGAATACCGGTCGTCTTCGAGCGGTGGAAGTCACAAAACCTTAGTCATGAACATTCGGGACATTTATGATTTGTTCAACTATGGTGAGCCCAGCCCGATCGCGATCAGGAACTTCATGAAATATGTGCTTGAAAATAAAAGTGCAGAACGTAAAGGGTTGTTTCTTATCGGCAGAAACACGAGCTATCCGTTGAGAGTCGTACCGGAGCTGGTCAATGAAGTTCCCACATTCGGAGACCCAGGATCCGATAACCTGCTCATTGCAGGTCTGGCCGGCAACCATGCAGATGTAGCAGCAATGCCCGTGGGCAGGCTGCCCGCATTTAACAACGAGCAGATTCTGGGATACCTGGAAAAGGTAAAAAGTTATGAGCACGAGCGCTTCGACATATCCTGGAGAAAAAATGCGCTCCACATGAGTGGCGGACAGAACGTTTCGGAGATTCAAACCCTGAAAGGGATCCTTACCCGAATAGACCCTATTTTATCCAATAGTTCTTATGCAGGCACAGTCTCTCACATTGTGAAGACAATTTCCAGCCCAACTGTACAACGGGTGAATATCAGTTCGCAAATCAACAATGGCATTGGGTTGGTAACTTTCTTTGGACACGGCTCTTATCTTGTTACTGATCTCGATATCGGGTATGTTTCAGACGTATCGCGGGGATATGCCAATAAAAATAAATACCCGGTTATGTACTTCAACGGCTGCGGTGTAGGAAATATTTTTTTAAGCAACTCTACTGCTATTCTCTCCGATGACTGGCTTTTGACTCCAAACAAAGGTGCTATCGCCATCATAGCAAATTCTTACGACAGCTACATTTCCTCCTCCGCAAAGCACATACAGACTTTCTACGAAACGCTTTTCAATGAGGAAAGCAACTCCGCTAGTATTGGCGAAACTCTGCTGGCAGTCTCCAGAAAAATTGCAAATGGTTCGGGATACAATGCCTACGACGCAGCGGGCCTGCACCAGATATGCCTTCAGGGCGACCCTTTGCTTAAATTATTAAAAGCCGAAGAACCAGATTATATTGTAAGCGAAGAAAGGCAAAGCATCTTTGTTTCGGCAACGGAGAAAGACAAATCAATCGGGCAATCTCAAAAAGTCAGAGCGGGTGTCGCGGTGGTGAACGGCGGAATGTACCGGAACGGTGAGAAAATAGAAGTTAAGGTTACTTTCGAATACAAAAACGGCAAACGGGAACTGGAAACCGTTACGCTTAATGATTTGAGAAATGCCGATACTTTATGGTTCGATATGGAGAACGTCAAGGATTTAGAACGGCTTGAGGTCATTCTGGATCCTCAAAAAAAATTAACAGAATTCTCTAAGTCCAACAATGCGTCTGATCTTGTTTTTGATTGGGAGAAAGCAAAAGATGTAAGACTCTATCCATCAGACCCCATAGGGGATTTAATTTCCCCCCGATTCAAAGTACTCTTCACTTCACGGGAAATCCCGAATGAATCCTCCATTCCCGTGGGGACTCAAATCGATTTTACGATCAATGACGATCGGATACTGGATCCATCCACAGTAACTCTGGATGCCTATATTCGCAATTGCTGGGACGAAAACTGCGAGACAAAACCGATCCTACTGGATCCGACCTGGTTGACGGGCAGCTCTAACCGCGAATTGGTCTACACATACAAAGGTAGTCCGTTAGCCCCCGGGGAATACCAGATTCTTTTTTCCGGAACCGACAAATCGGGTAATCGCCCCATTGACGGTGGTTATACTGTTTTTTTCCGTGTGGTCGCCGAGGAAAATACCCTTAGGGTTATTGCCTCACCTAACCCCGTCAGCGGCAACTTTGTCAAATTCTCGGTGGAGAAGTACCCGGCCGGCACCCAATCGATTACTTTCCATATTTTTAACGCGTTGGGTCAGGCTGTCTATGAGCACCGGATGAGTGATTTCGACAATAATCTTCCGAAATCGTGGTATTGGAATGTCAAAAATGCTGACTCCGGATTATACACTTACAAAGTAGTAGCAGAACCTGCTATTACAACAGGCGCAATCCGTGTAACTGGTAAGCTTGTCGTCAACAAATAGGCTATCTACCGGATGATTCGAGCAGCACTACTGTTTGGTTACCTTCAGCCATGCAGAAAGCATGATCACCTGGCCAACGGAAGTCAACAGCGAAGAGATCTTATCTAGGCTAAAAGAGCGGCTTTCAAAAAGTTGCTTGTTGTACATGAACGCATCCCTGTCAACATAGCTCCAAACCGGTGAGGATTCGTGCAAAAGGTCAGAACAGCATCGATACATGTTCTCAGTCCACTCCGTTACTTCGTCCCCTTCAGGAGAGGTTTTGTTACTCCTCAGCCTAACCGATTCGGTCAGGATTCCTTTTAACCCCTCACGCAGCTGTCCCCGTCCTACCCCATCGTAAAATTTCAAATCGGCAGGAACGGACTCACATAGTTCATACAAAGCGGGATCGCAATACGGAACTTCGATCTTTACACCGACAAAATTCCCCAGGGCATAAAACTCCTCCAGCATACGGATATTGTGGGTAATCTGAATATCCCTGAAAAGCCCTTCGTGTCCGCCTTCTTCAACTTCAGTCCTCCTGGAAGCCGGTAATGCCACCGGTTTGAACTTCTTACCCGGGCCACCGGATTTTCTAACAAGCTTTCCGGCCATTGTCACTAGGATATCAACAGGATTCAGCTTAAGGCGGAGACTTCCCCATAGCGTAAGACCGGGTATTTTATACCATTCTGACGACCTCCAGGCTGTCGACAGCTTTTTCAATAAATAAAATTTCTTTATTCTGCGAAAAACAAATGCTTTCCCCTTTTCTTTTCTGAGAGAAAAATACTTGTCTGTTTCACCCAACTTTTCCAGTGCTTCATTCACACGGCACCAGGCTCCTTGCTCCCAATAAGCATCAATACATTCCCGCCCGTACCCTACCACAGAATCTCCCAAAGCACCGCTCAGCATAACATCGCAATTCCTTTCTTTTAGCCGGAGGAGTATTTCATAGAGCCGATCAACTCCCAGCATAGCTGGAGGCTGCCCCAGCTCCCTTACCAGGTCCATAATGAGTCCCGAATCAGGCTTCGCAACCGGCAATTTAAGCAGTTCCACTCGACAATCTGTCGCTACATCCTCCAAATAACTAAAATCGTGACGCTTTAGTATTTCGGGATCAGTCGGAGTTTTACCGGTCATAAACATGCCTATAATTGTATCGTCAGCCCTTATTTTTCGCGCAATGCTAACCAGGGAAGAGGAATCAAGCCCGCCGCTTAACTGGGAAGAAATACCATTTTTATTCTTCAGCGCAGCTTCTACCGACCTAAACAGGCGTTCCCTGAAAACGTCACCGAACGCCGATAAAGTCTTTAAACCTTTATACCGGCTATCAGCCAAACGAACAATATACTCATGATGCGGGTTCCCCGTAGAAATCTGGGTCAGATAACCGGGCAACGCTGCTTTTATTTCGTTATAAAAAGTAGCGGCTTTATATCTGGCACTATAATTGCCAGGCGACAGATACCTCTGAATGGTGTCGATATCAGGAGTCACACACTCCCTTACCGCCGGGAGATTGGAGAGCGCCGAATAACTCGTCGAGAAGTAAAGCCGACCCCCTATCAGACTATAAAAGAAAGGCAGTCTCCCAAAAAAATCGCGGAAAACATAGAATCCATTGGCATCCAGCCAAATACCCAACAAATAAGGTGACTTGGGGTCACCCAGGAGCGCCCGGAAAGCCTCAAATGTCAGTGTTGATTCAGAATATTCATCGGTGGAGAACACCTGATAGGTTACCCCGCCCCTGGTACAAAAAAAAAGTACTTTTTCATCCTGAAATGAAAAGTACTCCTTCAAGTTCAAAGAATTTGTTAAGCCTTTGAGCTTTATTGATAAATGAGGACTATCCGGATCTATTTTGAAATCCGGATTAAAAACCCCGATCAATATCCCCACAACTAAAAGGAATGAATGTTAGAGGATAGAAGAAAATCTTAGAGGATAGAAGAAAATCAAGGAAGGGGATTCTCTCTATCACCGATAGTTGTGTTGTCTTCTATAGCGCTGCCCTTATTTCCTTTTGTAAGCTCCTTCACTTCTCCAAGATCTTTCAACAATGGTGCTTGATACGCTTTGCGCTCGTTCTGAGATTGCAAATCTACAATTTTCATAGTTTACGTTATTTAATTTTGACAAGTTCTATAGCCCGGCGTAAAAGTAGGTGTATTTTCCTAATTTCCAAAGATTCGTCTCAAAAAAATGGCCGTTATGAGCGCTGGGACCGCATAGTTCATGGTCCTTACCGGAATATTTCTATTTAACGGTAGTTTTCAGGGCACTTCAAATTCGATCAATTGCCTGATCGTACTTAACCCTGAAACAATTTCCCTTTTCCCCAAACACGCTTCGCTTTCCTGGCAATACTCATAGTCGGTCTGTTCGTCGAACACAAGCCCCACACCCGCAGCGTATTTGCTGTACCCATTGTTGTACGACACAACATCGTCATCCGTGCTGTACCTGCCCTGCACCTTCAAGGTCTTCCCGAAGCTCAATTCTCCTACCGTATCCTCCCGGCCTATGTATGCATAATAGCAATCTTCCCACCCTTTCGTATTGTACTTGTTAATGTCCCAGCTCTCCGTATTCCTGATCGGAAAAACCATAGGCATCGTCGTCACATCATCTATGGTTAACAAATACTTTTCCGGATACCGGGTAACGGTATACTCCTTCACTTTTTGCCATGAATCAATGGTAGAATTTCTTCGCGAGCGTGAAAAAACAAAAACGGGGAAACCGTCCAATGAAACATCTTCCCTGATTACTTCATCTTTTTCAAACCATTGTGTAATTTTCGGCTCTTTATTCCCCGCAGAATACCGGGTTTCATTAAGCTGATACACATACCTGGAGTTCAACTTCAACGGAAAATATTCATATTCACTTTCAGGGTTTTCTTCATTCCTGTCGCAGGCCGACCAGCTGAATGTCAGCATCAAAATGGCAAATACGCGACCAATATTTCTCAAGTGATTATTCATTTTTACAAAAATTGCTAGGTGTGAGGGGTGAGGTGTGAGCGGCAGACGACCTACAGGTGCTAAAACCTGAACGCTCACAACTCATGGCTATTCATATTTATCTTCTGTTCGATTCAAATGTCCTGTAACCAATCAATAAATCAGACCGGCCGGCCGGCGGGCGATGATAAATCAATACGTCATAATCATTTTCAGTAGCCGAAAAATTCCCCTCCAGGACCAGGTCGTCAACTTTCTTTAGCGCCTGATCGGCCACCACGTACTGATAATTGACTACGCCCTGTTTTAGCATAATCACGGCATGATAAGCCTGGTGATCCGGGTCGTAGGCCATCCGGTTGATTTCGTTCCGCTCCCAAAGGTTAAAAGCCCCGTCCACGTATACTTCTCCTTCGCGTAATTCCCCCATTTTCAAGGTAAAAATAACCGGTGTATAATCGGCCTGCACGCTCCCGTTCCGCGATTCGCGATGGTCGACAATGTATCGTCCGTTGAAATCATCCATCTGGAAATACGGAGAACCCGCCCTCGGTTCGTCTACCTGCAGCACCAGCTCGGTGTATTCGTCCGTTCGTTCTATCGCTGCTATCCCGAATCCCCTTCCGCCCAGCGAACGGCTGTCGAAATAACGATACTCGTTTCCCCCTGAAAAGTTGTTTTCCAATTTAAAGAACTGAAAGTCCAGAACCTGGTCGAAGGGGTTTACGCTGCTCGCCTTAAAACCTGTTTTTGACTGGTCCCACCGGAAGTTTTTCCGGATCACGACTTTCAGGTCGGTTTGGGGAGAAGCCAGCTGATAGCCTTTGTAGTCAATCTGGAAATCCAGCTGCTGCGCAGTCCGCTGCTCGCTGATCCCCGATGAAGCGGCCACGCCCCCTCCTACTCTAACCCTGGGGTCATATACCATAAACCGCCGCGACAGCACCGGCAACCGGTCGTCTCCATATACTACCAGCACGTAATTTCCGGAAAGTTTGACTTTCGGTACTGAAAAAACATAGTGGTTATAAGGCACCTTGGTACTGAAGGCCGGCCGCACGTCGGTAACCGGGTAGTCGTTGTATTCGTAAGTAAACTCTACATCGCTCAGGACAGACTTTGTCCAGTCGGCATTGCAATGAAAAAGCTTCGCTCTAAAGGGGCGGCTGCGCGGTACAAGCTCGTCAAACTCAAGTGTCAGCCCGATGTTTTGCTCAAGCGGTATCACGGGCTGCCCGAGTAGCCTCCTGGGATCATCGCCGGTGCTTCCGCCCGGGTAAAGCAACACGGTCTTAATGGTTTCGGTGTAAGTTTTGTCGTTCAGCTCTACGTCTCCGGCGGGCTGCGCAAAAAGGCGCCCCAACGCTGAAAGCATCATGAAAACGACTAAAAAGAGGGTAAAACGGTTCACAATGGTGTTTGTATACTGAACTATATAAACGCTCAAAACCACAAAAAGCATACGGATCCCTGCAAAAAACCTTTTCTCCCGTAAATCATCCGTTCCTACTGCCCGGGAACCATCGATAACATCCTGCTATGTGGTCGGCAAAACGTAGCCTAAATTTGTTGCATCAAACAAAAAACAACAGCCATGAACAACAAGAACAGATTATTCAGAAATACGGAAAACAAAATGCTGGGCGGGGTAGCTTCCGGTATCGCAGACTACCTGAGTATCGATGTCACCCTCGTACGCGTTTTGTTTGTCCTGGCAATTTTCGTCCCCCACACCTTCCCGATTGTACTCGCTTACATCGCAATGTGGATCGTAATGCCGGCAAAAAAACCGAACCAGGAACCGCTTTCGCTCCAACAGCCAACCGTTGACTAACGTCAGCGGTTGGCCCGAAAGGATTTAATTCCTCCGGCCCAGCTCGTCTCTCAACTGAGCCGCCTTTTCGTACTCTTCGTTCTGGAGGGCTTCTTCGAGCATGCTTTGTAACTTTTCCGTTGACAGCCCCCTGATCTGGTCTAAAAAGCTTCCCTTCAGATGAGGCTCCGACACCACCTCTTCACCCAGCACATCCGGCTCGGCAGGCGTGCTCACAATACCGGCTTCG
This sequence comes from Ravibacter arvi, assembly GCF_039540405.1. NCBI lineage: Bacteria > Pseudomonadati > Bacteroidota > Cytophagia > Cytophagales > Spirosomataceae > Ravibacter > Ravibacter arvi. The sequence continues at coordinate 103,407 of NZ_BAABEY010000020.1, forward strand.
TCCAATATTTTTTCAGCTACGTAAATGGGCGCATCGAACCGCAGCCCGATTGCAATGGCGTCTGAGGGGCGGGCATCTATTTCTACGTTCGTGATGTCATCACCACAAATGATTTGCGCGAAAAAGATCCCTTCCCGAAGATCGGAAATTACAATTTCTTTCACTGTAAATTTCAAAGCCGCCGCAAAAGACTTGAACAAGTCATGCGTCATGGGCCTGTTCGGCGCAATTGCCTCCATTTGAACCGCGATTGCCTGCGCCTCGAAAACGCCTATTATTATCGGAAGTCTGCGGGCACCCAACTCCTCGCCCAAAACCAGGGCAAAAGATCCTTGCTGCGACTGACTGGGTGACAATCCCAGGATTTCCAGTTTAACTTTTTTCACCTTAAAAACGATTGAATCACGCTTCCCTTTCACACTAAACCCGAATATCAAAAGCGTCTGCAAAAATAGAAAACCGTTTTTGTATTAAAAACAGTTCATCTTTTATTCTATTATTCGTTTCCGCCCTATCCTCAGCCTGTTGTTCCCGGTCTTCCGGCCACCAAATACGGCTTTCAAAAGTCCCGGTATCTATTCGGAAGTCAGGTCCGATCCCTGTCGCAGGGGGCGCATGATCACCTCCAGGTTAAACACGACAATCGAAACGATGATCAGGCCGTAGCTGACCAGCTGCATCCCGCTTACCGGTTCTTCGAAATACCAGATCGCCAGCATAAAATTAATAATGGGGTTGGCATACAGCAACATCCCCAGGTTCGACGAACTGATTCCTTTCAAGGCATACAAATTCAGTGCGAGCGGAAAAACGGTCAGTGCCACTACCAACACGAGCATATACTGGTAGAAGAAAGGTTCTGCCGGCACAGAAAACGTGGTAAAAAAAGCCAGGCAACCCAGGAAAACAAGCGCAACCAGCACGTGAAAAGTTAATATTACCAGGCTGTCAAACCCTCTGTTAGCGCGTTGGCTAACCAGGTAAGCGCCATAGGAAAAGGCGACAATGAGGCTGTACAGAACGTCTTCCCAATGCCCGAGCGACAGGAGCCAGCACCCCAGGACACTAAGTCCTACCGCTGCCCACTGCCTGTTGGCAAGTTTCTCATCCAGAAAAATACTGGCCAGGACCATTGTGACGATCGGGCAAACCAGGTAAGAAAACGATGCTGCCTTTACGCTGATATGATTTACCAGGAAAATAAAGAAAAACCAGTTGGAAGTAAGGAAAAGCCCCCCTACAAAAGTCAGCCAGACGGCCCTGATTCTTTTTTCACGTCCCAGGCTAAGGAAATGCCGGTAACTTTCCGCGGTGGCATTCCGCCTGAAGAACAACCCGATCATCACCAGAACTGCAAACGCCAGGACCACCCGGTAAAACAAAATATCAAGGGAGGCATAGGCAGCGAGCGGCTTCACTGCCAGACTGCTGAATCCCCACACTACAAACGCCCCGAGCCCGGTCAGATAGTATTTCATAAAGTCAGTAAAAACCAAATTTGCGATGACCGCATCAAAAGCCGGTTTTACGCACCGCACTACAAATTTCGGGCTTTTTTCAGACTATCCGAAACAATTGTGAAGGAACCACCAAGGATTCCGACCATTCATCCGCTCATATTCGCCATTCACACCAAACTTGATTTCAACTCCCTTTTCACGCACTAATTTTGAATCACTAAAACAAACCAATCTATTAGCCGATTCTAAAAACAAAGCCATGAAAACTCAAATTAAAACCATCGCTTGCGCGCTTCTTATCGCCACTGCACCTCTTTTCTCCGCTTTCGCTACGGAACAACAGCAACCGGCCCAGAAAGCTTCTCTGAAAACCGGGATGTACTTCTCGAAGGACGGCCGTTTGAACGTCAATATTGAGAACAGCCTGAACAAAGCGGCAAAAGTACTTATCCGCGACAAGGACAACCAGGTTGTTCTGGAGCGCAAAACCATGTCACATGCCACACTATCCACCCTGAAGATTGAAGTTGCAGATCTTCCGGACGGTGCATATACCGTAGAAGTCTCCAACGGGAGAGATCGCGTCACACAGAACGTACAGCTTGAAACACCCAAACAGGAACGCGTCCTGGTAGTGGGCAAATAAGAGTTAACTTGATCAACAAATTGCAGTGTGCTCCGTCATTCCGGGCGAAACGCAGTGAAGCCGTGGAATTTCCCGGAAAAAGGAGATCTCTCCGTTCGCTGCACTTCAGTCGGGATGACGGGGCTTTTTTATGCCCCGTCTTTATTTTTTGTCCAAATCAGCGAAGAATCCCCGTAGCTGAGAAAACGATACCCTTCCGCAAGCGCCGAGTCGTAAATAGCGCGCCAACCGCTGCCAACAAAGGCGGCAATCAAAAGAATGAGCGTAGAACCGGGCTGATGGAAATTGGTCACCAACCCGTCCAATATCCGGAAACGATAGCCCGGTGTGATAAAGATGCGGGTCTCGGCAATCAGGGTTGCGGTTTCCCTTTGCTCCATAAAGTCCAGGACTGCGTTTAGCGACTCCCGCCTCGTCGGCAGGATTCTGTCTGTATAGGGTGCGTTTTGTTGCACCACCAAAGCGGTATCGCCTTCCAAAATACCGACGCCAAGCCAGTAGAGACTTTCCAACGACCTCAATGAGGTTGTACCCACTCCTACTACTCTCCCCTGGTGCGCGGCGACTTTTGATACAAGGTCCTTGGTAAATACGAGCTGCTCGCCGTGCATGTCATGCTCCCTGACGTTTTGAGCTTTGATCGGCTGAAAGGTCCCGGCCCCCACATGAAGGGTTACAAAAGCGCGTTCTACTCCCTTCGCTGCCAGTCCTTCCAATACATCTTCAGTAAAATGCAGCCCGGCAGTAGGCGCTGCAACCGCGCCGTTCTGACGCGCATAAACAGTCTGATAAGTATCCGAATCGGCCGATTCGGCTTCCCTGCCCAGGTAAGGCGGCAGCGGGATACTACCGATTGCCACTACCACATCCACAAACGGATGATCGCCATTCCAGGAGAAAGTTACCAGATTGCGCTCACGGTCATGCCAGGAAGCGCGCACTGCTACGGTTTCCTCTCCGACGTCGCAATGCAAGACCAGCTCATCGCCCTCTTTCCAACGCTTTTTATTGCCGACCATACAGTTCCAGGTACAGGAGTGCCGGACCTGCATGGCCTCGCTGACAATGCGTGTGGGCTCCTCAGGGTGCAGCATAAGCAACTCTATTTTTGCACCGCTGGACTTCTGAAAGATTGCCCGCGCCGGGATTACTTTCGTGTCATTGAAAACCAATAGGGTATCGGCAGGAATATAATCGCTTAGCCGGTCAAAGCGACTGTGCACCATGCGGCCGGCCTCGTACACCAGCAGTTTCGACCGGTCGCGATCAGGCAGCGGATAACGCGCGATCCGGTCGTCAGGCAAATGGTATTGAAATTCTGAAAGTAGCATCTTCGACTCAGAGGGTCGGAACAGGCGGCCGGAACAAACGAAAAGGCAACACTACAAAAACCAGGACCAGCAACGCCAGCGATCCGTAGGACAGCCATTCGAAATCGAAAATATCATAGGTAAACTGCTTGCTATTGACAGTTGCCAACGCAAAAAGTCCTAACGCAAGAATTACGTTCACCGCACCGACTATGGCAAACAGCCAGGTGCCGAGAAACTCGACCAGTTCGCTTTTATGCTGCGCCCATGCTTCCTTCTTCGGGATAGGCATTATGCTGACCGGAATGCGGTGCAACTGCTTTTTCATTGCGACAATGAGCACATTGTTCAAAAGAAAAACAGCACAGGCCAGATAGAACAATTCCGATTTAGAGAGAAAAAAAGAGCCATTCCCCGCCGCGTCGTAGCTTAGCGCCACTTCTTCGGCGTTGACGGAGTAGGTCCAGATAATGGCAGCTACCGCCAGCAGCATTGAGCACCATCTCCAGGTTATGGCCGCAAAAGTTGAAATTTTCATGTGATAGACTTAACTCGTCAATTATTTTCGTGACAAAATTAGGTCTTAAAAACCAAAGAACCGGACGAAAACCACCAAACTTTAATAGGGATGAGGTTTGAGGTGTGAGGGATGAGCCCGCTCACACCTGATCCCTCACACCTCGCCCCTCAAACCTTATGAAAATCTACACCAAAACCGGCGACAAGGGAATGACTGCGCTGATCGGCGGCGTAAAAATCAGCAAGTCTGATCTCCGGATAGCCTCGTATGGCGACGTGGACGAACTTAACGCTTACATCGGATTGCTTAACGACCTGGAGGTCAATGAAAGCAGACGTGCACTTCTGAAAGAAATCCAGGACCGGCTTTTCACGATCGGGGCAAACCTCGCCCTCGCGCCCGATAAGAGCAGCCGGAAAATACCGGACCTTTCGGAAGACGACGTGTTGCTTCTGGAAAATACAATTGATGCCATGCAGGAAACCCTCCCGCCCCTCCGCCATTTTGTATTGCCGGGCGGGCATCTATCAGTTTCCTACGGGCACATCGCGCGAACCGTGTGCCGGCGGGCTGAACGTACAGTTGTACGGCTGATGGAAACCGAAACCGTCGACCCGGTCATCGTACGCTATCTCAACCGGCTATCCGACTTTTTATTCGTATTAAGCCGCATCATGGGCAGGGAGGTGGGAGCCGGGGAAATCTACTGGGTGCCGCGCCGTTGATTGTTTTGGCGACTTATCAATTCCGAAGGATTATTTTTTCTAAATTGCAACCGTCCGCCGGCGGCGATGCACCGGGACAGTAATAATCTAAGAATAGTTGTTATGGCAACGGAAACCACCACATTTGAAATCAGGAAAACAACACAGTCCCGTATTGCGGAAGTTGATTTTTCCAACCTAGTTTTTGGCAGAAGCTTTTCTGACCACATGCTCGTAGCCAAATATGAAAACGGCCAGTGGGGCAAAACCGAGATCGTCCCTTACGGGAACTTGTCGCTAAGCCCGGCTACTGCTGCGCTTCACTACGGTCAGACTATTTTTGAAGGTATGAAAGCCTACAAAAACGACGAAGGCGAGGTGCTCCTTTTCAGGCCATTTGACAACTGGAAGCGTTTTAATCTTTCTGCGCAGAGAATGTGCATGCCCACCGTCCCGGAAGAAATCTTTATCGGGGGCCTGCAGGAACTCATCCGCCTCGACAGTGACTGGGTGCCGACCGGCGCCGGGCAATCGCTGTATATCCGGCCGTACATGTTTTCTGCCGACGAATATATCGGTGTAAAGCCGTCTGACAGTTACTACCTTATCATTTTCACCTGCCCGGTAGGCAACTACTACAGCAAGCCGGTTAAAGTTCGGGTAGAAACAGAATATATCAGGGCAGCAGAGGGCGGCGTAGGTGCGGCCAAATGTGGCGGAAACTACGGCGGCTCACTTTACCCGGCCAAACTCGCACAACAGGACGGCTACGATCAACTGATCTGGACAGATGCCAAAGAGCACAAATACATCGAGGAGTCGGGAACGATGAACATCATGTTCGTCATAGACGGCAAGTTGGTAACCCCGGCAGTATCGTCCAGTATCCTTGACGGCGTAACGAGAAAAAGTATTGTGGCAGTAGCTGAATACTGGAATATCCCGGTTGAAGAGCGCCGGGTTTCTGTTGCCGAAATCATGGATGCGGTAAAGGCCGGAAAACTGGATGCGGCTTTCGGTGCCGGAACCGCGGCGGTAGTATCACCATTCTCCCATATTTCCTTTGAAGGCGTTGACTATGCACTACCCGAGCTCAACGATGCGTCTTTCCCGGTAAGGGTAAAAGAATTCCTCGAAAAACTGCGTACAGGAAAAACCGAAGATATCTTTGGCTGGACGCTCAAAGTATAAATAATACCAAGGCGCCCGGGGCTGAGGTCCCCCGGGCGCCTTCAACTAATCCTTCTTCAGTAGGATAAACGCCTCCTCATCTCCCAGCCGGTAAGGCTCTCCATCAATTGCTGAAAAGACTTCCTGAACCGTAAACCCCGCGCCCAGGGCAATCTTCCGCAACTCGGATAGCGTATATAAATGCTGTTCGATCGGGTATACAGAAGTTTCTCCTTTTTCCACATAGGTAATACGGGCATGAATTACGCCTTCCAATACGTCGTATTCATTCTGCACCAGGTAGTAGATTCGCTCCTCGCCATCCCCCACTTCCATCCAGGCGTTGTCCTGGAAAGCCGGCAGGATACTCTCGGCCAGCATAGAGGTATGCAGTACCAATCTGCCTCCGGCACTAAGGCTGTCTGCAATTCTGGTAAAAAATACCTTCATATTCTCCCGGTCGAAGAAACTCAGGCTATTGCCCATGCAGTAAGCCGCGTCCATTTTTTTCGGCGGCAATACCGCTTCCAGGAAGTCGGCGCACAGCACCTGTATCCCCAGGTTTTCTTCCCGTGAGGTAACCGTCAGCTCTTCGCAATATTCCCGGGATATATCCACACACCAAAGTTCCGCACCCTTTCCTGCCAGCTGGATCGCATGGCGGCCATAGCCGGAAAACACATCCAAAACTGCATTTCCGGTTTCCAACTCGAGCACATCCCATAGGAATTCAGCTTCAAACTCCGTCTGTTCCTCGCTTTGCCCCAATTTCCAGGCACGCTGCGGAACTCCCTCAAAAAAAGTATGGTACCAGGCCACTATCTCGTCATAATTAGTTTATACCTTCCTTAATTCCCCATCCGGTCGGACAAGAAAAAGCGAAAGTACGCAAAACTTGAGTCCCGCCGGCCTAAACAACGAGATTGCCGGTATCATTCTTTTCAACCCTGTCGCCGACTGCGGCCTTGATTACCCCGAGGTCGGCACTCAGACGTTGCTTGAAAAGCGCAATATCAAAACTGTGGACAATAATATTGGCTCCCTCGTTCACCCATTTCACCTGGCGCTCCGGTTCCAGCGAAAAATGAATCCCTATGTGCAGGCCGCGCGCCCGCGTTTTGGTGATGATCGTCCGGACGGCCGCCTCAAATTCGGGGTGGTCATATTGCTCCGGCACGCCGAGACTGACCGACAGATCGTGCGGACCGATGAATACGCCATCCAGGCCGGGCACGGACAAAAGCTCATCCAGGGCCTCAATAGCGGGCACACTCTCGATATTGGCAATAAAGAGGTTACCCCTGTTGTATTTTTTTACATAGGTTTCCAGCTCGGGAGTGAGCGGCTCCCGCCCTTCGAGGGCCGCCTCCAACTTCTTGCCCTTTAGCGGACGATACTTGGTAGCGCCTACCAGGTCACGAAACTCCGAAACCGATTCCAGGTAAGGTGCCACCACGCCTATTGCTCCTCCGTCAATTACCTGGCAAGCCAGGAAAGGATCCGGTTTGGTAATTCTTACAATTGGCGTAACGCCCAAGGCGGTATATACCTGGCAAAGCTGTGACAAGGGCGCCCGGTCCAGCGGGATATGCTCGGTGTCAATGAAAACAAAATCAACACCGGTTCCCGCTACTGCCTGCGGCCACGACGGAATAGAAGTAGTGACACAGGTTCCGTATACCCGCTCGCCGGATTCCAGCTTACTTAACAAATGATTTCTATCCATATTCTGTTTAAAGTGACATTTTTAGGGGTGAGGTATGAGGGGTGAGGTATGAGGGGTGAGGCGCGCCGGGCTAATTGGTTTTCAAAAGCCATATTTCGGCTACCTGGACACCCCGTTCCGCTGTTTCGCACGTCCAGGTGAATTCCGCTTTTCCGTCGCGGGTTACTTCGGCCGGTATGTCAAATTCGTAAACGGGCTGTTCGCCTACTTTTATCGCGTCATGAATCCGGACACCGCCGTCGCCTACCAACTTTATGTGAGACTTGAACCGCCCCGTGTAAACCACCCGCATGCGGTAGCGGGCATTTTTCTCCAGGTTATCATACCGGACCTTGAGCGGGTTATCATAAAGCACCTCAATCTGGTTGTTCCAATTTGCCGGAACCAGGGGCACCCTGGCCCCGATTTCCGGGATGGTCTTGTACCATTCAGTCCCCGGCAGGCTCAGCCCGAAACCTGTTCGGGGCGAGCGCAAACTTCCCGGGTCTTCCGCCCAGGAGGCATTGGCTACAATCCTGTGCCGGCTTTCCGGGCTCGCCAGGTGGTCGTAGAAGCCGCCGGGACCGGGATCTGTCCTTGCCGTCAGCAGCCTGATCTCTTTCAATTTTGCTTCGGCCTGGGAAAGGGCAGAAATTCTTTCAAGTTGCGCAAGCAGCCAAGGGGCGTCGTTCAACGGGAACTGGATATTATCAATAAAATTCCCTCTTCCCGGCATTGCCCCATGTTTTGAAACGGTCAGCTGAGCGCCGATGCTCCGGTAAAGAGAGTCCGCCAGATCAAAACATCTTTTTCTTAACTCCGGCCGGACCGGCGATTTCCATGCGGATTCAAGAATCGCGGCAGCTTCGGTGACCGCACGGTCGACATCACCGCGGGTGGCGCCTTCGAGCTTTTCAATGGCCCGCCGTTGCAGTTCGGTTTCATAAACCAGTCGCTCTGCGGTATAATGATCGAAATAAGCCCGGATTAACCCCATTTGGAACCTTGCCTGCGCCAATGTCCGGTTATCGGCCTCTTTCTCCATAGCCTGCCACTGCCTGAAAGTCTGTGCGACAGTTACCTTCCCGAGCAGGTTTCCACGACTGTTTTCTTCAAGGCCTTTCAAGCCTTCAGCACCTCTGTAAGCAAACTGAGGGCCGAAAAAAAGACGTGAATAATCCATAAGGGTCTCGGTTACATCCGTTTTCGGATCCCAATCCTGGTCGCTCCAGATAAATTTATTCAGGTCGTCATTAGTACCCTCCGAATAACTGATACTGCCTGTGCAATACGGTGCCACTGCATTATGGAAATGTTTTTGGTCATAAGGACGGGGATTGACCGCTTCGCGGCCCAACGTAACCGCCCATGCTTTGTCCCAGTCGGGTACCGGGTACTGGCAGGCAAGCGAATGGGTAATGTCCGGATAGTTCCTGATGGGAATACCCGGTTTGACACGCGCCCTGATTTCTTCGATAGGAACCTTCACCCAGGGACCGAATACGATTCCGCCCAACCACGGATACCCCTTATTGACATGATCAAAAAACGCATCAAACCAGGGTTTGTCGGGCCTGAACGACTGCGGCGAAATCCATATCTTCGCCTCCGGGTGATATTTCTGCAGCGCGACGGCCACCTGTCCCATCCATTTGAAAAGCTCATCCGGCTCCAAATCACCGGGATCGCCGCCGGGCGCAAAAAGTGCGTTTAATTTGGAAACCGATCTGAATACCTCTTCTCTCTCGGCCAGGCCCTTCCGGATCGTTTCGGGATCGCTGTAATTCTTTTCCAGGTTCGGGTACCACATCCAGACATCCAATCCGTACGATTGGGAAATCCTGGATTGCTCTTTCACCATTTCAAGGGCCGGCACCTTCATGTGACGGCTGGTGGCATCGTCATCGGTATTGGGCGGCAGTATCTCTATGCTGTTGGCGCCGAAAAGAGCCAGCTCCCGGATATATTGGTCAAACTGCGCGACTGTGAACGCGTCGTAAGAATTCGTTTTCGGGCGGTATCCCAACTGGTGGCCGCGAATGGGATAAGCCGGGCTTGTTGCCAGCGCGAATCCCGCATCCGGGAAAATAACCTTACCACCCGACAGCTCAGCCTTCCTGAGAAACCGTCCTACGCCGTACAGCAATCCGCGCGCGTCTTTTCCGACGATCACGACGGTCTTCAGCTCCCGGTTGGCAAATAGCTTGAAACCGTCTTTCCGGATTTCAGGCAATGCGGCATATTGCGCCTGAAACGGCTTCGGAAGTGATGATACATTCTCCTCCAACGCCAGGATGACCAGGTTGTCGCCTTTGGCTGAAACCTTACTGACCGAACGAAACGTCAGGCCCGTCCGGGCAGACACTTCCTCCACCAGCACCTGCCGGGCACGCGCCGGGAGCGGCCCTTCGGGTGCTGACAGGTATAGTTTCGCCTGGGAGAGGTCAAGCTGCGCCAGCGTGGGAACAGTCGTAAGGAGCAGGAAAAGAAATACACGTCCCGCCAGCGTGGCAAAAGATTGAAGCCGTACCATGAATACTGCAATTCGTATGGGGATTTTATTTAATTACGCCAGTTGCCGCAGGAAAAGACTAGTTCCGCCGCGGCAATTTTCGTTTTTTCTGTTTGGGAAACCCGCCCGTCTAAAAGTATACCGGGCCGCCGCCCAGATCAGGCAGCAGCTCGGTATACCAATGACCATTGAATCGGAGAAAAGACTACCAGGGCTTGGAAGTGCCCTGCAACAGCCACATTTTGGCGTAGTGGTGATCTTTGCTCTGTCCCGACGGTATAAATGATGTGCTTCCAAGCCTGGAAACCGCAGCATCATAATTGACCAGATATTTAGGGTCCAGGCTTGGAGAAGGATAAATGTAGCGTACCGGGATAGCGTCACCGTATTGGGCTACAACACCCGCTTTAAGTGCAGGATAACCGGTGCGTCTCCAATCAAACCACGATTCGACGCCAAACCAGGAAGAAATCCACTTCTGCTCCATAATCCGCTCCAGCTTATTGCCGGCAGGCGCATAGGCCACCGAAGGTTGGGCGTAGTAAGCGTCGAAGTTAAATGCGTTGCTTTCAAAAACCCCCATTTTCGTCATCGCCGCCCTGATCGCATTCTTATAGTGCAACTCCGCGTCTGTGATGCCAAAATCGCCTCTCTGCGCTGCCTCTGCCAGCAAAAACTCAACTTCCGCATAGGTCATGAGGTTCATAGGAACCAGTGGGTCCGCATTTTTCCGGTACCGTTCGTGCAGGAATGAGATGTAAGGGTTTCTTTCGTTGTGGTAGGCGGTATTGTCGCTTCCCTTGTTGTACGAAATGGCCTGTGTGATAGGTAGTCCCACGGGCAGCCCTACATAAAGCGAGGTATCGGCGCTTTTGTCATCGGCAGGAACCAGCGTGACCGAGTAATTTTCACCGAACAGGTTGGTAACCGTAACCACCGTTTCCCTGGTCACACTGCGGTCCCATTTTCTTTGTACCGGTTGAATAACCCGGTGCAGGCGCGGATCTTTGAGTGCGAGCAGCTTATCTACAAATGGCTTACCGGGCTTCAGCAGGAAATTGGGGTTCGAGCTGTTCATGGGTCCTCCTTTGGCCGAGTTATCCTTCTCGGTGCCGAGAAACGCGATCGTTGCATCGTCGCCATTGGCTGCAAAAGCCTGGTCGGCTGCTGCCTTGAATTCAGCCACTATGTCTACGCCCATTGCACTCATTTCACCTTTCTTTTCCGAAAGCCGCATGGCATACCGCAGGCGCAGCGCGTTGGTAAATTTCTTCCATTTCGCTGCATTGCCTTTGAACATCACATCGGCGGTAGGCTGTATGGCGTCTTTGGCTTCAAGGGCCGATAAAAGCGCATCCGCCTGCTTGAGGTCGGTCATTATTCCCTTGTAAACATCAGCCTGGTTGTCATACTTTGGGAAAAATGTCCCTGCCTTCGCCTGAAGTGATTCCGAATAGGGAATGTCCCCGTACAAGTCAGTCAGCAGGCCATACAGGTAGGACTTCATCACGAGCGCTACGCTCTGGAAGAATTTGTTGTTCTCACGCACACCCGCTTCATATACCAGCTGGTTGTTCCGGAGAATGTCGAAATAACCTCTCCAGTCGTCCTGGGTCCAGGCGTATTGGTTGACCACAGCAGCATTTTCATTGGTACCCACCTGCATGTATTGCATGGCTGCACCGATTTTGGAACCGTCATTCCCCAGGTTGAATACCAGCTTGCCGGTATTGGTCAACACATACGTCAGGATGAAGTTGGGCGATACCTCCGTCGGGTTGTTCGGGTTTTTATTTCTCTCTGTCAGATCTTCGCAGGACGAAAGGGTCAACCCCAGCAAAACAGTCAGTGCGAACAAAATATAACTGGATGATTTCATAATCAAGGGGTATTAAAAGTCAACGTTTAACTTGAATCCGAATGAGCCTGTCCAGGGCATTACATTATAGTACTCGACCCCCTGGTTCCAGCCGCTGCCGGTTTGTCTGAAGGCGCGTTCCGGATCAAGCCCGGGAATGCCGGCTTTGGTCCACATATAAAGGTTGTTACCTACTACGGAAACAGAAGCATTCTGCAGTTTCATGCGGTTGACGAAGGTTTTCGGAAGGTGGTAGGTCACCGACACCTCGCGCAATTTCACATAAGTGGCGCTGTACGTATTGCGATCCGGGAAAGGCCTGTTGGCATAGCGGTAGGCGCTGAAAGGATCGAGCCATTTGCTGCCGGGTCCGCCCAGGTTTTCTACATATACGACATTGCCGTTTGCGTCCTTGGTTTCAATAACACCCGGGTTCAGGCTGGCATCCTGCAGCCTTCTGCTGGCTTCAGGGCTGCCCTCCGGCCACGGCAGGCCGCCGTAATGAGCATTCCGGCCTCCGATCCAGTTGCCAAGATATTTTTCAGGATTCTCCTTGATCTGCTCCGGTAACGGCCGGTTGCGGTCGTATTCAACTCCTGAAATGGTCTCCTCCAACTGGCCGTTGTTGCCAAGGAACATCATGGTATTCGAGAAAAACGATCCGCCCTGGCGCCAGTCTATGTTGGCAAAAAGTGTAAAGTTTTTATACGTAAGCGTAGGCTGGAAACCCATGAGAAAATCGTGGTTGAAATTGCCGATTTTAACCAGGTTTTTCAGGTCATTGTCCGTTTGGTACAAGCCGCCGTTGGTAACGATGGGGTAGCCGTAATAGGGCGACGCCTTGTCTTTCACCGACAGCACCGGCCTCATGAACATATCGCCGATCTGACCGCCTTCGTAGGTACGGATTTCAACCCCCGAATAGTTATTCACAAAATTGAAGAAAGTAATCCCGTCGGCCAGTTCTTTAATAGTGGTTCTGTTGCGGGTCAGCGTAAAGTTCATGTCCCACCGGAAATCTCCTTTATGAACCGGCGTGGCGTTGAGGCTCAGTTCAAAACCTTTGCTGCGTACAAGCCCGGCATTAATCTGTTTGCTGTTCGCTCCGGATTCGATGGGCGTGCTAATGGACAGCACCTGGTTTTTATTACCACGTTCGTAATAGGTTGCTTCGAAACCTATCCTGTTTTTGAGAAAGCGGAATTCTACACCGATTTCATGCGAGGTCGAAATCTCAGGCTTCAGATTTTCATTAAGAAGGGCGTCGCCCATAAACATCCGCTTTGCACTTCCCCATTCGAGTATATTGGAATAGGTCGGGAGCAGGCTGTAGGGGCCCACGTCATTTCCCACCTGGGCAAATCCGCCGCGAAGTTTGGCAAAGCTCACCCACGTAGGCAGATCCAGGAATTCCGAACCGATGATACTCAGTGATGCCGAGGGATAAAAATAAGAATTCTGTCCTTTTTTAAGCGTGCTGGTCCAGTCATTCCGCGCGGTCAGATCCAGGTAAGCCAGGTCTTTGTAGCCCAATGAGGCAGATCCGAACACGCCGTAGAGCAATTTCTCCGACAGGCTGCTTGACGGCAGAACTGTACCCGGCGCGCCGTTGCCGATGGCATACCAACCCGGCACGCCCAGCTCGGAAGTGCTGCTGGAAATAGCCCGGCTGTATTGGCTGAGCCTGTTGATACCGCCCATGGCATTCAGGCTCCAGGTTTCGCTGAAGCTTTTATTGAAAGTCAACATGAAATCCATGTTGGTTTCGTTCCGGTAGAAGTTTGAAATCGCGTAGCCGCCTTTCAGGGATTCGAAGTTGGAAAACGCCTTCTTTGCTTCCTGTATTTCCTCATAGCTGTCACGCGCATAACGCGCCGTTGCTGACCAGTTTTCGTTGATCGCATAGTCCAGCTGGATCTTCCCGACCGTCCGGTCTCTTTTAAAACCCGTGGTGTTCTCATGTACCAGGAAGAAAGGGTTGTTTTGCTTTTCCTTGTATTTCCGCTGGGCGATCCCTTCCTGGCCGGGTATCCAGTAGTTTCTCAATTCATTGATATCAACCTGCGCACCTGTCTCGTAGATACTTCTGACAGGATCATTCCGCGAAGCATCGATAATCGGCCGGTTATCAGACCCCGACTCGGTAACATTAAAGCTACCGGTGGCGGTCAGCTTGTCTGTCAGCTTGTAGCTCGCGTTCAGGGCCAGGGTAATTCTCGACAAATCCGTATTGGGGATAATGCCCCGGTTGAGCATGTTCCCGAACGACAGCCTGAAATTGCCTTTGTCGTAGTTACCGGCTATCGCCGCGTTATTGGTGTTGGTAACACCAGTCTGGAAAAAGTCCTTGAAACGGTTAGGATATGATACCAGCGGGACTTTCTGTCCGTTGCTGTTCCATTGCACCCACTCTTCGCCGGCGTCAAGCTCCGCACCCCAGCTCTCGTTCTCCTGCTCCTCCAGCACGTGAGCGCCGGTTTTACCCGAACCGAACTTGTTCTGTACCTGTACGTATTTGAGCGGAACGTCCAGCACCACAGAAGTATTGAGAGAAACCCCGATCCCTTTCTTTCCGCTGCTGCCTGATTTGGTTGTAATCAACACCACACCCTGACCGGCCCTGGACCCATAAAGTGCCGCAGCACTCGGCCCTTTCAGAATAGATACGTTGGCAATGTCATTCGGGTTAAGATCCGAGATCGGGTTGCCCATATCGGCACCGGCAAAACCGTTGGCCAATTTGTTGGCCACAGGTACACCGTCAATCACAAAAAGCGGCTGGTTGTCACTGTTGAGCGAATTTCCGCCGCGGATTACCATGCTCACTGACGAACCTACCCCGCCCCCCATCTGGGAAATCTGAACCCCGGCTACTTTTCCTGCAAGAGTATTCAACACGTTGTTCTGCGGCGTTTGGGTCAGGGCAGTTCCTTCCACGTTGCCCACTGAATAACCCAGCGAACGTTTTTCCCGTTTGATACCCAACGCAGTCACTACCGCTTCCTGCAGCAATTCTGCGCTTTCCTCCATCACAACATTGAAGCTGCGTTGGTTTCCGGCGGGAATTTCGACCGTTTTATAACCGATAAATGAAAAAACCAGCACGGGATTGCTCACCGTGATCTCCAGGCTGAACTTCCCGTTGATATCAGTAACTGTCCCCAATTGGGTCCCTTTCACCAGGATATTCACGCCGGGTAAAACCTGTCCGTCAGCTTTGGAGGTAACCGTACCCGACAACTGCTCCGCCGCCTCGGCTCTGACCATTAAAGCACCGGCAGACCTGATTGTTTCCAGGTTCCCGTCCAAACCGTGAAAGGCTGCTGCAGCCAGCATCGGCGCGGCCTGGTTTACAGCGCCTGGTGCCTGCGCATCCGCCTTCTCAGTCGAAACCAGAAGGTAAACCCGGTTGTGAAGTTTTTCATAACGGAAGTGAAGTATTCCCGACAGGTAGTCAAGTTCGCTTCTCAGGTTCTTGAATTTTCTGCCGGCATAGTCTACATATTTGTTTTCTACGGTCCGGCGGTCATAGGAAAAAGAGACCTGGTATCTTTCTTCGAGGTCTTTCAGGATATGGCTAAGTGTTTGCCCCTTTTTAGGAATTACTTCCACCTTCTGAGGCGTGGGCTTTTGCCGCGCGGATGCCACCAATTGTGCCCAGGATCCGGCCGCGGAAAGCACCAGGAAAAAGAGCACAAGAAATGATTTGGAATAGATATTCTTATTCATTATTGCGAAAAGGTTTATAAAACAAACTGGATTGGAGGTTACTTGATCTGAATGGAATTATCGTTACGGACAATCCGCCCGGGGTAGGTTTTCTGCAAAGCCGTAAGTACAATTTCTTTGTCATCTGCGGGAAAAAGCCCGTTGAACTCACCCAGAGCGCTTCCGTTCCTGACCTGCACCGTCAAACCGTACCGGTCTCTCAGTATTTCGGCAATTTCATTCACACCGGCATTTTCAAACAGCACTTTGCCCTCTCGCCAGGAGGTATATACGCGTGTATTTACTTCCTGCTTTGTCAGCTTTCCCGATTCTCTGGAGAATTCAGCCTTTTCACCGGGCTTCATCAGCATTTTATCGCCGTGCTGATCGCCGAGGCTTAATTGCACCTTACCCGATTCCAGCACCACAACCGTTTTCTCGGCCCTTCCTTTCACGTTAAATTCAGTCCCCAATACCTCCACGTTGAGGTCGTCGGTGTGGACGATAAATTTCCGCCCGTTTTCCATTTTACTGACCTGGAAGTAGGCTTCTCCTTTCAGCCAGACCTGGCGGTCCTTACCTTTGGCCAATTGCACCTCAAGTGAAGAGCCGCCGTTCAGATTGACGACCGACCCGTCAGACAGCTCTATTCTTCTGCTTTCGCCCGCAACGGTGGTATAACTGTCCGACTTCCCCGGATACAGCCAGTAGGCCACCATGACCAAAACAGCCACCGAAGCCGCTACACCCGACCATACCCGCAAGCGACGGCCCGATAGCTGCCGTGGAAATTGGCGGCGCTGCTCCCAGTCGTCGATCCGGGTCATCAACCGACTATGGGCTGCAGCCTGTTGTTCGGGTAATACCGGCATCTCGCCGGCCGTCATGATTTTTATCATCCGGACCGCCTCGTCCATCTGTCCCTTAGCCACCGGGTCGGTTTCCCGAACCGCCTCCCATTTCTTAAAGGCAGCTTCATCGGTCCGGAAATACCAGGCCAAAAAGGTGTCGTCCAATATTAAATCGTCCGGTTTCATTTTCATTATTTTACGATTTCACTTACCAGTGTCCAAAGGCAGATTTTTATCATCACATTTTTCGCTTTTTTTTCATCCTTAACTTTTTGTTAATTTTAAACCCCTGATCCGATGGCCTATTTTTGCTATCGGTACCGTATTAATGGTGTACACTTCCCGTCATGGATGAGCAGATTCTATGGAAAACTTTCTTGGAAGGGAACAGGTCGTCTTTTGAAGCCATCTTCAACAGATGCTATAAGGCATTGTTTCAATACGGCTATAAAATCACCCAGGAACAGGAGCTTGTAGACGATTGTATACAAGACCTTTTCTTTGAGCTCTGGGCAGGAAGAGATCGCCTGGGTGAGGTAGCCTCCGTCAGGGGATACCTGTTCCGGGCATTGCGCTACAAGCTTTTAAGGGCGACAAAAAAAGACACCCGGTTTTCTCACCTGGATGAAGATCATAGCGAACACTGGGAAGGCAGCCATGAGTCACAGCTTATTTTGGAGGAGCAGAACGATGCCATTCAGAAACGGCTCTCGCATTTTATGGAACAATTGAGCCCGCGACAACGGGAGGCCATCTCCCTTCGGTTCCACAACCAGATGGGTTACGAAGAAATCAGCGATGTAATGTCTATCTCCTACCCCGCCGCAGTTAACCTTATTTATAAATCGCTGAAGTACCTGCGCGAAAACATGATCAGCCTCCCGGGGCTTCTCCTGGCGTTTGCGTGGCTTCAGCTGCTGCGCTGACAGGCGATCAGACCGACGGCTGCGCGCGTTTCAGGGTAATTACGGCAACTTCGGGCCATATCCCTATTCTACCTTTCAGTCCCAGGAAACCAAAGCCACGGTTCACATACAAATATTTCCCGTCCCGGTTGTACAGGCCGGCCCACTGTTTGTACACATATTGGATAGGGCTCCATTTGAGACCGAACAGCTCAATCCCGAATTGCATACCGTGGGTATGCCCCGACAAGGTGAGGTGCACGTGCTGATGATGGTCCAGGACTACGCCTTCCCAATGCGAAGGATCATGTGACATCAGTATTTTAAAAGCCTGGTCAGGCACACCCGCCACTGCCCGCTTCAAATCACCATATTGATGAAACCCGCCCTTCCCCCAGTTCTCTACTCCCAGAAGGGTAATCTGCTGACCGTCTTTCTGAAGAGTGACCGCTTCGTTCAACATCAACCTGAATCCTATCTCCGCGTGAATCCGTTTCAGGCGCGCCAGGTTTTCCCGTTTTGCATCGGGATTCTCCCACTGGATATAATCGCCGTAGTCGTGGTTACCTAAAACAGAATATTTCCCCATCGGGGCTTTCAGCCCGGAAAAAGCCGGCACCCATTTTTCCATTTCCGATGCCTGGTTATTGACCAGGTCGCCGGTAAAGAAAATAACGTCGCTATTTTGGGCATTTACCAGGTCCAATCCTTTTTGTACGCCTTCGGGATCGGTGAAGCTGCCCGAATGCACGTCGGATATCTGGGTGATGGTAAAGCCGTCAAACGCTTCGGGTAAATCCGGGAAACTTATGGTTTCCTTTCTTACCTGGTAAAAATGCCGTCCGCGGGTGAGCCCGAACACGATAATCAGGAAAGCTAGTCCCGACAGCAGTAACGCGACTTCACTTATATAGATGTTCCTGGATGGAAAACCACGGAACAATCTGAACAAATCCTCCGCCAGTAAAACCGGAGCGGCAAGGAGCTTAGGAACGAAAGCGAGTAGCATCCCGCCCATCGTGATCGCCAGGAAACGCTGAGCCGACGCCGCGGTTCTCGCCATCAGTATGGAAAAAATAACCCCCAACAGCAATATCACGTCTACAGTCCAATAAGCCGCATGGATAAGCGGGTTACCTGTAACCGTGGAAACTGCCTGGAAGAAATAAATATCGCCTGCTATAAAAAGCAACAGCATGAAAAGGAATCGCAATGCCATATCTGAAAGAACGGTTTGAAAGGGTAGACGAATATCAAACGAAATAACTTTAACAGAACATTTATTATTTTGATTTTCCTTTAGCTTCCCCAAAAAAATCTGCCCCTGCACAAATTTCTCAATTCATGCAGGGGCAGATTTTCAATAACCCGGATTTTCCGGGACTTACGACACGGCCCCGGCCAGTTCCACGTCTCCGCAGAAATGCACCCTGATTCCCATTGCATCGAGCGCAGCCGCCTTGATACGGCAGGCCCTGTGTGCTGACGCCTCGTCGTTCGTATACACCACGTGAATGTGGTTGGCCTGGTGGCGCGCCATCATCTGATCGCGGGAAACTCCGTGGAGTACGCCGTGCATGATGGGCCATTCCGGCGTGGTGTTATTCCAGCGGCGATTCGTTTCTTCTTCCGGCAGGTCGGCGACGTGCCCCACACCCAAGTCGCAATGAAGCGCGTCTTCCTGGATATAAATCCGGCTCCAGACGATATTTCCGGGCTTGCTTACACCTTTCAGGCTTCCGCCGCCCATCCGGAAATATACGGCCGGTTGCCGGTCGCTGGCAGCCCCCTGATAGCCGCCGATAAAATGTTCGGGCGGAGCTGCGCCCGAGATCAGGAATACCCATACATACTCGTCGATACCATTTCCGGTATACTGGGCTCCCCAACGCAGGTCATGAAGCGTGTTCTCGGCGGGTTGCCCGAGCTGTCTCCAGAGGTGATAGGTAACCAGCGCATCGATGCCGGCACATTCGTCCACCTCGTTAAAATGCGGAAGAGCCGCACCGGCGTATAGTTCCCGGCCGTCTTCGGAAAATACCGGCGGACGATCCGTATTGTTAAGCAGCCCTTCTACCAGGTCGCTGGCTGGCGCCAGGTCTTTCAGGCCCTGCTGGTATTGTATACCGATGGTGTCGCAACCAAAGTCGTCGGCAATTCTCACCGCCGCAATGTACATTTTGCACTGGCCCAGCGTTTGTTCTCTTGTCAGTTGGGTGGCGCCGTCGGTTCCCCAATTAAAGGTCATTCCTTTGTCAAGCAGCCACTGGAGTACTTTTTCGGCTTCTTCATCGGAAACGGTCAGCATCCGCGCATAAAGCGCAGACTGGCTTAGTCTTTCTTTAAAAATACCGGTTTTATGCAACAGGTGATCGGGTACAATGGCATTGAACATACCCATGCAGCCTTCGTCGAACACCCCCATAATCGCCTTCCGGTTTTTAAGTGCCAACCCGAATTCATGGCCTGTCTTAACATCGTCCTGCGGCAATTGGGCAGCGTCATACGCGCGTACGTGACTCAGATCGTGGGTTACCTTACCGGTTTCGAACCATTCGCGCAGCCCGTTGGTAAAGAAATCGTCATCAAAATTTTCGCTCCACAATGAGCTATAGGCAACTTCGGCTTTGGTAAGCGAACCGTTGATATTCAGCATACCTACCAGGCCGGGCCATTGCCCGTCCCAGTTGGCAACGGTCAGTATAGGCCCCCGGTGGGTCGTGAGGCCTGCCAGAACATGATGCGTGTATTGCCATACGCTTTCGGCAACAATCAGGGGGGCGTCTGCCGGGATACCGCTGAATACCTCCATCCCATACTTTTGAGAATCGATGAAGCCGTGCTTCTTCGCGGCATTATAAGGGTGGGCGCGTTTCACAGACCAGCCCAGGGCGCTGATAGCCGCTCCCAGCCTGGTCTCCATTTCTAACTGCGCCGGCCAGCAGTCTTCATTTGCTTTAGGCCGCAAATCACCGCTTGCTACTAACCAAACCTCTTTTTGTGTACTCATGTTGCTAATATTGGAATTCTGTATAATACTACTTTCTTTTTAATACCGTTTGCCTGTCCCAAAAGGCCTGTGCAAATCATTTTTTGTCGCTAAAGGCTAACAAAAAAGATAAGATCAGGCAACTTTTTACTACCAACCGGCGCACACTTCACTCTAATTCCAAAATTCTATTAAAATACCATGAAACAGTTCCATTTATTTATCGAGTTAATGTATGATCTTAACATCAATATCTGAAAAACCCCCATTTGATGTTAATTTTCGGATCGAACTGAACCCTGTTTACTTTACTTTTATGAAGCCGCGTTTTCACAAAATCAACATTCCGCTGGAGAGCTCCTTCTCGCTAACGCACTCCATCGGGCCCAATTTTGGCAGGATATGGCATTTCCACCCGGAACTGGAGCTTCATTATACGGTAAAAGGCCAGGGAGTCCGGTTCATTGGCGACAACGTTGATAACTTTTCGGAAAACGAGCTCATTCTACTGGGCGAAAACCTGCCGCATACCTGGCGCTGCGACGAGCGATTTTATCAGAACGACCCGGCCGTCCATGTAGAGGCGCTCGTGCTGCAATTTTTACCTGAATGCCTGGGAAAGGGATTTTATGAACTTCCGGAAACTTACCTGGTAAGCAAATTATACGAAAAAGCACGACAGGGCTTGTATATACAGGGAGATACGAAGGCCGCAGTGATCAGCATGCTCTACCAGGCGCAGCAGGCCACAGGGATGGAACGACTGATTGTGTTCATCAAAATACTGCAGATACTGGCGGAGTCGAACGAATATACCACCATTGCCTCGGCCCATGCTTTTTACAAATCAAGCGAGAAGGAAAACATCAGGCTGAACAATGTATACAATTATACGCTGGCCAATTTCAGGCGTGAAATTTCACTGGCGGAGGTCGCCGCAATCGGAAACCTGAGCGTTACCTCCTTTTGCCGCTATTTCAAAATGATGACCAAAAAGCCTTACTACGACTTTTTAATTGAAATAAGGATCAGCCATGCCTGCCGCATGCTGATCGAGGACAAGTACCCTATCGAAATCATCTGCTTCCAATGCGGTTTCAATAATATTTCCAATTTTTATCGTCATTTCAGAAAAGTATCCGGCATGACACCGTTGGAATACAAAAAGAAATTCCTGGAGAAAGGAAGCGAAAAAAAATCGGTCGTCAGCTCCGGGAACTGACGACCGACCGTATCCGTTTACTGCTAGGCTGAGTTCCTGGCAGCGTTGATAATACCAAACATAGCCCTTATAATCAACTTATTATACAAATCTGTCTGAGCGGGCGTAAGCTCGGAACTCTCAGCCAGAATCTGGAGGGCATATTGCTGGATCGTGATCAGCGGCAATACAATCCGCTCCCTGATCTTGATGGATTCCTTGGTAACATGGTTGCTGTCCAATAGCTCTTTCTGCTCGGAAATCTCCATCAGTGCACCGGTAGTACGCTCGAATTCTTCATAGATCATATTCCAGAATTCAGCGTACTCAGGCTCTTTGGTCAGGTACTTGGTCACCGGGAAAAACGATTTCGACAAGGCCTGCATGGAATTCTCTATCAGCGTTCTGAAAAACAGGGATTTCCTGTAGAGTTTCTTCAGCGCGCCCATTTTGCCGGTTTCACGCATCGCGACAATCGCTTCGCCGAAACCGTAGAATCCGGGCACATTCTGCTTCATCTGCGCCCACGAGCCCACAAAAGGTATGGCACGTAAATCTTCAAACCGCAGCCCCTCTCCGTCCTTTTTACGTTTCGTCGGGCGGCTTCCTATGTTGGTCTGCCCGTAAAAACGAAGAGGGGTCCGGTTCTCAAGGAACGGCACGAAAGAGGGATGGTTTTTCAGCCTGAGGTACGATTCGTAAGAAGCTTCCGCCAGTTCTTCCAACAGCGCCTTGTCGGTATCGTTCAGTGACTCCGACTGCTCGTCCGCCGTACCCCTGAACAGGTGATTTTCGAACCCGGCGGTAAAAAGACGCTCCAGGTTGTACATGGCGGTCTGAACGGTCCCATAGTTAGAGCTGATCGTTTGCCCCTGGATGGTAAGCTGTATTTCCTTGTCTTCAATGTCCTTGCCGAGCGAGGCGTAGAAATCCTGGCTATTGCCGCCGCCTCTGCCGGGAGGGCCACCCCTGCCGTCAAAAAAGGTGACGTTCACCCCAAACTCCCGCGATACCCTGGTCAGCTCTTCCTTGGCCACATAGATGGACCAGTTGGCTCTGAGGTAGCCGCCGTCTTTGGTACCGTCCGAAAAACCGACCATGATGGTCTGCTTGTCGAACCGGCCGGCCAGGTGCGCCCGGTACTCCGGAATTTCGTACAAAGCCCGCATTACCTGCGGCGCGTTGGCCAAATCGTCGATAGTTTCAAACAACGGCACAATATCGAGCGGCACAGCGCCGTCGGGCTGCGCAATCAGGTTTTTGGCAAAAGCATACACCTGGATCACGTTCAGAGCAGAGCTGCAATTACTGATCACATAGCGGTGCGAGCCAAGCGGCCCGTTTCTTTTCTGAATCTTTTTGACAGCATGGATCGAGCCCAGGATGTCTTTCGTGATTGCATCCTCGTAGTCGTCTATCCGGAGCGGTATATTGAGCGACAGCAGGAGATTTATCTTTTTGGCATCGTCCCACTGCTCATATTCTTCATATTTGAGAAGCGGCACTTTGCTTTCCAGCCGACGAAGTATATCCTCCCAGGCCTTGTCGTGCTTGGTGCTTACCTGGCGGATATCAAGGCTGGCAAAGTGAAACCCGAATAACCTGATTTTCAGTATAAATTTGTCCAGGTACTCTACAAATAATCCCTCGTGTCTTTCCTGGAGCACTTTTCTGGCGGCCAGCAGCTCTACCAATACCTCGTCGGCGCTGGCGTATCCCTGGTCCTCCGGCCCGAAAATGGTGTTGTTCATTTTGCGCTCCAGTACCACGATATAATCTTCCACGCCTTTAAAGGTAAGCCGGCGCTTCAGCACACGGATGTCCCGGTAATAAGTACGCAGAAGGGTGGATTTCAGCCTGGCGGCAACGTCCAATGTGGCCTGCTTGTCTACAAACGGGTTCCCGTCACGGTCGCCTCCGGGCCAGAAGCCCAACTGGAGAATCTGCGGATACTTCCATTCGTGAGCGGGGATTTGCAGAGCGTTGGCGAGCTTCCATACGATTTCTGCAATTGCATCGTAATAAACCTTTTCCAAAAACCAGCACAGACTCACGGCTTCCTCGTAAGGGGTCGGCTTTTCTTTATTGATAAAACCGGTTTTCCCCAATTGAAGCAGCAGGCGGTTAATGGCAGCAAAATCACTCTCGCGGATTGCGCTTTCCAGGTCATTGATAATCCCCAATACCTTGCCCGGGTAAAACTGGGTGGGATGGGCCGTCAAAACAATCCGGACACTGAACTCTTCCAGCTTTTTAATCATCTTTTCCCGCTGAGTCTCCGAACCGATCCTGTTGATCAGGAAATTGACGGAGCCTTTCCCTTCCAGGTCATGCGTTTCCGAGAAGGCTGCATCTTCGACGGAATCAAACAGCACCACCTGCCTTTCGATGTACTTGATCATCGAAAAGAGGAGATCAATCCGCTCTTTTTCTCCTGCCGATTCCAGTATTTCTCCAAAAAAAGCTTCGATTATCTCAACCGGTGATTTTCCGTTGGCAAAACCCTCCTCGCACTTTTGGGTAATAAGAGGCAGGATAGACCCGGTCTGAAAGATTCCTTTATAGGGAAGACTCAGGAAAAGACTATTAAAAATATTGTACTTTGTTACTACGGTGTCCTGAAAAACGTCACTCATATGACAAAATGTAAAATAAACTTTTAACTTTTCCGCGTTCCGCAAATATAAACATAAAACCGTTCAGGCTTTCGGATGCGCCTGCAAAAAAGTCCGCTTAAGCTCCTCAATTGCATTGTGCGTATACACCTGTGTTGCGGCCAGGCCGGCGTGCCCCAGGAGCTCTTTTATGGCGTTTAAATCGGCGCCGCGGTTGAGTAAATGCGTCGCATAGGTATGTCGCAGCAGGTGGGGGCTTTTGTGCTCAATGGAAGTAACCGCCGACAAATACTTCTTCACCAGGCGCTGGACAAAAACTGGATAAAGCGGCTCGCCTTTGTCGGTCACGATCAACGGCGCGTCACTTTCTACCGGCTCCCGCTCGGTTATGCAGTTCCCGATTAATGTAATCAGGCTCCTGGTTACCGGAATGATCCGTTCTTTCGATCGTTTCCCGAAAACTTTGAGTGTTGCTGCGGGGATATTAACGTCTTCTATTTTCAGGCCGATCAGTTCCGACAAACGCATACCTGTTCCGTACAGGATCTCGATCACCAGCCGGTCTCGCCTGCCCGAAGCAGAATCTTCAAAATTAACCTCTTCGAAAAGCAGCTCCATCGCACTTTCCTCTACAAAACCCGGTGGTTTTTTCGGCTTTTTCAAACTGTTCAGAAAGCCCGCCGGATCATTTTCTATGAAGCCTTTCCGCTTGAGGAACTTGTAAAAAGCACGCATCGCCGCGATCTTGCGATTAATGGAAACCGGGCTGAGCTTTTGTCCGGCCAATAGCACTACCCAGCCCCTCAGGTCGTTTCGTTCGGCTTGCCCGGGGAGTTTCCCCTGTTCCAGAAGGTAAACGCCAAGCTGTTCAAGATCGCTTCGGTAAGCCGCGACCGTGTGACGGCTGGATCTTTTCTCATATTGGAGATGGTCCAGAAAAACTTTGAGTAGGTCCCGCATTTTGATGGAATTACCTGTTCGTAAATCTGAGGTAAAGCTACGACATTCCCCCGTCATTCCGTTGTCAATGGTAGTCAATGGTAGCCGGAGGCTACCACCCGGACGGTCATCCTGAGCAAAGCGCAGCGGAGTCGAAGGATCTCCTGTTGCTATAAAAAAGTCCTCTGAAAGGGATTGGGTACGGGGACCGGGAGATCCCTCCACTGCGGTCGGGATGACCCTCCGGGTGGTGCGGCTCCAAACCTGTTGTTGTCAATGGTAGCGCATCTGCCGGATGGTCATCCTGAAGCGGAACGCAGCGGAGCCGAAGGATCTCCTGTTGCTATAAAAAGTCCTCTGAAAGGGATTGGGTACGGGAAAAGGAGATCCCTCCACTGCGGTCGGGATGACCCTCCGGTTGGTGCGGCTCCAAACCTGTTGTTGTCAATGGTAGCGCATCTGCCGGACGGTCATCCTGAAGCGGAGCGCAGCGGAGCCGAAGGATCTCCTGTTGCTATAAAAAAGTCCTCTGAAAGGGATTGGGTACGGGGACCGGGAGATCCCTCCATTCCGCTGCGCTCCAGTCGGGATGACCCTCCGGTTGGAGCGGCGCCAAACCTGTTGTTGTCAATGGTAGCGCATCTGCCGGATGGTCATCCTGAAGCGGAGCGCAGCGGAGTCGAAGGATCTCCTGTTGCTATAAAAAAGCCCTCTGAAAGGGATTGGGTACTGGGAGCGGGAGATCCCTCCGTTGCGGTTGGGATGACAGGGCGGCAGAGACTCACTTTATCACATACTAAAGCCACGAATTCACGAATAAAGCGACCTATTCGTGAATTCGTGGCCACAACAAAGAACCCGCGTTCTATCTCAAAAAGCCCATCGCAACTCCTCCGTCCACGTTCAGAACGTTTCCGGTCGATTTATTCAGAAGCCCGCCGACAAATGCAAAACAGGCGTTTGCGATATCTTCAGGCAGAATGGCCTCGTTCAGCAGCGTCCGCTTGGCATAATAAGCCGGAAGTTCCTCAACGGTAATTCCGTAAGCTTTTGCGCGGCCTTCGGCCCAGCCGCCGGCCCAGATATTGGAATCGGCAATTACCGCGTCGGGGTTAACGGAATTTACCCGGATTTTATCCCCGCCCAGTTCTGCAGCCAATAGCCTCGACATATGCGCCTGGGCAGCCTTCGCCGACCCGTAGCCGGCATTATTCGGTCCGGACACCACCGAATTTTTGGACACAATATTCACAATATCCCCACCCAGGCCCTGCTTGCGGAGTATTTCAACACCTGCCTTGGAAACCATAAACTGGCCTTTCACCAGGATGTCATAAAGTTTGTCCCATTCCTCGATGGAGTGGTCTGTTATGGACTTCGAAATACTGATCCCGGCGTTGTTGACAATTATGTCGACCCCGCCAAACGCAAGGCACGAGGCCTTGAATGCGTTTTCAATGCTGGCCTCGTCGGTTACGTTCAAAACGGCTGTCGCTACCGCATCCCGGCCAAAAACCTTTTCAAACTCCGCCTCAGCACTTTTTAAACGGTCTTCATTGATATCATTCAGAACCACCACGGCACCTTCCTGCACGAATTTACGTGCAATTGCCTTGCCGATACCGCCCGCACTGCCCGTAACGAGGGCGATTTTACCCGATAGCGGCTTTGGTTTCGGCATGCGCTGCAATTTTGCCTCCTCCAACAACCAGTATTCGATATCAAAGGCTTCCTGGCGCGGAAGAGAAGTATATTCACTTACGGCTTCAGCGCCTTTCATCACGTTAATAGCGTTCGTATAAAACTCTGCCGCAACGCGGGACGTCTGCTTGTTTTTAGCAAATGTAAACATACCCACACCCGGATAAAGAATCACCACCGGGTTCGGGTCGCGCATCGCAGGACTATTCGCATGCTTACACGTTTCGTAGTATTCGGTATACATGGCGCGGTAAGCTTCTACCGCGGGCAGGATTTTCGCTTTCAGCGATTCCGTATCGGACAAATCCGCATCCGGCGCCAGGTCAAGCACCAACGGCGAAATTTTGGTCCGGAGGAAGTGGTCCGGGCAAGAGGTTCCCAACGGGGCCAGGCGCGCCAGGTCGTTGGAGTTAGCAAACTCAAGTACCCGTTCGTCGTCCGTAAAATGCCCCACCATCTGCACATAGCTCGAGCAGAAACCCCGTAGAACCGGAGCTAGCGCCGCCGCCTGTTCCTTTCTCGCAGCAGGCTCCAGGCTTGTGATTTTGGCGCCGCCGAAGACCGGCCGCTTTTTGCCATAATTGGCCTCCAGGTATTCTGCGCACTTCTCAATTACTTCCAGGGTATTGACATAGCTTTCATAAGCCGTATCTCCCCAGGTGAAAAGCCCGTGAGACCCGAGCATAATCCCACGCAGGGCAACACCCTTCTCAGCATTTTCCTGCAGACAGGCGCGGAGTTTCAGGCCCAGGTCAAACCCGGGGCGTTGCCACTCTACCCAGCCGATGGTGCCGCCGAAAAGCTCTTCTGTTATTTTCTTTCCATCCTTTGCGGCCGCTATTGCAATAGCGGCATCAGGATGGAGGTGATCAATATGTGCAAACGGAAGGAACCCGTGGAGCGGCGTATCAATGGAAGGCGCTTTCGAGTTCAGATCAAAAATGCTATGGTTAAACAATTCCACCATTTCATCTTCGAATTCAATGCCCCGGTAAACGTTCTCCAGGCTCCTCAAACGGTCGATGTACAAGGCGGCACAACCCGATTTTGTAAGCGTGCCTATGTCCCCGCCCGAACCTTTGATCCACATCACTTCGGTCGGTTGCCCGGTGAGCGGGTCCTTGTCGGTTATTTTCACAGAAGTATTTCCGCCGCCGTAGTTGGTCAGTCTGAGATCTGCCCCCAGCAGGTTGGAACGATAAATAAACAAAGCGACCTCGTCACCAGCAAGCTCGCTGGCCTTTGCTTCGTCCCACAAATAACTTACATGTTTGAAGGCGTTTTTGTCAGCCATTTTAGAATAATTGCGTTAGAATGGTTCTTTTGGCAGAACCGGCATCGTGGTTTAGGCGCCCAATACCTGCTCTCATAACAAACTTACAGGTAAATCCCCGCGGAACTTTCCTATACCTACCTGCTACCGGGCCAAAAAAGACTTCCGGGAAAATTTATCCGGGTAATTATTTGTAATAAGTCTAAATACATTATCTTTGCATAAAGAAACGATAGCCTGATATGAACAGAAGGGCCATCCTTTTTTGTTGCATGAACGAGGGGAAGGGAGAAGCAGAACTTATCCATTTACCGTCACTTTTAGTTTTCTGGTTCGGATGAATACGATAGGATTTGAGAAAGTCAGACAGATTTTAGAGAAAGAACTCGAAAATCGAAATTTGAGAAAAACAACAGAGCGGTTTACGATCCTGGAGGAGGTATACAGTCGCAATGACCATTTTGACGTGGAGGATCTCTATGATACGCTTTTAAGCAAGAATTTTCACGTAAGCCGGGCTACCGTCTACAATACGCTGGACATGCTGGTGGCCTGCGGCCTGGTAAAAAAACACCGCTTTAACGGCGATGGAGCAGTATTTGAAAAAGCGTTGGGATTCAGGCAGCACGGGCATCTCGTGTGCAATGAGTGCCACCACATCAAAGAATTCTGCGATCCCAGGCTTCAAGCCATCCAGGACAACGTGGGAGTCGCATTGGGTTTCAACATTACCGATCAGGCACTGGTGTTCTACGGCACGTGCAGCGAAGACAACTGTGAAAACAGAATCAGTGCGCCCCTTAAAAAAGAGGCGCACCAATAGCCTGGCAAAGAAGGATTATATTGGTTAACAATGAGTAGTGGCAAAGACCTCTTCCGATTTTCGGAGGAGGTTCTTTTTTTTAGCCCGCTATCAGAATTTGATCGGCACCGAAAACCCGGCATTGCCCCATTGAAAATCCAAAGATGAAGCTGCTACCCTGAAGGTCAGCTTTTCTTCCGAGTTGCTGAACGTCTTGGCAGGAACTTTAACCTGCAACACGTCTTTTCCTTTATGCTGCTCATACTTATACGCACCCCATTGGTCAAGCTGGCCATTCAATATAATCGTCCAATCTTTTTCTGACGGAGTTGCGAAAAGCGTATAAGTACCTGCTTTTACACTTTTCCCCCCAAAAGTACCGTCCTTTTTAAAGGTAATTTCAGTAGCCTTGTTTGCGCCGATCCTCCAGACTTTTCCATATTTCTCGAGGGCAGGACTGCCTTCGGGACCGAATAATTCCCTTCCCTTTCTGGATGGCTGTCCATATTCAATTTTAACATTTCCGCTTTCTGCGCTTACCCTCGGACTTTCCTCCTTCTTCTGTGCAATAACGAAAGCCAGGGTCGCGGCAAAAACAGCAAAAAATAAACCTACTCTTTTCATGTTTTTCTCGGTTTGATGGTTCGAATATCCCAATTAACGTTACAATTTGATTTTTGTTACACACGCCCTCTTACCGGCGCCGCCGCGCACTCCTCCCCTTGTCCCTTTTCGGCTTCGCAATCTTCCCTTTCCCGGTCTTTCCGGCCGTTGCCTTCCCGCGCCGTCGCGACACACTGAATGCGTCAACAAGCGTAAGGTCCATGCTTCTTCTCGACAGGTTGGTCTCTTTCACACGGACCTTTACCGGGTCGCCGAAAGTGAAGATCCTCCCGGACCGCTCTCCCACCAGCCGGTAATTTTCCTTGTCCACCTCATAATAGTCATCGTTCAGGTCATTCATTCGTACCAGCCCTTCCGACGCAGTTTCGCTGATTTCAACAAACATGCCAAACTCGGTCACACCGGAAATCACCCCCTCATAAACCTTGTCCTCTTCCTGCAGCGACATATATTCCACCTGCTTGTACTTAATGGATGCCCGCTCTGCATCAGTTGCGAGACGCTCCCGCTCAGAACAATGCATGCATTTTTTTTCCAGTTCCTCCGCATCTACCGAAGCGCCTTTGTCCAGGTAATGCTGCAGCAAACGGTGCGCCATCAGGTCCGGATAGCGACGAATAGGCGAAGTAAAATGCGAATAACGTTGAAAGGCGAGACCAAAATGACCTATGTCTTCCGTACTGTACCGGGCCTTTGCCATGGTCCGTACCGCCAGCGTCTCCAAAAGATTCTGCTCCGGCTTTCCTTCCGCCTTGTGCAGCATGCCATTCATCGACTTCGCAAGCTTTTCTTCATTAGACACGTCCAGGGAGTAACCCAACCGCGCTACAAATACCGAAAAAGTATTCAATTTATCCTGGTCAGGCGGCTCGTGAATCCTGTAGATCATGGTATTGGGTTCGGATTTCTTTTTCGAAATCCTGAAAACAAATTCTGCTACCCGTTTGTTGGCCAGCAGCATAAACTCCTCGATAAGCTTATGCGCGTCCTTCCGGACTTTTTTGGTCAGGCCGACGGGTCGCCCGGTTTCATCCAGCACGAACTTTACTTCTGTGGTTTCAAAATTGATAGCGCCTTCCCTGAAACGCTCCCGGTTTAAGGATTTGGCGAGTTCGTTAAGTGTTTTCAGCTCATCGGCATAGTCGCCTGTACCGGTCTCCAAAACCTCTTGTGCCTCTTCATATGCAAACCGCCGGTCGGAATGGATAACCGTTCTTCCGAACCATTCTTTGACAACCTCCGCTTGAGGATTCATTTCAAAGACTGCGGAAAAAGCCAGGCGGTCTTCATGGGGCCGCAGCGAACAAAGATTGTTGGACAGCTTTTCGGGAAGCATCGGAACGGTCCTGTCGACGAGGTATACCGAGGTCCCGCGCTGATAGGCTTCCGCATCAATAGGGGTACCGGGCCGTACGTAATGCGACACGTCTGCAATGTGCACGCCCACTTCGGTATTTCCGTTGGCAAGTTTTTTGAACGAAAGCGCGTCGTCGAAATCTTTTGCGTCCACCGGGTCTATAGTGACTGTCAGCACCTTTCTGAAATCCTTTCGTCCTTTAATTTCGGAAGGGTCAATCTGCTCCGGTATTGCTTCGGCTTCGGTAATGATCTCATCCGGGAATTCATTTGGCAGGCCGAATTCCGCCAGTATGGCATGCATTTCAGTATTGTGATCCCCCGCTTTTCCAAGCACGCTCGTCACCTTGCCCAGGGCCGGGCGCGAGCGACTGGCCCGGCTGGTAAGCTCAACAATCACTTTATCTCCGTTTACGGCCCCGTTGATTTCGTTAAGCGGAATATCCACCGGTTCGTAAATCCTGCGGTTATCGGGGCGTACAAAAGCGTAGCGACCACCGTGGCTGAGCACGCCCACCACCTGCTGGTGAACGTCATTCAGGATTTCCACTACCCGGCCCTGTTCGTGGTCATTTCTTCGCCGGCCATACAGTTGTACTTTTACCTCGTCACCGTCAATAGCGCCGCGTAAATCATCAGTATCTACGTAGATATCTCTTTCAAGTCCTTGTACTACCACATAGGCAAAGCCTTTGTTCACATGCTCTACTTTGCCTGTAAACTGGTCTGCTTTGAGCGTACCGTTTTTCCTGGCTGCCTTGCCCGGTACCTCGGCCGGGAAAGGCGCCTCCGGCTTGGGTTTTCCGCTGCGCTGCACACTTCCTCCCAACCACCGGAACAGCCCTTCCTTTTCATTTTCCACCCGTCCTTCCACCACCAGGTCCTGGAAGATTTCCTGGTAAAGAACCCTCAGCTTCGGATCTTCCACCGCCAGCCCGGCCACCAGGTCCTGGAACCTGAAAACCGGGTCCGGCAGCATTTCAAGCGCTACCAGCAATTCTTCTCTGATTGATTCCACCAGCTCTGAAAAATAATTTCTCTGGATGGTCGCCGCCTGAAATTCGCGGCTTTTTTGTTTTGGTTTTTTTTGCTTTTGCATATTGGTTTCTTTCCGTCCCGCTCCAATGGATCAGGAGCTGATTCGGGTAATATTTTCTTCTTTGATCGTGGGCTGCAGATGCATTTTCAGATACAATTGCGTCAGCACCACCACGTCCTCACGGCAGTAACGACAAATCTTCTCCAAATCTTTTTCCAGGTAATATACCGACGTCACCTGGTCGCCGCTCATCTCACCTTTGCTTCCCGGGATATCAAAAACTGCCGCCAGCAGATCGAGCGAAGTATAAGCCTTGTAGTCACCGAATTTCCAGAGCTCCATCGTGTCCTGGTGCAGAATCTCCCACGGACGCTTTCCCGACATCTGCAAGGCGCGCGGCAGCTCTATTCCATTGATAAGCATCCGTCTGCACAGGTAGGGAAAATCAAACTCCTTCCCGTTGTGCGCACAGAGTATCAACTGTTCCTGCTGGTATTTTTCAATAAGCCGTTTAAAGGTCCTCAGCAAATCAGCCTCGTCATTATGTGCAAATGATGCTACCTTCAGGCAAGGCTCGTCGTCGTCATTGAAAAAAATCCCGCCAAAAGCGATACAGGCAATTCTACCGAATTCCGAGGTAACGCCCGCCTGTTCCTCATACAGTGATTCATTCGTAACTTCTTCGTCTGCAGAACGCTTTCTGATCACCTGCGCTTTTTTGTCCCAAAGCTGCTGCATCCGCGGCGACAGCTCCTGGTAAGACCTGTAAGCGGCAATCGTTTCCAGATCCAGAAACAGTATGTTTTTTACTTTCTTTCGAAATTCGGGGGACATCGTCAGGTGTTTAGTTTAGGCTGAGCCTTGGATTTTGAAGTATTAGTCGCCGGCGGCAACGGAAACCGGTGTGGCAGACAATACAGTTCAGACCGCGCAGGCCGAACCGCGCGATGGTGTTTCAACAAAGGTAAACTTTTTGGAGAATTTACCTTTAAGCTTGGAAAAATAGAAGCCTCTCCGCCGTTACCGGCCTTCCTGGTCCACAAGGCTCATACCAAAAACACCGGCCAGGTGTGCTTTCAAACGGGCTGCAACTTCGCCCATCTCTACTTTTCGTGCCAGTTCCAGTTGCATGGAAGTTACTGCCTTGTCCGAAATGCCGCACGGAACGATATGACTGAAATAGGCCAGATCGGGATTGACGTTCAGTGCAAATCCGTGCATGGTTACCCAACGGCTCATTTTTACACCTATGGCGCAGATTTTTCGCGGGGGTCCCTCGCCGTTGTAGCCCAACCATACCCCGGTAAGTCCTTCAATACGGCCTGCGTCCAGCCCGTAGTCGGCCAGTGTTAGTACCACTGCTTCTTCGAGGCAGCGTACATATTTATGGATGTCTGTAAAAAAATGATCGAGATCGAGAATGGGGTACCCGACCAGTTGCCCCGGACCGTGATAGGTGATGTCCCCGCCGCGGTTGATCCGGTAATAATCTACATGCCGTTGGTCACGCGCAGCTTCGTCCAGCAGCAGATGGCCTTCCTTTCCGCTTTTCCCGAGTGTATATACATGGGGATGTTCGCAAAAAAAGAGAAAATTCCGGGTCGGCTCCTGGGCGTCCGGTCCCGACTTCCGGTTGCTGATTTTGGTAGCGACCGTTTGGTTAAAAATCTCTTCCTGGTAGTCCCAGGCGGCTTTGTAGTCGATTAACCCCAGATTTTTAAAAGCTACCTGCTTGTTACTGATCAAATCCATTTGTCAATTAGTCAGAGCCTTTGGATGAACAGGCCCGTTTTTTAAAAGAAAACACGATATCTTTAAAAAATATTCCATCCGTTACTATACTTCAAATGAATGACCCGAACGAAACAGGGCTGTGGGGTGAAGAAATCGCCGCCAAGTACCTGACAGAAAACGGTTTTACCTTACGGTGCCGTAATTTCAGATTCCAGCATTGCGAGATAGATTTAATTGCCGAAAAAGACGGCACCTTAATTTTTATCGAAGTAAAAACCAGGAAATGGACCGCCTACGGCTTGCCCGAGACCTTCGTAAATGCCGGGAAAGCCCGACTGATCAAAAGAGCAGCCGAACACTATATCTTCAGATACGACTGGCAGTCCGACATACGCTTTGACATTATAGGCATCATAACCGCCGCCGTGGACGCTTATTCGATTCACCATATTGAAGATGCATTTTGTTAGCGAAGGGCGAATTCCTGTGTGCTACAGCTTCCGTTCGATCAGCCTGGCAATGCGCTCCATCCCGGCCTGGTCGCTTGCCTGAAACCTGGCAGGATATTCACTATCCAGGTCAAGCACCATGGCCACGGTTCCGTTCCGGTGAAAAACAGGCACCACCATTTCGGAGCGGGAAGTCGCACTGCAAGCAATATGGCCGGGAAATTTTTCCACGTCTTCTACCACTATCGTTTGGCGGCTTGAGTAGCAGGCGCCGCAAACGCCTTTGTCAAAGGGAATCCGGGTGCAGGCGACCGGTCCCTGGAACGGCCCCAGAACCAGTTGCCCTTCTTTGACCAGGTAAAACCCTACCCACCACAAACGGGTCATTTCTTTGATAACAGCTGAAACATTGGCCAAATTAGCCGTCAGGTCGCTCTCACCTTCAAGCAGGGCTGAGACTGTGTCAAAAAGCGAATCGTACAAATCCCGGTCACTGCCGCCGGCCTGTATGGAAATATTCATTTTGGCAAAATAGTTCGTTATTCTATCGCTTATCAATATAAGCCTTTTATTTTTGGCGCTTGTATTGTAATGACCGCGTTTAATCACTAAAAAATGAATTCCCGACATATCCTGCTCATGGATGGTCCCGATCACAAAGGACTTATTTTTACCGTTACCAGAGTGCTTTTTGAACACCAGCAAAACATTATCCGGAACGACGAATACGTAAGCCCTTCGGGTTTCTTTTTCATGCGTACGGAATTCGAGGGCAATATCGACCCGGATATCGTGCTCCAGGCGCTCCAGAAAGCCCTCCCTGAGGGACTCCGGCTGCGGCTTAAGTCAGACCGGAAAAAGGACATTGTCCTGATGGTCACCAAAGAGCACTATTGCCTTGCCGAGCTCCTGGCGCGCTACGCTTTCGATGAATTGGGCGCCAATATCAAGGCGGTCATCGGTAATTACAACACGCTGCGGCCGTTCGTTGAAAAATTCAACATTCCGTTCTATCATGTGTCGCATGAGGGGTTAAGCCGCGAAAGGCACGAGGAAGAACTGTTAAAGATCCTGCTTCGCTATCAGCCGGAGTTTGTAGTCCTGGCTAAATACATGCGGATCCTGAGCCCGGAATTCGTCGCAAATTTCCCGGAAAAGATCATCAACATTCACCATTCGTTTTTACCTGCATTTATAGGCGCCAATCCTTACAAGCAAGCCTATGAAAGAGGCGTCAAAATTATCGGCGCTACCGCGCACTTTGTGAACAATAACCTGGATGAAGGTCCGATTATCGCGCAGGATGTGAAACGGGTAAGTCACCGGCAAACTGCCGCCGACATGGCGACGCTGGGACGTGACATAGAAAAATCAGTATTATCAGAGGCATTGAAGCTCGTGTTCGCCGACCGGGTTTTCATCTATCGGAACCGCACGGTTATTCTGTAGCTTTCAGGTTGCAACAGACACGCTAACAGCCTGTATTTCTTACCTTTCTCGAATATTTCTCTCCCGTTGGTATAATTTTAGCAGAAAAGCCTGACCTTAACTTTGACGACAGTATCGGGATGCGTCCGACTGATATTTAATGTAGCCGACTGGTACCGGTAAATTGCTGCATCGGCCGTCTGCGCGGTTCTCTCGGGGTTATCTCCCCACTCCTGTATTCTCATGAATGATGTTGCTGCGTTTTGAAAGCAAAACCAATTCTCCGTGGGTTTTCCCGGGCATGACAGTTCCGTCTTGCCGGCCCCCCTGAAGCCGGGGAGTTCCTGTTTTTAACGGGATAATCCTTTTCAGGGGATTTGAGTAAGATTCCTCCGCCGCGATCGGACTGACTGACTGTTAGTCCGTTGCACATAAGTCGATATAGCACTCCAACCTTTCCCCAACAAAAAAAGTCTACAATGTTGTTACCAAAACAAAAAAAAGACCGTCAAAACAGATAAACAACCAAGCCGGTTTAGCCCGGCATATTTT
The DNA here is from genome assembly GCF_039540405.1 of Ravibacter arvi. Lineage (NCBI taxonomy): Bacteria > Pseudomonadati > Bacteroidota > Cytophagia > Cytophagales > Spirosomataceae > Ravibacter > Ravibacter arvi. The sequence goes on from NZ_BAABEY010000020.1 coordinate 139,458, forward strand.
TTCGTCACAATGCCTTATGAGAGCTTCTAAGAACTCCGCCAAAATAATAGAGAGTCTTGTCGGACTGCTCAGGTTTGTAACCCTCATCGGGCTAATGACCGCTTTTCTTTTCTTTTTGAAAGGAATGAGCCACCCCTAGCAAATCTGTTGGGTACAAATAAGTGGAAGCCTTGTTTCCCACCGGGCAAAGCAGCGGCTCAGTATGCTTTTGATATCGGGATAGAGTAAGTGTAGTCAAAACACTTCTTTATATCAGGTAAATTAAGCACCTATTAAGATTACTTTCATGGGAATCAGACTTTACAGTTTTTCCACTCTGTTTCTAATTATTTTCCTGAGTCTCATCAACTGGTACGCCAGGCCGGTTGAACCTGAAGCAAAAAACACGCTGAAAGCCGTCAAAGATGACGGTAAGGGAACCATCTCCATTTTCCGCGAGGGCCGGCCTGAACCAATTCTCGTCCAGAACGCATTGCCCGATTTCCGGCCATTCCTTCACCCGCTGGTTGCTCCGCAGGGCGGGCAGGTGCTTACTGAATACAGCCCGGGGCATCACCCCCATCAAACCGGTATTTACTGGGGCATTACCCGGATCAACGGACGGGACTATTTTCACAATCCCCGCGGCGACTACTGGAAACGCATGTCTTTTTCCGTGACCGAAAACGAAGGCGAAAAGGTAAGCTGGCAAACCGTTTATCAGTTGCTCGACGAAAAGGGCGAGCCGCTTATGACTGAAACTCAGAACTGGTCATTTACCATCCGCGACAACAAATATGTGATGGACCTCGAATGGCAGGGCGATGCCAACCAGGACCTCACCTTTGGAAAATATGATTATGGCGGCCTGTTTGTAAGAATGCCCTGGAAGCAGGGTATGCCCGGGCAAGTCACCAACGCTGCGAGGCAGGTCAACCAAAAAGCCGAAGGCCAGCCCGCCATGTGGGTGGACCTCGGATTACAATATGAAGGAAGAAAACAGGCTGACCACATCGCTATCTTCGATCATCCCCAAAACAGGGGGTACCCACAGGTTTGGCGCGTTGACAACCAGATGGGAATTGGCACCGCCAAGGCGAGACGCGGCGAATGGAAATTACCAAACGGCACTTCCGAAATAACCAGGCATCAGTTGATTGTCTACAGCGGCGAGCTCAACGATGTAACCATGAACCAGGACTGGGCCAGCTTCTCAGGCCGGGGAAACACCTCCGAGCTTTGGAAAATCGCGCAGGAAGAGGGGAAAGCCGCCAAGTTTCTCACCCCGGAAGATGCGGTTAAATCCATGACCGTAAAAGACGGCTACCAGGTAAACGTCTGGGCATCAGAACCGCTGATGACCCAACCGATGGCATTTTGCTGGGACGACCGGGGCCGGTTGTGGATTGCCGAAAACCGGGATTACGAAAACCGCGGAAACGGTTTCTCAAATGCCGGTGACAGCAGGATCCTGATACTGGAAGACACCAACGGCGACGGCGTGGCCGATACCCGCAAGGTTTTCGCAGAAGGAATTGCCTTTCCGGCAGCCCTGGCAGTCGGGTTCGACGGCGTATTCGTGGGCGCCCCTCCCAATCTCCTGTTCATTCCGGACAAGAACCGGGACGACAAGGCAGATGAGGGCCAGACTGAAGTTCGTCTCACCGGCTGGGGCATTCGCGACCGCCACGAAACGCTCAACAGCTTCCATTGGGGGCCGGATGGCTGGCTGTACGGGTTACAGGGCTTTGCGACGCCGTCTAAGGTGGGCAAGCCTGTCGGAAAAGGAAAACTTTACAAAGGGAAAGACCCCTATCCTGACAAAATAGAAGTTCGCGACGGGGTGGATATCAACGGCGGCGTTTGGCGTTATCACCCTACAAAAGACAAGTTTGAGGTGGTTGCCCACGGCTTCAGCAACCCCTGGGGAATTGACTATGACGCCAAAGGCCAGTTGTTCATTACCGCCTGCGTGATCCCGCATCTCTGGCATGTGGTACCGGGCGGCATTTATCACCGGCAGGGAGGGCAGCATTTCAACCCTTATGTTTATAGCGATATACGTACCATTGCGGATCACAGCCACCGGTCGGCACATGGCGGAGCACGAATCTACCAGTCGGATGCCTATCCCGAAGATCAGAAAGGGCGCATTTTCATGGCCAATATCCACGAACACGCCGTTCTCTCAGACATTCTTGAGCGGAAGGGCTCCGGATTCATCGGTAAGCATGGCGACGAATTCCTGATGGCCAACAATGCGCAATGGGTAGGCTTTAGTATGGAAATAGGCCCGGATGGCAACCTGTATGTACTCGATTGGCACGATGCGGACATTTGCGGGTCCGATGTCCTGAACAAGGAAACCGGGAGGATTTTCAGAATTTCGCCCAAAAAATCGCTGGCGGATAACTGGAAAGGAAGGTATGAAGACCTGTCCGCCTGGTCGGATTTGCAGCTCGCCGAACTGCAGGCCAATAAAAGCGACTGGCATACCCGGAGGGCGCGGGTTATTCTTCAATACCGGGCTACGCAAAAGGCCATAGACCCTAAAGCGGTAAGTATGCTGCAGAAAGCCTTCTCGGACCGCTCCAATCCGGACCTGAGGCTAAAGGCGCTTTGGACTTTGCATGTCACCGGGAACCTCAGTCAAGAAGAGCTTATGCGGGCACTTCAGGATCAGGACGAGTATATCCGCGCCTGGGCTGTCCAACTGCTGTGCGAGGACAATGGCAATGCAAAAGACCTTGTAACCGTCCTCTCGAAAATGGCGGCTTCCGATACCTCTCCCGTGGTACGTCTCTATCTTGCGGCCGCCATTCAGCGGCTAACGCCCGAAAACCGCTGGGGAATACTCGAAGGGCTCGTGAGGCACGAAGCCGACAATTCGGACCACAACCTCCCGAAAATGATTTGGTTCGGATTGGAACCGTTGGTTGCCGACCAGCCTGAAAAATCCATTGCGCTTGCTGCCGGAAGTCGTTTGGCCTTACCTGCCAACTACATCGCCCGCAGGCTATTGGACGCCGGAAAGCTCAATCAGCTCTTCGGCCGGTTCCCGGTAGAAAGCCCGGCAACAAAAGCCATGCTCGAAGGAATCCGTGACGGGCTCGACACCCACGCTGAAGTGGAAGTCCCCGGCAATTGGGCGGCCCTTCTCAAAAAACTCAAAGGGCGGGATGCGGACGTACAGGCCCTTGCTACCGAAATCGGCAGAAAATTCGGCGACAACCAGGCTAATACCGCTTTGGCTTCGGTAATCAAAGATAAAAAAGCGCCACTGACCGAACGCCGGAAAGCGATAGCCACGCTGTCCGGGCGCCAGCGAAAAGAATTGTCTGACCTGTTGCCGGCGCTGCTGGACGATCCGGCTTTGCGCGAAGACGCAATTCGCGCAGTCGCCGCCTATGACCTGAATTCACTGGGGAGAAAGCTCCTGGATGACTACAAGCATTACAATGCCGTCGAAAAGAAGGAAGCCATTATGGCCTTGTCCTCCCGTCCCGGTTATGGCGGATTACTGACACGCGCCATAGCGTCGGGTGCTGTCCCCAAAAAGGACGTTCCGGCCTATGCTGCCCGTCAATTGCTCCGCGTGGTAGGCAGTGGCTTTGTGGAAGTATGGGGCCCCATTGAGCAGCAAAATACGGGGGTACACCAGGAGTATACCAAATACCGCAAGCTGCTGAGCGACCAGGCAACCGATAAGGCAGATCTGGCCGCAGGCAAACAGCTTTTTATCAATACCTGTGGACCATGCCACAAAATGTATGGAAAAGGCGGTGACATCGGACCGGATATTACCGGCTCTAACCGGAGAAACCTGGATTATTTGCTGGCCAATATTCTGGAGCCGAGTGCCGACATCCAGGACGATTACAAAATGGTCGTCATTACCACCCGCGACGGCCGGACCTTTGCCGGAAATATCGCGGCTGAAAATAACCAGCAGGTCACCTTAAAAATCGTGGGCCAGGCTCCGGCAATTATTTTGAAATCAAATATTCAGTCGCGTGAAGTTACACCGGTCTCCATGATGCCCCCCGGCCTTCTCACTACGCTTTCAGACAAGGAAGTAGTGGATTTGATCGGCTATCTGAGAAAGGCGGAAAAATAGCGGTACCGTCATCCCGTAGCGGAGGGATCTCCCGGTCCTAACAGGAGGTCCCTCCGCTACGGTACCATTGACAACAACAGGTTTGGCGCCGCACCAACCGGAGGGTCATCCCGACCGCAGTGGAGGGATCTCCCGCTCCCAGTACCCAATCCCTTTTACAGGACTTTTTATAACAAAAGGAGATCCTTCAGTTCCACTGCGTTCCATTCAGGATGACCATCCGGCAGATGCGCTACCATTGACAACAATAGGTTTGGCGCCGCTCCAACCGGAGGGTCATCCCGACCGCAGTGGAGGGATCTCCCGCTCCCAGTACCCAATCCATTTTACCAGTACCCAATCCATTTTACAGGACTTTTTATAACAACAGGAGATCCTTCGACTCCGCTGCGCTCCGCTACCATTGACAACAATAGGTTTGGCGCCGCTCCAACCGGAGGGTCATCCCGACCGCAGCGGAGGGATCTCCCGGTCCCTGTACCCAATCCCTTTCAGAGGGCTTTTTTATACCAACAGGAGATCCTTCGACTCCGCTGCGCTCCGCTTCAGGATGACCGTCCGGGTGGTAGCCTCCGGCTACCATAGACTTCCATTGACAACATCTATTTGTCATCTCCCCTACAAGGTGTTTTCGCAAAAAACTTTTTTCTCAGAATGACATGGCAATACGGCCAGAATGACGGCGCTTATAAACCGGATAACACCAGGCTCAAAAAAAGGAATGTTCCCGGGGTTCACGCCCGGGAACATTCCTTTTACATTTCTTTATTAAACCTTTACCAGCCCGTTACTAAAGCTTGGCAAGTGCCGCATTAAACGTCGCGCTCGGGCGCATGGCTTTCTCTGCCAACGCATCTACAGGTGTATAGTAGCCGCCGATGTCCTGCGCCTTTCCCTGAGCATCGATCAGCTCCTGGGCAATTTTTGCTTCGTTTGCCGACAGCTCAGCAGCCAAAGGAGCAAATTGTGCTTTCAGGTCGGGGTCTTTGTCCTGGGCAGCCAGAGCTTCCGCCCAATACAAAGCCAGGTAGAAATGCGATCCGCGGTTATCAATCTGTCCTACTTTACGCGCCGGCGATTTATCCTCCGCAAGGAATTTTTCGGTTGCAGCGTCAAGCGTTTCCGCCAGTATCAATGCCTTCTGGTTATACTGGGTTTGACCGAGATGCTCAAGAGACACAGCCAGCGCCAAAAACTCTCCGAGGGAATCCCAACGCAGGTAACCTTCCGTTACAAACTGCTCTACGTGTTTCGGTGCCGAACCGCCGGCCCCTGTTTCGAACAACCCGCCGCCATTCATCAACGGCACAATCGACAGCATTTTTGCCGAAGTACCCAGCTCAAGAATAGGGAAAAGGTCGGTGAGGTAATCCCGCAATACGTTCCCGGTCACCGAAATCGTATCCAGTCCCTGCCGCATCCGCTCCAATGACAGCCTGGTGGCCGCCACCGGGTCGAGTATCCTGATATCCAGACCTGTCGTGTCAAACAAAGGCAGGTATTGATTCACTTTTTTAATAATCTCGCGGTCATGCGCACGGTTTTCATCCAGCCAGAAAACAGCGGGAGTATCCGAAAGCCGGGCACGGTTTACCGCCAGCTTTACCCAGTCTTTAATAGGCGCATCCTTGGTCTGGCAGGCCCTGAAGATATCACCGGCAGAAACCGGCTGCTCCATGAGGGTATTTCCTTCTGCATCAACCACGCGGATGATTCCTTTCGCGGTTGCCTGAAAAGTCTTATCGTGTGAACCATATTCCTCGGCTTTCTGTGCCATGAGTCCCACGTTGGGTACGGAACCGATGGTTGAAGGATTCAACGCCCCGTTGGCTTTCATGTCTTCAATCACTGCCTGGTACACGCCGGCATAACAGCGATCGGGAATCAGCGCAAGCGTATCCTGCAGCTTTCCTGCTGCGTTCCACATCTGGCCTGAACTACGGATCATAGCAGGCATAGACGCATCCACAATGACATCGGACGGAACGTGGAGGTTGGTAATACCTTTATCTGAATTAACCATTGCCAAAGCAGGCCCGTCAGAAATCGCCTGCAAAATAGCTGCCTTAACTTCAGCCTCCTGCGGATCTCCTGCCAGCTTCGCGTAAACATCGCCCAGCCCGTTGCGGGTGTCGACATTCAGCTTCCTGAACAGGGCCGCATATTTTTCAAAAACCTCTGCAAAATATACCTCAACGATCGCACCGAAGATAATAGGATCGGAGACTTTCATCATGGTTGCCTTCAGGTGAGCGGAAAACAGGACACCCTTTGATTTTGCCTCCGCAATTTGCGCCGACACAAAGCTTTTCAAGTCATCCAGGCTCATAACAGACGAATCAAGCACTTCGCCGGCTTTCAGAGGAGCAAAATCTTTCAACAGGCTAACCTGGCCGTTTTCGTCGGTAAACTCAATTTTAAAGCTGGTAGGTGCGCCAACCGTTACCGATTTTTCGCTACCGTAAAAATCACCGGCGGACATCGCGGCAACACTGGTCCCGGAGTCCGGAGACCAGGCCCCCATGGAATGCGGATTGGCCTTTGCATAATTTTTCACGGCTTTCGGAGCTCTCCTGTCAGAGTTTCCTTCCCGCAGAACCGGGTTGACCGCCGACCCGAGCACTTTGCCGTACTGTGCCTTAATGGTTTTCTCTTCCTCGGTTACTGCCTCCTCCGGGAAATCCGGAACGGCAAACCCCTTTTCCTGCAGCTCCTTAATAGCGGCCTTCAGCTGGGGGATAGATGCCGATATATTCGGCAGCTTAATGATATTGGCTTCAGGAGTGGTGGCCAGTTCACCGAGTTGCGCAAGCGCGTCTCCAATCCTCTGATCTTCCTTCAGATAGGATGAAAAGTTGGCCAGTATCCTTCCGGCCAGGGAAATATCGGTCAATTCTACATCAATTCCTGCCGAAGCGGTATAAGCCTGGATGATCGGCAACAAAGAATAAGTCGCCAGCGCCGGCGCTTCATCTGTTTTGGTGTAGAAAATCTTAGGGGTATTAGACATAATACAATCTTTTATGTAGAAATGGTAAAAACGACCAGGTAAAAAGGAAACCTTGCCCTCCCCGCCGGATTACTTTCTGGCGGGCCGGAACGGCGCGCAAATCTAGCAATTTTTAGGCGGTATGAGAAGGCCCCGAACAGTTAAAATTCGACAAAACAAAGGCTTACCCCGAAGAGCTGACCCGCTATCCAGAATATCATTGTCTTCAGATCACATACTCAACCTTTCTGTCAGTGCACGGCGGCAGGCGTGGTGTGGCGTCATTTTCTCCCGGACAATTTGTCCTATTTAGCAGCGATTCCGCCCTGTTTATCTGCCAAATCGAGCTATAAAGCCGCGTGGCATAGATTTTTTCCCTTACGGCTTTCTCAAGCGTTCATTCATCACACAACCCTAAAAATAAAAACCATGGAAAACTTAATGGCAATTCCGGAACTTCGTCATCTGACTCCCACCACCCGTGAACGCGCTGTGCTTCTTGCAAACGAGCTGATCCGCCAGGGAATTTCCACCAAGGATGCCGTTTCTCAGGCCATACACAGCGCCAGGGACTGGGCCGTAAAAAATGTGAATCAAAAAGTTTGGAAACGACTTAAAAAAATGGGAATATGAATGTATACGTCCATACCCTGCTTCAGCAGGAATTGGTCTCACATCTTCAGGCGTCACTTAGCGAAAATCACCACCTTTCGTTCAGAACCAACAACTCTCCAGAAATCCCGGAGAGTTTTCTTTCTGCGCAAGCCATTCTCGGGAACCCGCCTTTGTCATGGTTCGAAACCAACCCGCCGAAAGGACTTTTGTTCTGGCAACTCGATTCGGCCGGTTTTGATCAATACAAGTCGGTCGGGACATCCGCCAGAGTTGCCAATATGGGCGACTGGTTTGCCTGGCCCTGCGCCGAAACCATAGTAGGCGGCGTACTATCGCTATACCGGGGCCTGAACAAACTGGCGCTTTTACAATCCAAACAAAAGTGGATAGGCACCCCGCTCCGCGAGGAACTCCATCTGCTTCATAAAAAAAAGGTGATGGTTTTGGGAGCCGGCACCATTGGCCTGGCTGTTAACTCTATCCTATCGGGTTTCGGCGCCGCCACAACACTTGTCGCACGGTCTGCACCACAGGCTTCGGTTCATAGCCGGGAGGAAGCACTGAAAGTTCTCCCCCATTCCGACCTTGTGATCAATACCCTTCCGGGGGCAGCCGGCAAGTACGTCGATGCCGTTTTCCTCCAGGCCATGAAAGCCGGAAGTGTCTACGCCAATGTGGGCAGAGGATCTACCACCGACGAGGCCGAGCTTATCCGTTTACTCTCTGCCGGGTACCTCGGCGGCGCCGTACTGGACGTTACCGAAAACGAGCCGTTACCCGCTGACAGTCCTTTATGGGGAATGCCGCAGGTAATACTGACCCAGCATACCGGCGGGGGGCAAGCCAACGAAGACGTCGGGAAAGCCAATCTTTTCATTGAAAACCTTGGCAGGTTCGAGAAAGACGAGCCCCTGCTCCATGAAGTAGATTTGAAAAACGGGTACTAAATCATTCGTTCAAACAAGCCGGTCAGCCGGATTTACCTCCTTTTGCATGTTCCAGTAATAGCCTTATGACTACCTCCGAAAGAATCAGAAAGCGGTACAGAGAAATTTATAATACATCGCCCCGGTTGTTCAGGTCACCCGGCCGCATCAACCTCATCGGCGAGCACACCGACTATAACAACGGGTTTGTTTTACCCGCAGGTGTCGACAAAGCCGTCTATTTTGCAATTGAAAAACGACAGGATGACCAGGTAGAGCTTTGGGCAGCCGACCTTGGAGAATCCTACCGGTTTGACCTCGACAACCTTGCGCGGCCCCCTATGGAATGGCCGCTCTTCCAGCTTTCGGTACTGGACCAGCTAAAAAAGAAAGGTTTGAAAACAGGCGGTTTCCAGGTAGTCTTCGGGGGTGATATACCGGCCGGAGCCGGGATGTCGTCATCCGCCGCCCTCGAATGCTGTCTCCTGTTTGCCCTGAATGAGCTTTTTGAGCTGGGCCTCGACCGCATGGAGATCGTCAAAATGGCACAGGCTGCCGAAAACGAATATGTAGGCGTAAACTGCGGGATTATGGACCAGTTTGCCTCCGTCTTCAGCAAACAGGGCTCCGTCATCCGGCTGGATTGTCAGAACCTTGACTATACCTATTTCCCGTTTGAGCTGCCCGGCTATAGCCTGGTGCTTTGTGACACGACAGTCAAACACTCGCTTGCAAGCTCCGCATATAACACCCGCCGCCGGGAATGCGAGACAGGCGTGGCCCTGCTCAAAAAATACGCTCCGGGCATCGCCAGTCTTCGGGATGTGCAGATCAGCCTGCTTGAACAGCACCGCGACGAGCTGGGGGAAACGGTCTTCAGGCGCTGCCATTATGTGGTGAGCGAAATCCGGAGAGTGGAAGAAGCCAGTGAATTGCTTCTGAAGGGCGACGCAATTTCATTCGGCCGGAAGATGTTTGAAACCCACGAAGGGCTCCGGCACGACTACGAAGTGAGCTGCGACGAACTGGACTTCCTCGTCCGCCGTGCCCGCTCCATCCCGGGTGTGGCAGGTGCCAGGATGATGGGCGGTGGGTTCGGTGGCTGTACACTCAATCTTGTCCAAACCGAAGCCGTTGATGCCTTTGAAGAAAGTGTCAAAAAAAGCTATTTTACCACCTACGGAAAGGAACTTCCCTGTTATCGCGTACAATTGGATGACGGCACCAGGGAATTAGACTAAAAAAATGCTGTATTTTTGTGGTTGTCATTTGGATAAAAACTATCCGCAACCACAAAAACACAATCCATCCGCATGCGTAGTCTCCTTTTTATTTTGGCCATTTCCACCCTGGCCATGGGGTGTGCCAGCGAAAACAAACAAAATACAATGACCCAGCCTTCTATCAGCAAAAGCCATTTCGGAAAAACACCGGGCGGGCAGGATGCAGATCTGTTTACCCTGACCAATTCCAACGGCGTTTCTGTAAAAATTTCGAACTATGGCGGTATTATCACCCATTTGTTCGTGCCTGATAAAAATGGCACGCTGGAAGATGTCGTTCTTGGGTTCGACTCCCTGCAATCCTATATTGATGGTCATCCCTTTTTCGGTGCACTCGTAGGAAGATATGGCAACCGCATCGCCAAAGGGAAGTTTACACTTGACGGACAAACCTATACCCTGCATGTCAACAATGGCCCCAACGCCCTGCATGGCGGTAAAGTAGGTTTTGATAAAGTGGTCTGGGACGCCAAAGAAATAAAAGGCGACTCGGCGGTCGGCCTCGAACTCACTTACCTCAGCAAGGACATGGAAGAAGGGTACCCGGGTAACCTCCGGGTCAAAGTTACCTATACCCTCGACAACCACAACGAGATCCGGATCGACTACGAGGCAACCACCGACAAACCTACCGTGGTTAACCTGACCAATCATTCGTATTTTAATTTAACCGGCCTGAAGAGAGACATCCTGGCTCATGAAGTCACCATCAACGCCGATACCCTGGTTGCCGTAGACGATCAGCTGATTCCGACAGGCGAGCTGATCCCGGTTGCCGGCACGCCGCTCGACTTTACCACACCGCACGCGGTAGGCGAGCGTATAGACGACACTACCGACGTGCAGGTTAAATACGGCGGCGGCTATGACCATTGTTGGGTGCTGCGGAAAAATAACGACGGTTCGCTCCCGCAGATTGCCTCCGTATATGAACCGGAAAGCGGCCGCCTGATGGAAGTGTTCAGCACCGAACCGGGCGTTCAGTTTTACACAGGTAATTTTCTCGAGGGAGACGTAAAAGGAAAAGGAGTTACCTATACCAAACGCTACGGGCTTTGTCTCGAAACCGAGCATTTCCCTGACTCTCCCAACCAACCCCGGTTCCCCACTACAGTACTGCGCCCTGGCGAAACTTATCAAACTACCACGTCTTACCGCTTTTCTGTAAAAAAATAACCTACCGACTTACCCGGCTCACCCGCTAACCGCCTGGCACGCTCAGTTTCGCAGTACCATATGACCGCTTCATCAACCTTACATCGTTACAAAAGTCTGGCGCTCGTCGCGGGCTTACTTACTTTCGCTACTGTATCCGCCCAGGACATCAGTAGCGAATACGCCACCTCCATCAGGGCAGACGAATTAAAAAAGCATCTTTCGGTTATCGCCCACGACAGCCTGGAAGGGCGCGCGACAGGGTCTGCCGGTCAAAAAAAGGCTGCTGCTTACGTAGCATCCTTTTACCGGCAATACGGTCTGAAGCCGGCTGCCACCGGCGCAGACGGTCAACCAAGCTTTTTTCAGACTTACAACCTTTACCGGGGCGCCTGGGAAACTGCTTACCTTAAAAAAGGCAGCAGCCGGTTTGAGCTGAACCAGGATTTTTACATCGACGGCCTGGCTAATTTCCCTAATGAAGAAAGCATTTCTGCAATCTTCGCAGGATACGGCATCAGTGAATCCGTATACAACGACTACGAAAACGCCGATGTAAGCGGGAAGATAGTGATCGTTCTGGAGGGCGAGCCTACGCGGCCGGATGGCGGATTCCTGTTAACCGGTACCGACGAGAACTCAAAATGGGGACGTCCGCGCGGTTGGGAAGAAAAAGCAAAGCTGGCTGTCGGAAAGGGCGCCAGGGCATTATTGGTAATTTCGCAAAAAAACGAGGAGGCATTTGGCCGGGAAATCCAGAGAAGAGCCTCCATGGCGCCGCGCGTGCGGAGACTCTCCCTCCGCCAGGAGGAAACACCGGCACAGGGCTTCGCCGCTTTTACGGTTCCCGGCGAGGTAGCTGCAAAATTATCGGGCATTTCCGAAAAAAAACTACTAAGAGCCAAAAACAGGATCAGCAAAACGGGCAAGCCGGTAAAGTACATCAATGGCGACCGGATTGAAGTTCTTGCCAGGAGACAAAGCGAGGTAGTCCCCACCGAAAATGTTGCGGCGCTACTGGAAGGCTCCGACAAAAAAGATGAAATTGTGGTTATTTCCGCCCACCTCGACCACATTGGGATTTCGTCTGATGGCCAGATCAACAATGGTGCGGATGACGACGGCACCGGCACGGTCGCATTGCTCGAACTCGCCGAAGCCTTTTCAAAAGCCAAAGCGGCAGGACATGGCCCGAGAAGGAGCATTCTCTTCCTGAACGTTACCGGGGAAGAAATGGGATTGCTCGGCTCGGAATTCTATTCAGAGAACCCGCTGTTCCCGATAGGCAGCCACGTTGCAGACCTGAATATTGATATGATCGGGAGGGTGGACGAAGCCCATCAGAATAACCCGGATTATGTATACCTGATAGGCTCCGACAAATTATCTTCCGAGCTCCATGCGATTTCGGAAGCAGCCAACGCCCGCTATTCCCGGCTTCAGCTGGATTACACGTTCAATGACCCGGCAGATCCGAACCGGTTTTATTATCGCTCCGATCACTATAACTTCGCCAAACACGGAATCCCGGTCATTTTCTATTTTACCGGTGTGCATCCCGATTATCACAGGCCGGGCGATGACGTCGAAAAAATTCTTTTCGACCGGCAGGCGAAAATCGTAAAGCTCATCTTTCACACTGCGTGGGACGTTGCCAACCGGGAAGAAAGAATAAAGGTAGACAGCAACAAGCCCTAGTCAAGGTATGCCGGCAGCAGGATTCCCGCCCGCCTTCACCAAACAGATGGCCGCACTTTTGTCCACCGAACTGGACAATTTCGAAGCGTCGCTGGCTACAGCGCCGCCGGTAAGTATACGGGTAAACCCCGGAAAATCAGCCGGTCTTAACCATCTGCCCATGGACGGTCCCGTTCCCTGGCACCCGGACGGCAGATACCTGGCTGAAAGGCCCAGTTTTACGCTCGACCCGTTGTTCCATGCCGGCGCCTATTACGTCCAGGAAGCGTCCTCCATGTTTTTGTACCAGGCACTGGAACAAACCACGGGTCCGAAGCGGCCGCTCCGCATACTCGATCTCTGCGCCGCTCCCGGCGGTAAAACTACGCTGATTGCTTCCTGGATGCCGGCCGGGTCTATCCTGGTAGCCAACGAAGTCATCAGGTCTCGGGTGCCGGTCCTGAAACAAAACCTGGGCCGTTGGGGGCATCCGGCGGTCTTTACCTGCAATTACGATCCGGAGGCTTTTCTACCGCTTGCCGGGTGGTTCGACGTAGTGGTGGTAGACGCACCGTGCTCGGGGGAGGGACTATTCCGGAAAAACGAATCCGCCTCCCAGGAGTGGTCCCCGGAAAATGTGCTGCTATGCGCTGCACGGCAGAAGCGGATATTGCAGGTCGCCCAGAAACTGGTGGGCCCCGGGGGCGCCCTAATCTACAGCACCTGTACTTACAACAGCTCAGAAAATGACCAGAATGCCGACTGGCTTGTCCGCGAGAAAGGTATGTACGCCAATGTGCTCGATATACCTGCCGCCTGGCAAATTGGCGAACGGCAGCCCGGCTACCAGTTTTACCCCCATAAAGTAAAAGGCGAAGGTTTTTACCTGGCTCCTCTGCGCCAGCTGGAACCCATCCGGTCCGATCTGAAGGCCAGACGTGAATTCAGGAAAATGAGCGCCATTCACAAAAAAGAAGTCAGCCTGCTGAAGGACTGGATCGAAGCGCCGGATCAATACTTTTTCCTGAAGACAAAAAGCGGGGAAGTATGTCATGCACCGGCAGAACTGGAACCGGCATTGCGCCTACTCGACCATGCGCTACCCGCGGGTGTCTGGCTGCACGAAACCGGCCAGATCAAAGGCTCCGACTTTGTTCCGGCCCATGAACTGGCACTTGAACAGGAAATTCTCAGGAAAGAATTCCCGGCTGTTGCTTTGGATGAGCAGCAGGCTTTACAATATCTGAAAAAAGAGCTTCTTTCACTGCCCGTGGCCGGGAGAGGCTGGCAAAAAGTAACTTACGGTGGTCTGGCTTTGGGCTGGATCCGAAACCTTGGCAATCGGTTCAATAATTATTTTCCTACGGAGCAGCGCATCCGGATGGGCCTCCAGGTAAATGACGTATAAGAAATACGTAAGTCGTGACCAACCGGAAAATAAACCGTCCAAAGACCGAAAGACCGCCTAAAGCCGGGAAATCACCTTCATCAATAAATAAAAAAAATGGAATCCACTCAAACAGCCGAAGCTTCCTAAAAGCCATTATTTTCTTTTTTTTACTCGCTTTTTTTACCAAACAATTTACTTTTTTTCACTACCAAGTAAAAAATCACTACATTGGCAACGATTTATTAACAACAAATTAACCGTATGAACAAAAATTTACTAACGCTCTTTTGCTTGTTGTGGGCGGCTATTGCAGTTGGGCAAAACCGTATCATTACAGGAAAAGTAACCGCTGAGGAGGACGGGAGTGCCCTTCCTGGTGTGAGCATTCTCGTAAAAGGCTCGAACGCCGGCACCACCACCGATACCGACGGTGCTTATTCAATCTCAGCGCCATCGAACGCTGTTTTGGTATTCAGCTTTGTAGGCTTTACTTCTCAGGAAGTAGCCGTCGGTTCAAGTTCGGTGATCGACGTAACGCTTCAATCAGATGTACTCGCGTTGAATGAAGTAGTGGTTACCGCACTTGGTATCACCAAGGAAAAGAGGTCGCTGGGCTATGCCACGCAGTCGCTCAAATCCGAGGCAATTGTGCAGGCAGCCAACAGCGGCCTTGCAGGCGCCCTTCAGGGAAAGGTCTCGGGAGTAAGCATCGTTCCCTCCAGCGGGATGCCGGGTGCTTCCGCCAAAATCACAATCCGTGGCGCACGTTCTTTCACGGGCAATAACGCACCATTGTATGTAATAGACGGTCTACCCGTTTCATCAAATGCAGACCTTTCCACCGGTAACAGTGTTACAGGCTCGGATATTTCAAACAGGGGTGTTGATATAGACCCCAACGACATCGCAAACATAGAGATTTTAAAAGGTCAGGCCGCGTCAGCTCTTTACGGGATGCGTGCTTCCAACGGGGTTATCCTCATTACCACCAAGAAAGGCGCTACCGGTAAGGCTGCAGTTTCTTTCAACTCTAATATCAGCTTCGACAGGATCTCAAGATACCCGGACCTGCAAACTACTTACGCACAAGGGTCAGGGGGAGTTTACAATCCTACTGCTTCCACTTCATACGGTCCCAAAATTGCCGACCTGCCTAAAAGCACTACTTACGGCGGCGAAACCGACAACGCCAACACCCAGCGTGATGGTATGAAACCCGGCATGTACTACGTGCCGCAGCGTGCTACTGCGGGCCTCGACCCTTGGGTAAAACCTGCCGTTTATGATAACATCAAGAACTATTTCGATACCGGGATTACGTTCAACAACTCTCTGAACGTTTCACAGGGATCCGAAAGAGGTAATTACTCCTTCTCCATTGGCAACACAAAACAAAGCGGTATTGTACCGGGCACCGGGATGGAAAGATACAATGCCCGCCTCAGTTCGGAAGCCAGGCTATCGAAACACTTTAAAACAGCTTTTACCGGTAATTTCGTTGTAACGGATATTGACAAAGCTCCTGCCGCAAATGATGGTATCATTGCTACCGTATTTCCTGCACCGCCGAGTTACGACCTGAGGGGAATCCCATCCCATGCGAAAGGCAATCCCTACCAACCTGTAGGCTACCGGGGTGGTGCTTTCGTTAACCCTTACTGGGGCATGAACAATAACACGTTCACCGAAAAAACCAACCGGTTCTTCGGCAACGGAAGTATTATGTACAACAGCAACCTGGGATCTGAAAACCTATTGCTTGATGTCAAATACCAGTTGGGAACTGATATTTATACAACCAACTACAGCGATATCTGGGGATTCGGCTCTCCTACGAGAGGATCTAACAATAACGGTTACCTTGAAGAATATAGCTGGACCAACAATATGGTCAACTCCCTGCTTACTGCAAATTTGAGCTGGGATATTAACGATGATCTGAATCTGACCACCTTGCTGGGTAATGAGATCGTCAACACTTCTACTGTCTACAGATATGCTTATGGCTCTGATTTCACCTTTGCAGGCTGGAATCACATGGACAATACTGCCACGAAAGATGCGTCGTCCGAATACAAGTACAGCCGTACATTTGGTACGTTTCTGAACTTCAACCTGTCGTACCGCAACTTCCTGTTCCTGACAGCAACCGGCAGGCAGGACAGAGTTTCAACCATGCCGCGCAAAAGCCGGACTTTCTACTATCCTTCGGTAGGTTTAAGTTTTGTCTTTACCGAACTTGATGGTATCAAAGGAAATGACGTATTGAATTATGGTAAACTCCGCGCCTCCTTTGCACAAGTTGGACAGGCCGGCAACTACCTCCCCAACTACTTTACCATTCCTGCTTACGACGGAGGTTTCTACTCAGGCAACCCCATTCTCTACCCTTTGAATGGTGTGAAGGCCTATGTACCGTATCAGATCGTTTCCGATGCAAACCTGAAGCCGCAGAATACGAATTCCTACGAGTTGGGTGTCGACCTGGGCTTCTTTAAAGGATTGATCGACTTTAACTATACCTATTCACGACAAAACGTTTCCGATCAGATTTTTAACGTACCCCTTCCCGGATCTACCGGGGCGGAAAACCTCCTCACCAACGGAGGAAAGGTGCATACTAACGCACATGAGGCAACACTCAATGTAAATGCGATACGCAAGACCGACCTGGAGTGGAGCATTGGCGCCAACTTTACCAAAATCGACAACTATGTTGATGAGTTGGCTCCCGGTGTTGAAAGCATTTTTCTAGGTGGATTTACAACGCCGCAAACGAGGGCCGGAATCGGCGACAAGTTCCCGGTTATCTATGGCTCAAGCTTTGCCAGAAATGCCAAAGGCCAGGTTATTGTGGATGAAGACGGGCTACCGACAGCCGGTGCTCCGGGTGTAATCGGACGGGTCGCTCCCGACTTTATTCTCGGGTTGAACACCAGCCTGCGTTATAAGCGGCTAACCCTGTCTGCTGTTTCGGAGTGGAAACACGGTGGCCAGATGTACAGCGGAACAACGGGATTGTTTGAGAACTATGGCAATAGCCTGGCCTCTGCCAAAGCCCGCGATGAAAATAAAGTAAGTTTCGTCGGTGCGGTAGACGAGGATGGAAATGCAGCAAAAGTAATAGAAGGATATACTGCAATTCAAACGTATTTTCAAACACTTAATTCCATCGATGAAAGCAGTATTGTTGAGGCTTCTTTCTTCAAAATGAGGGAAATTGCACTGCGGTACCAGGCCATTAAAAAATCGAGATTTAACCTGGGCGTTAATTTCTTTGCGCGCAACCTGTTGCTGTGGACCAATTCCCCCTTACTCGATCCTGAGTCCAGTCAGGGGAACACCAACATGGCCGGCGCGTTTGAAAGATTTACACTGCCGCAGACTTCCAGCTACGGAATGGGAATCAATCTGCAGTTCTAACATCATTAAGATCTTGAGAATATGAAAAATAGAATAATTAACAAAAAATATTTTGCAGGACTGCTCTCGCTGACTTTGATTGCGTCTTCCTGCTCTGACGATGCGCTTGATCGTGTCAACCGAAACCGCAATAATCCGGAAGACGTATATGCCAAGTTTATCCTGCCTGATGTAATGACCGCTACGGCCTTCTCGGTTGCAGCGGGTGATAATTCGCTCTATTCATCCATCTACGTTGAGCACGAAGCAGGCGTACACAACCAGACTTTTAATGCCGAAACCAGGACCGGAGAACCTACTTTGGCCACCACAAATAACAATGCCTGGAACGCAATCTATCAAAATATAAAAAGTGCTAAGTTTGCGATTCAGAAGACTTCAGAAGGTGGGATCGAAGCTGGCAATGCCGTAACCAACGGAATTGCAAAGGTGCTGCTTGCCTACAATCTCGCAGTTGCGACCGACCTTTTCGGAGATACCCCATATTCTGAAACCGGGATAATGACACCTGACGGGTTGCCAATGTATATGCAGCCTAAAATCGAGAAACAGTCAGATCTTTATGTAGAAGTTAACAAGTTACTCGATGAGGCGATAGCCGGACTCGCAGGCAGCGACGCCGGCGTATCCGGGGCGATCGGCGCTCAGGACCTTATATACGGTGGCTCCAAAACGGCCTGGACAAAAGCTGCCTATGGCTTAAAAGCCCGTTATCTGATGCACACGTTGCGGATTTCCGCTAACCGGAATGGCGATTTGGCAGATATTCTTGAATATATCGACAATTCGTTTACAAGCACAGAGGAGGAAATGAAGTTCGCGCACTATAACGGTGTGTCAGCTGTTAACCCGTTGTTTGGCTATTCCAATGCCCGTGACGGAATTGGAGCAAGCAAAAGCCTGGTCACTAAGTTTTCTGAATTCAAAGATCCCCGTGGCGGGCAATTTGGACTCTGGAATGCCAGAGGGAGTGCTGTCGACCCTATTTCGCTTGCAAAAGCACTGGAAGAGGCTGCCCCCAACGGCTCCCCCGACCAGGTGCAATACACCTACCCCATTTCTTTTACCGGATATGCCTACACTGCACCGACTATGTTGCTTAGCTACCACGAACTTTTGTTCCTGAAAGCAGAAGCACTTGCCCGTCTGGGTAAAACAGTTGAAGCTAAAACAGCGCTGGATGAAGCTATAGTCGTGGCATTTGCCAACCTCGAACGCTCAGTGAATGCAGGTGTCGAATACATCGCCAGTGCCGCTCCCGATATCGATCTGTCGGAAGCTTCCGCAAAGGCTTATATAAAAAGCTCGGTTGATGCGCGCTTCAAAGAGAATGCTCTGAAAGAAATCATGGTACAGAAATACCTTGCATTCGCAGGCGCATCAGGAGAATCAACCGAAACCTTCAATGACATTCGCAGGATGAAGGCATTAGGTGAAGATTTTATAGTACTCGCGAACCCGCTTAACGCCACCCAGTTCCCGCTTCGTTTTCCTTATGGGAACTCTGATGTTTCGGCTAACCAGGCGGTAAAAGCCGCTTACGGCAACGGTCAGTACGTCTACAGCGAGCCTGTTTGGTGGGCTGGCGGAACGAGATAGTTTTCGTTATCAAAAGCAAAAAAACTCCGCTGGCCTGTCCGGCGGAGTTTTTTTGCTTTTCTTTTCCCCCTATGATGCCGAATTTTACACCCGGTATCAATATTATCAGTCCCGATTCAACCATGTCCAAATATTATCACCTGAAAGTAAAAGAAATCATTCGTGAAACTCCGGACACGGTATCTATACATTTCTGGCATCCCTGGAACGAAGTCATACAGTATAAGCCCGGTCAGTACCTCACCATTTTATGGCCTACTCCTGACGGCTCTTCTATACGCCGTTCTTATTCCTTGTCGAGCTCCCCATTCACCGACGTGTCGCCGGCCATTACCGTCAAACGCATTTATTCCGGCATTGTATCAAACGAACTTATTTCAAACACCAAAGCAGACGATATCCTGGAGGTGATGCAGCCCTTGGGCACTTTTTGCCTGGATCCCAACCCGGATCTCGCCAGAACAGTCTTTCTCTTCTGTACCGGCAGCGGCATCACGCCCCTGTTGTCCATCACCAAGTCAGTGCTGATTGCCGAGCCGGACAGTAAGATCGTCCTGTTCTACGGAAACCGCAGCGAAGAGGATATTATTTTCAGAGATACGCTTCTTGCTCTGAAAAACAAATACGGTGACAGGCTGACCGTCGTCTACGCCCTCACACAGCCATCCGGCGACTGGCAGGGAGCGCGCGGTCGGCTTACCCCGGAAAAGCTCCGGGAGCTCCTTCTCCCGTATGCCGCCGGGCTAAGTCAACCGGATAGCCTGTTTTTTCTTTGCGGCCAAAACGATTTCATGGAAGAAACCCGGGGTCTTTTGCTATCCATCGGAGCCAACCCCGACGCCATACGGAGTGAAAGCTTCTATATCGACCAGCAATTGTCCCAGACCGTGGATAAAAATGACGATAGCGCTGACCGGTCGGAAAGCAGACAAATTACGCTGCAATACGAAGGACAAACCCATGAGCTGGCGGTTGCTCCGCATCAGACCGTCCTGGAAGCAGCCCTTGAAAACGACATAGACCTTCCCTATTCCTGCCAGGCCGGCATGTGCACGGCATGTCTCGGAAGGGTACTGAAAGGTACGGTAAGACTTGATGAATACGATGCCTTGACGGCCGCCGAGGTTGCCGAAGGCTTTATACTTACCTGCGTTGCGCACCCTACTTCTGATGATGTGGTTATCGAGGTAGAATAACGCGCGAAAAAGAAAAAAAGGTATTGACTTTTTTCTGAAAACCTTTTTACATTTGCAGTCACTGCGGAAGTAGCTCAGTAGGTAGAGCGGCAGCTTCCCAAGCTGCAGGTCGTGGGTTCGAGACCCATTTTCCGCTCGCAAAACAGGATCCGGAGAGGGTCCTGTTTTTTTATGTACAAAATTTTACGGTAAAAGATTATTCACCGGGAAAAGCGGCAGCTTTGCAAGCGCTACTCACGCATGTCTTGCAGCGCTTCCTCCAGCTTTGACATATTTATCTCGCCTTCGATCAGCTTTTTCTTTCCTCTGCGTGAGTTTACCATCAGCGTGGCCGGTAACACCCCGGACCAGGAAGAGCTGATCCGGTCGATGTATTGCTGCTGGTTACTTTCATCCAGCAGGAAAAACTCGATACCTAAGCCGCTCCTGCTCACAAATGGCCGCACTTTCGTATCTAATGAAGACTTCGCGTCGAGACTTACCAGCAAAACCTTCACTTGGGAAGCCGCGTGCTTGTTATGAAAGTCCTGGAAAACCGGCAGCTCTTTTACACACGGCGCGCACCAGGTCGCCCAAAAGTTGACCACAAACGTGGTATCCCCTCCGCGTGACAACCGGTCTTCCATACTACTTAGCCGCAACAAATTCACGGATTGACCCAGCATCACGGTGCAATTCATTATCTGACAGCAAATAAGTACCGGCAAAAAAAGTCTCATGGCTTTTCAAAAAAATTCAACCACCCCTCAGCTATGACCACTCGCCAAACCGTCCCCGCTATGCAGTTGAAAACAAAAAATCTGTACCTTTGATTCTAAATCGATGTTATTTTATACGTCCGAACATGAAGTTAAGACTATTTACACCTTTTCTCGCAATTTTGTTCGCCGGATTGCTTTCTTTTACCCAGGCGTTCGCGCAGATCAGCAACGTCACCTACGCTGCAAATGCGTGCGCCGGGCAACAGGTTACGGTGACTTTTAATACCACAATTACTTCCGCCGGCCGAAGCTTCGCCATTGCGCTTGTGCCTGCAGCCGGAAGCCCGATCCCCCTGGGTACCACCACGAGTACAACAGCCAATGTCACCATTCCCGCCAGCACGGCGCCGGCTGCCAATTATAAAATCAGTGTTACGTCCGTCACCCCTCCGGCTACAGCAACCGGCGCTGCCAATATCAGCATCGCTTCCATCCCGGCCCCGCCGACAGCCGCAGCCCTGGCCGATGTTTGCGCAGGGACAACTGTTACTCCGGCAACTATTTCAGGCGCGGTTTCAGGCGGAAGCGGCTTGAAATGGTTTACCTCCGCAGATCTTACCGGAGCCGGCACAGCGAGCCCCGTCGTGAATAACCCGCTGGCGGTGGGCACCCACCAGTTTTATGTGGCAAGCACCAACGCAAGCTGCAAAAGCGCAGCCGTTGTGGTTAGCATCAAAGTAAATGCAGTTCCGGCAGCGCCGGGCGTATCCAACATAAATGCATGCGTCGGGCAGACCGTTACGGCCGCGGATGTCATCGCCACCGTCAGCAATCCCGAAGCTGGAACCCTAACCTGGTATGCTACTGCTGCAGCCACAACAGGCACCAGCTCTCCCGCCGCCCCCAACACAAGCGCCGCTGCTACGATTGATTATTTTGTTTCGGTTACAAAAAACGGCTGTGAAGGCCCGAAAGCGAATCTGAAAGTTATTGTTGCGGCTCCCCCGGCGACTCCGGTACTCAGTGCCGCACCCGCGCCGGTTTGCGTTAATGAAGTAGTTCCGTCTTCGACCTTCACGAGTGCTGTTGCAGCCGGTCCGGGCTCTCTTGTATGGTATGCAACCAACACTTCTACCACTCCCCTGACAGGATCCGCCATCACCGTTAACACTTCAACCGCCGGAACCAAGCGGCTTTTCGTTGCCCGGAAAAGCGGCAGCTGCGAGAGCTCGCGCCTGGAAGTAACACTGGAAGTAAAAGCGGCTCCCGCAGCTCCGGGAGTATCACCGCTAACCGTTTGCGTGGGCACATCGCCAAACCCCGTGTTAACCGCCACCGGCACCGGCCTGAAATGGTATACCAGCGCCGATGTGCTCCTGAGCAGCGCACCGACAATCGCGACCACGACCGCCGGAACTTTTACCTACAAAGTCTCGCAAACGGTTGGCGGCTGCGAAAGCCCGAAGGCGACCATTACCGCTACCGTTAAGAAAACACCTCCTCCGGTTACGGATGACGTGGCCTATTGCAAGGGCGAGACCCCAGCTGCACTGACCGCTACCGGAACCGCGCTCAAATGGTATACCTCTTCTACCGGAGGCACCGGAAGCGCCACGGCGCCAACCGTTTCCACTGCTACAGTCGGGACTGTCGCTTACTATGTAACGCAAACCGTGGATGGCTGCGAAAGTGACCGCGCACGGATTGATGTAAAGACCAAAGCAGTTCCGGTTGCGCCGACAGTTGCCAACATGGATGATGTCTGCAGGAACACTACGCTCACTTCGGCGCAGCTTCTCAGCAAAGTAACCGCCGCCACCGGAACGTTGAAATGGTACACTGTGGCCACCGGTGGTACCGGTACCGCAACAGCACCTGCGCCGGTTACAACTACCGCCGGACCGGTCAATTTTTATGTCTCGCAGTCCGTTGACGGTTGCGAAAGCCCCAGGGCCAATATCAAACTTGAAGTACGCGAGTCACCCGTTGCTCCTACCGTAATTGCTGCCGTCGACTTGTGTCACCAGGCCCCCTCGACAGAAAAACTCACGGCTACCCCTACCGGCACCAACACCCTGAAATGGTATTCCGTTGCATCGGGCGGCACTGCGCTTCCCGACGCGCCTGTCCCTTCTACCGCAACGGTTACGACCACACCGCTTTCCTATTATGTCAGCCAGTCGCAAAAGTACTCCGCTACCCTTACCTGCGAAGGACCGAGAGCGACAATCAATGTAGCCATCAATCCCCTGCCGGCCGTTGCCAATACTACTGACCAGGCACTTTGCCAGACGCGCGGTGACGAAACGGCAAACTTCCTGGCGACTCCCACTGCCGGCACGAATTCATTGCTTTGGTATCCGAACGCCAGTTCTACAACAGGAGAAACTGTGGTCCCCAAACAAGCCCTGAAGACACCCGGCGAGTTTCAATACTATGTTGCCCAAAAAAGTGCAAAGCAGTGTCTCGGTGCAAAAAAACTGGTAAAGATCAGGGTGAAACGACTGCCGGTCTCGCCTAGCGTTGCCAACCTCGAATATTGCCAGTTCGAAAATGCGCCGGCACTTACCGCCGGCCTGGAGCCCAGCGCGACCATCAACTGGTACGGCAGGAACGCTACAGGCGGAACGCCTTCTCCAACTGCGCCCAAACCTTCAACGGAAGAGGGAGGCAATTACTCCTACTATGTAAGCCAAACACTCGAAGGTTGTGAAGGAGACCGGTCAGAGCTGAAAGTTTTGATTAAAACTACTCCCAAACCGCAGACGCAGGATTTTATCACCTATTGCCACAATGCAGCTGCCACCCCGCTTTCTGCAACGGGTCAGCGGCTCGCCTGGTACCGTCCGAATGGCGAGAAACGCTCCGAAGCCTACACGCCGTTCACGGCGACGGTCGGCGACCAGTATTTCTATGTGACACAGACCGGCGACAACAACTGTGAGAGCCCGAAACAGGAAATCAAAATTACGGTTTACCCGCTTCCTTCCGCGACCATTTCCGGGCAGTCCTCCATTCCGTTGGGAGCAAGCGCGACCATCAAAATTGTCTTTACCGGAATGGGCCCCTGGAACTACAAGCTTTCGAACGGGTATTCTAATGTCAGCGAATCCAATACGGTAGAAATTCAGGTTCAGCCTTCTGTTACAACTTCTTACCTGGTGACCGAGGTTTCAAATGCCTGCGGAAAAGGTACGCCGAACGGTAACGCCGTTGTAACCGTTTTGGTGCCGACGATCACTACCGGCAATCCCGATGTTGTGGCCGTCTGCGCGGGCACAGAAGTGTCGGTACCCTTCCAGCAGTCCGGAAACTTCCCCGCAAACAGTCGTTTTGTGCTGCAGCTAAGCCGGGAAAACAAAGGCAATACTTTCAAATCTGTACCCTCGGCCGTGAGCGGCAACAGCATCAAAGCCACCCTGCCGGATACGCTTGCCGGCGGCAACTATTATATCCGCGTGATTAGCGAGAATACCAATCCGAACCTGAATGTGGAAGGAAGCGTCAGCGGCGTCAACCTGGATGTTGCCCCCAGACCAACCGCTATTCTGCCGGAAGACAGAGCTATTTATGCGGGACAGTCGACGTCCATCTCCATAGGTTTGACCGGCGAAGCTCCGTGGACATTTACCTATTCGGACGGCACGACCAAAACACCGGTTACGACCAGCACCACACCTTATGTATTTACGGCAACACCTGCAGCAACCGCCACCTATACCGTTACGGAAATAGCCAACAAATGTGGCGCCGGGCGTTCAGTGGGAAGCACCAGGGTACAGGTGGATCCGATACTGGGCGTAGAGCCTTCGGGGCAGAACTGGGTAAAAGTAATGCCGACTTTGATCGAGAGTCGTTGCAAGGTTTCGCTCGACGTTACTGACTATAACGGGATAGACCTGAAAATTGTAGACATGTCAGGGAGAGAGGTCAGGAGAATGTCCCTGAGCGGTGAAGTTACCGATGTGGACATGAACCAGCTGCCTTCCGGCATCTATTTCTTCCGCGTAGGCAATTCCAGACAAAATGCGGTAATCAAGGTATTAAAACATTGATTTCAGGCTGAAGCATGCTGTTTCAACACCTTACCGATGAACATTTTATGTCGGAGGCGCTGGCGTTGGCAGCCGAAGCCGCCGGCGAGGGCGAGATACCTGTTGGGGCGGTGGTCGTATGCCGGAACAGGATTATTGCGCGGGCAAAAAATTCGACGGAAAAACTGACCGACGTGACGGCACATGCCGAAATACTCGCCATTACGGCAGCGTCGGAATACCTGGGCGGGAAATATCTCCAGCAATGCACCCTGTACGTTACCCTGGAGCCCTGCGTCATGTGTGCGGGCGCGCTGTACTGGTCCCAGATCGGGCGAATTGTCTTCGGGGCATCCGATGAAAAACGTGGCTATAAACGGTTGAAAGAACCCGTGCTTCACCCCAAAACTGTGGTGCAGCATGGCGTTTTGGCCGACAAATGCAGCGAACTCGTTTTAAAATTTTTTGCCGCTTTACGAACATAATCCGAAAAGACCACGTTATCAGAATAACGAATCATAAAGTATCATCATATAAATTTCAATTTCAACTATGGCCTTTACACTCGCCCCGTTACCATACGCAAACGACGCACTGGAACCACATTTCGATGCCCGGACAATGGAAATTCACCATGACAAGCATCATCAGGCATACGTTACCAATCTTAATAACGCCATTGAAGGATCGGCTAATGCCAACAAATCGCTCGAAGAGCTCGTTGCTGTTGCCGGAACCATTTCACCAGCCGTTCGGAACAATGCCGGTGGTCACTGGAACCATACTTTCTTCTGGAATACAATTTCTCCCAAAGGTGGCGGCGCCCCTAAAGGAGACCTTGCAGCGGCCATTGACGCTAAGTTCGGTTCGTTTGACAAGCTGAAGGAAGAATTCAAAAAAGCGGCTACCGGCCGGTTCGGCTCCGGTTGGGCATGGCTCATCAAAACTTCGAATGGTGAGCTGGCAGTTAGCTCCACTCCTAACCAGGACAACCCTCTGATGGATGTCGCCGAAGCAAAAGGCACTCCTATCATTGGTCTCGACGTTTGGGAACACGCTTATT
Organism: Ravibacter arvi; assembly: GCF_039540405.1. Taxonomy (NCBI): domain Bacteria; kingdom Pseudomonadati; phylum Bacteroidota; class Cytophagia; order Cytophagales; family Spirosomataceae; genus Ravibacter; species Ravibacter arvi. The sequence continues at coordinate 165,605 of NZ_BAABEY010000020.1, forward strand.
ACCTGAAATTCCAAAACAAACGCCCGGATTATATCGACGCATTCTGGAATGTAGTCGATTGGGACGCTGCCGAGAAAAATTTTAAAGCATAAGAACGATCTGATACTCAAGGGGAAAGATTTTGGCCCGCAAAATTTCTAAATTTGTTTTTGCAGGAACCGATTCTTTCCCCTACTTTTGTGTCCTCAAACGGAGATCGTAGCTCAGCTGGTTAGAGCGTCGGATTGTGGTTCCGAAGGTCGCGGGTTCGAACCCCGTCTTTCTCCCTCTAAAGATTTACTAAGTATCAAAAAAGCCTGTTTAAGAGATTAAACAGGCTTTTTTGATACTTAGCCCCGTCAAAATTTGCGTAAAAACGTCCGGTTTATGGCTATAAACCGTGGAGTCAGGGACTGTAAAAAACTACCTCAACGGATTCGGAATAGAAGGAGAAAAGAAAATGCTCCTGGAGGAATTCCAGGCACATAATAGCCAGATGGAAGCGCTGAGCGCGAATATGCTCCCTTAACCATGAAGCGCTATAAAACCTCTCTGGAGCAAACCCGTGAATTCATCGAATGTAAATACAGTGCGCCTGACATTGAAATCCAAAAACCTGACTACGAATTCATCTCGGAATACGCATTTTGGTTGAAGACAGCCCGGAAATGCAACCACAACACTGCTGTGCGTGCAAAAAATGGCTCAAAAAAGATCCCTTTGAAGACTTCAAGATCAAAAAGAAGGAAGTGATTCGATACCCACTATCAGAAAGGGAGCTAAAAACGATTAAAAAAAAGAAATTCGATATTGAGGATTGCATTTTACACTCTCACCACAAACGTTCCTCCAAGCTATCCTTCCATACGGCAAACCCTTTCCGCTCATCTGTATAGTCATGCAATACCCGAGAAAAATTTTCAGGCTTAGCCTGCAAGAACAATTGCCTTCCTCCTGCGCGGATTTCACCCAGTTGTTTTTCTATTTCCACTACTCCCTGTTTCAAAGCAGGTACATTTTTCGGAAAATGCCAGATATAGGTAGCCTCTTCCGTATCCAGGGTTTCCATTACAACATGATATTGACTTTCGCCGGAGAGAAGAAACATGAAGGAAAAGGGGTGAAGCACAAACCGGATTTTCAAGACGCTTCCTTCATGTAATCCCGCTAAGTACTGCAATTGCCGACGATGACGGTAATTTCCCTTTTTGAGTATATCGTTTAACAGCTCCTCTCCTGATTCGTATAGAGGAGTCTCGCCATTTCCTGTGGAAATTTTCTGTTGCAGCTCCTCCTGCATAGGTAGTTTACCTTTTCCGCGAAACAAATTTTCTACAAACCTGAAACGCACCCCCTCAACGGTCTCACGGTTTATTTTTGCCAAGTCTTCGGATTCTGCTGATAATGCGACGAGGTTTTTAGTTCGATCCAAAACCGCTGTGATTCGCACCTCGACAGACCTGGTCTTTAGCAATTTTTCGAAATAGGGTTTCAGTACCTCGAACTCAGGACGGATATTTAGATTATCTATTTCAAACAGGATCTCTTCCGCATGCTCAGGGATACGATGCATAAATCGGAATCCACCATACAAAAACTCCAGATCCTCGATTTTCACTTTAATACTTTTCTCAATCATATCCTCTCTACTATCAGCGTCGTAGGCCCGTATTTCATCGCTTTCCGGAATATCAAATAAGGATCGCTGTTTTTCGAGTTTACGGTAGTGAACATTTCTCTTTAGGAACATCCTATTCAGGTACCCGATCCTGATATCCCTATAATCGTAAATAGTCGGGGAAACTTCCGATCGCTGCACCCTGCCTATATACTGAACCAGCTTGCCTTCGAACGAAAAAGGATAGACCAAGAACAGGCAGTTCGCATTCTGTAGATCCGTTCCTTCTCCAAATAGCTGGCCCGTCGTGATTAACACCTGGTAGTTTCCTTCTTTCAAAAGCTTCCATTTCGCCTGTCGGCCACTTTCAGAGTCTTTACCACTAAGTGTAACAATTTCACAGGAACGTTTCAGTAGTTGTTCCAGGCTTTCGATGTGCTCTTTTCGCTCTGTTAGTACTACTACTTTTCTTCCTTTACCGATCTCTTCCTGTATGTCTTTTACGATAAGCTTATTCCGTTCCGAGTCATGAACCAATATTTGCGAAAGTGTTTCAAAGCGATCTGTCTTCGGCTCAAACAGCACTTCCAGTTGTGTATTTCGAATAACAATAGTCGGATGATTTGATCCAGGCAAAGCATCCATACGAACTTCCGCAATGAGTTCGCCCAGATAAATAAATATCAGTTTACCGTCGTTGTATTTCCGAAAAGGCGTCGCAGTCAATCCGTACAGGTACCGGGAGTTAAACCTGGCTACTGTGTTTCTGAATGTGTCTGCCGGGATATGATGGCATTCGTCTACGATGACTACCCCGAAAGCACTGTATAGCTCCGGTATTTTCAATTTCGCCAGACTCTGTATCGTTGCGACCGTAACCCGCTTACCCGGGTTTGCTTTTCCCTGACCTATTTTTCCAATGTCTTTTAAAGGAATTCCTAAAAAGGCCTCGATCCTTTCTGACCATTGCCTGACCAGATCCTGGCGATGAACGATAATCAAAGCGGGCTGCTGCTTTTCAGCGATGATCTTCAAGGCGATCACGGTCTTCCCGGAACCGGGAGGGGCCACGATCACGCCCATTTCCTTTTTCCGCGTAACTTCTACACTTTCTTGCTGATAGGGCCGCAAACTTGCCTGAAATGAAAACGGGACAGTCGTCAAGTTTTTCCTTTCATCGTGAAATGCATAAGGAATACTATGCTCCCGGCAGAATCGGATCAGGTTGCCGATAAAACCCCTCGGCAGAAACAGGTAATCGCCTTCATCCTGAATGAGCTGGAAATAACGCTCCGTGCTAAATGTATTTCGTCCCGCTTTCTTTTTAATTAAAAAGTCCTGGTTCAAAAAATTGAGCTCGTTCTTAATGAAATCGAAGAGGATTGACGGAATACTGGCTCTTTGTAAACGTATATATTCGGATAGCCTAATGCTGACACTTTCCTCCGAAGCAACATCCTTCCGGTTTCCCGTGTTCAGATTGCTATACAGCTGATCCAGAATAAGCTGGCTGGTACGTTCTATCTGACCTAGAAATAACCACTGGTCAGGATAAGGAACTGCCGTAGCCGGATCCAGGAAGCAGCTATTCTGCTCCTTCAGACGCAACCCGTTCAAGGGCAATGCGATCAGGTTTCCAAAACCTTGTCCTGAATGTCGGTCCTGGTTAGGAAACAGGCGGTCAAAGCCGGTATTCTTGTCATAAGCCGAAACGGCTCCGCACTCCACAAGCAATGACATGACGATTTTCCGGCTTTTATAAGCAGGATACGGGCCTTCAAAAAATATCCAGACATGCCCTCCGTTCCCGGATCTGGATCGTTCCAGATAGGCCGGAATTCCTTTATCGTCGCAAATTCCGAGGAACCTACGCGCAGAGTACAGCCATTCTCCCTTGTCAAAATCGGCTGCAATAAACCAGGTAGTGTTGTCCGGTAACAGCGGATATAACCCGATATGTTGTTTCCCTTCTAGGTGTCGCGCAATCTGATCGTCAGATAGTGGTATCTGGCGCTTATCCGGAAAATCCCGGAGCGTGCCTCCTTTCATTTTATGGGCGCGATACCGGTAGGGATCGTAGGAATACGCAGGCATGTAGCCGCTTTTGCTTCCCTTCTCCCAACGTATGGCAAATACGTCTTCCCGTCCTTTGAAAAGAGACCTGAATAGTATTATATGTGGTTGGTCAACTTCCTGCACTTATTTTGCATTTCGTGCTGCCTTCGTGAAAACGACAGGTGTAGTCCAGAGCTAAGACTTAAATAGCTCTTCGATATCCTGGCGACCGATAATACTCATAATATCTACTCCATCTTCTTGCACACGGTAGTAGATGCTGTCGACACCACAAACGCACCGTCTATAGCCTGGTCGAATATGATCAACAGCCGGATATAAAAACGGTTGCGCTGCTATGAGCTCAAAATGTTCGAAAAGCGAGAAAAAATAGTTGTCCGCCTGCGCTTCGCCGAATTTTTGAACACCATAATGGTGAATACGTACAAGATCATCCTTTGCATCTTCGCTGAGCCTATATTTTCCCATGGCGACGCAACTCTGCTTTGGAAAAAGACAGGATCTCCTCACGGGTCATATCCGTGAATCCGCTTTCCTCTGCTCTGATGAGTTTGGTTCGTATCCATTCATTTTTTTCCTGTTCCTTTTCCCGGGCCCTTCGGATTAGATCGTTTACTATTTCGCTCTTACTCGTGTATTCTTCGCTTTCAATCCGGGCTTTCAGCCATTCATCGTTAGGCTTGGTCAAGGTAATGCTTTGCCTGGTCATCATTAAAATAATTAAAACGAAAAAGATCTGATGTAATAATACACCAAAATAGAACCAATTGAAAATAATAGCTACAAAACTTTCTATTTATAACTGGAAGGCTTGTCCCCGGGGGGCCAAGCCCGTAAAAATTTCTTAAGTCTCGGCCCTGGCACTCTATTTCTTCTTTAATACAGATCCAGCCACGGATTGATATTCTTCTTTTGCTAAGGCCAATTTATAGTAGAGCTTCGCTCCAGAGTGGAGAATTGAGTCCCCATCCTACTACCCGGTTCGGGGGTTCAAACTCCTTCATCCCACTACTGGAAATATCCCAAAAATGCCAAGATTCCTGACTAACCATTTTGATAAATTACACACTTCCTACCATTACAGAAATAAGAAGATAAACCACTCTTGTTCAACTAGTTACAACGTGTATTTTCGCGATTTTATACAATTTCGCAGATCGTGGAGTCAGGCGAACAACGAACCTTAAAAAGGTGATTATCAGATCATTATATTATAGGTTCGGACCCTATCTTTCTCCCTTGTAAAAATTTACTAAGTATCAAAAAGCCTGTTTAAGACAGGCTTTTTGATTTTCAGCCTCTGCCAGAATTGCGTAAAAGCCTTACCAGGCTTATGGGATTACGATATGAGACAACATCCCGGACCCCAGAAACATTGACAAAAACCAATATTTGCCATTCGACAAAAGGAAACCTAAATTGCCTTTAAAATACAAGTGAACGCTTAAAAAGCGAGTCATATGAAAAGGATAAACCTATACCTATACTTTTTTTTCTTCGCATTGTTCATCATATTCTCGAACACAACAGCGGTCGGTAATATCTACAAGATTTTTTTCGGAGGCCTGTTTCCAGCGACGTATGTGTTTGCTACCGAAGACTATAAGTTTTGCACTATGCATTCGTCAATAGAAGCCGCAGTTCGTTCCACTGAATACAAGTCCTTCAAATTTAACAATCCGACCGCCAGTCACAGGCTCTACAGGCTATATCCAAAAAGAAACGCCTTACGGTTTTGGATGTGGGGAGATTATATGTTAGACAGAAACTGGAGAATCCCCTCCATAAAAGAGCCGGAAAGACCGTACAAATGCGGTCCGACAACCATACAGAGTTAACTATTGATATTCCCGTCGCAGCCTGGTAAAGAGGTCTGCGCCGTACCGGGATCTATCCCCCTGAGCCTTTGGTTAATTCGGCAAAACTACTCCAGAGAACGTTTCAGAAAATTTGCGGTAATCTGCTGCACCCGGGCGTCTACACCATGAGGGCGACCGAGGTGTGAAAACGGTAACGTGACACCTGGCGGGCTGGCTAGGCCGAGCGACCAATAAATGGTCGATGCATTAAAAACCCAATTGCCTTTAGGGCCCGGATAAATAGTAGCCGCATACGGCGACGAGGAACCATCGCCGCGGTATACGAGGCCGGACGCAATCACCTCCAGCCCGGGAACGCCGGTTGGCGGTTCACTGTGGTATTCCCAGCCTACCAGACCTGGTATAACCTCTCCGTTCTTCATCCCGGTACCCTGCAACAGCCAATGCTTGTCATTGACAAGCGTCCAATCACCGGACCCGTTGCCGGGATAGGTAGTGCGACCGCCGACCAGCAGCGCCTGAGACGGGCCGTGTTTCTCCCACTTTTCATGAAGCACATCTAGTGCCCAGCCTTTAACGTTCCGGTACAGTTGGCGGTCCTCTTCGGAAATCCCCCCAAACATACCCGTCCGGCGGACAATCCGGTAGGGCCGCCCTTCCTCATTCAATTGATGCAAAGGAATTGTGGCCACAACCGAATCGCCGTTCAGGAAGGCAACATTCAATCCATTACCGATCGCAGTCTGTATTCTTTCATACATTTCAGTGCTCCAATACTCGTCGTGGCCCACAGAAAGAAAGCAACGGATCCGATCGAGGCCCGCTTTGCCGTTGTGGGTATCAATATTGGATCCGTAGGTCACATCGTACCCATTTTGCTCGAGCCAATAACACATCGGGTATTCCCACAGCAGAAACTCCCCTGATCCTTGCGACAATGGCTGGTCCACCACCTGCGGATACCAGCCATAGGGCCGGTCATAGCTCACCCAGGTAGTGGCGCTCCATACCCGTACCGGCGGATCCGTATCATACAGTGAGTATTGGTCGGGCCATTTGTTATAGGCCTGCCAGGTCGTATCGCTCGTTTGTAAAAGAATGTCCGCCTTTCTGTTGTCCCGGACAACGAAAATGACATAGCTCTGGTAGCGATGCGCCTTGCAGGACAGCTTGCCCAGGTACACCCCGCTTACCCACCCTTCCGGGATTCTGATGCGGCTGGTGACTTTCCATTTACATTCCCTGAGGCGGTTTTTACCAACCGCCGGGGTCGGCTGGGTTTCGGTGGCAAACGGGCCGTAGGTTCCCATATGCCGTCCGCCTTTGCCCCCATAATATCCCATCCGGTAAATATCGATGGATACTTCGGAAGCCGGTTGGGTGCTCACAAAAATCCCTATCTCTTCGCCAACACCCACACTTGTGGCGGAGCAATATCCTTCAATAACCTTGGACCGGTACTGATCTGACCGGACATAAGTCAGTTGCCAATCGGTAGTTCCGGTCTTCCGGTTTTCCTCCACAATAACGGAAGACCTGCGCGGATGGTCATCTTGAGTCGTCAAGCTCCTGAATACGCCCGCTGTGCCGGCCATACCCACAATCACCGAGTTTTTTAAAAGTTTCCGCCGCGTTTTTGAGTGGGGGATTTTTTTCATGAGGTTTGAGGTATGAGGTTTGAGGTGTAAGGCTCGTCAATTGCTCTCAGCTGATTTGGCACTTTCCGATTTCCGATTTCTGATTTCTGATTTCTGATTTCTGATTTCTGATTTCTGATTTCTGATTTCCGCCCCCCTACCATTCCGGATTTTGCCTGATCTGCGGGTTGAGCGTCAATTCGATTGACGGGATCGGGTACAGGTAAAGCTTGTTCTTCCAGGAGCGGATATTTCCGGGGTACAACGCTCTGTAAGCGTTAGTCTGCGGGTCTCGGGCGCCTGAGTAGGTCTTCACGTTTTCAAGCAGCACGCCGGCCTTCCAGCGCCGGATATCATCAAAGCGAAAGCCTTCCGCCGCCAGCTCTACCCGGCGCTCCCGCCGGATCTCATTTATCAGCGGAGAAACCGCAGCCTCCCATTTCGGCCAGGAAGGATCGGTATACCCTACCTCCGTCTTCAGCTTCGGCATCCCTACCCGGGCCCTTAGCAAATTGACCGATTCGTCGAGCACTGCCTGCGTGCAGGAATTGAGCTCTGCCAGGGCTTCCGCATAGTTAAGCAGCACCTCGCTGTAGCGAAAAACGAAAACGGGCTTCACCGACCGGCCCTGCTCCAGGTCCCGCTCTTTAGGAGAGTAAAATTTGACAATGCGATATCCCGTATTACAGCGCTGGTTGTTAAACTCCGGCACCTCCTGGTACCTGGCTTCGCCGGCAGCCGTAACCAGGATCGGGCGATCGGCCGTATAAATAGTCTGCAACATGCGGGGGTCACGGTTAATGAATTCATCCGAAAATTTTGCATCTCCCTTGTAAAGCGGGCTAACCGCGATCGGTTTCCCATCCTTACAGAGGTATGACTCCGCAAAATCCTTTGAAAAACCGGTCTGCGGCTCACTCAGAATCCTGTTGAGATTATGCATCAGCTTGTCGGTAGCGTAGGTCCTGACCATAATCGCCTCGGGATTATTTGCCAGATTTTCTGCGATAAAAAGGTTATAATAGTCTGACCCGGCATCGCCTGTAGTGTAAACCCCGAATTTCGAGGATGACATCACATCCAGGGCGGCGGCGGCAGAAGCCTGCAGCATTTTTTCGTGGTCACCCAGGTCCCTGTATTTGCGATAAGTACCCTCAAACAGGCACACCCGGGATTTCAGCGCCAATGCTGCGTACCTGGTTATTCGTCCCTCCGGCGATGTATCGGGAAGATAGCCTGCTGCCTTATCCAGGTAAAAAGCAATAGAATCTGCGACAATCTTCCGGGAGTCCCTCGGCGCCATCAGCGCCTCCGAATTGATCTGAAGCACATCGTTCAGCCAGGGAACATCGCCGAACTGCCTCAGTTTCTGATAGTAAAAAAACGCCTTGAAAAAATAGATTTCCGCAACGTAGGTATTTATTTCATCGGGATTACCTTCTACGGACCGGTATTGTTTCAAAAAATAGTTGCAGCTCCTGATCTGCGCCCAATCGGATTTGGCCCAGCCGCCTCCGCTCGACGGCACTACATACTGCCCCCAAATGAAGCCGTCCAGTGAAGAGGGGCATTGGTTGTCGCTTTGGTTATCGGCCCTCCAGAAGGTGTTGGCGTCAATCAGCGAAGGGTAAAACTGGTTGGCATAGGATTTCAAATCCGATGGCTTCTTCCAGAAATTGGCATCATTGATTTTATCCGGCGGCACGCGCTCCATAAAATCATTGTTGCACCCTGCCGCAAAAGCAAGCAGTATTATAACCGGCAATGCTGATATATACTTTTTCATCTCAATGTCTTTATAGGAATTAGAAAGTAAGATTTACACCCAGCGAATAAGACCGTGACAGCGGATACATATTGGTTGCAAAGGCTTCCGGATCGAATATCTTAAGCATACGGGTATGTTCCCACAGGTTGCTCCCCGACAGGTATACGCGCGCATGCTGCAGGAGCCCTTTCCCGGTCAGGCCGGCGGGTATTGTGTAGCCGACCGTAAGCTGCTTCAGCCTTACGTAGGCCGCGTTCTGAAGAAACCGCGACTGGGGTTCAACGATCTCGGGGGCATTGCCGATCCTGGCCCGCGGAAAATATGCCTCCTGGTTATCGGGCCGCCAGTAATCACTGTTGATCTTCTGCGGCACCGCCCATTCGCTGGTATAATGCTGCAGGAAATAGATCGAATTGGGCATTACATTCCGTTTGCCCACGCCCTGGAAAAAGACGACGATATCAAAGCCTTTCCACTCGGCCTCTCCCCGCCAACCGTAGCTGTAACGCGGGGTGCTGTTGCCGATCCGGGCCAGATCGCCGTGATCATCAAGGCTTTCTTTTCCCCGGGTAATTTTCCCGTCACCGTCCAGGTCCCTGAATTTCAGGTCGCCGGGCAGTAGTGTATGGGCAGAAATCTGTGACTGATCGAGGGCAGCCGCTTCCGCTTCATTTTTAAAGAGGCCCTCTGTCTCAAATCCCCATATCTCTCCCAGCTTTTTGCCGGGATAGTAGTCGGAGATAATCTTCTGCGGATTATCGTACCGTGTAATTTCGGCTGTATAATCGGAAAGCATTGCCTGAAGGCCGAATTTCAGACCATTTTGCAAGGTTTGTCTCCAACCCAGGGTGATCTCAAAGCCTTTTGTCTTCATGTCCGCCGCATTGGTCTGCGGTTCGGCGGTTGCCAGCACCGACGGGAGTGACCTGGACTTGGCCAGCATATTACGGGTTTCCCTGACGTAAAAATCAAGACCGCCGGTCAGTTTCTGGCCCAACAGGGCGAAGTCAAACCCGATGTTGCGCTGAACCACATTCTCCCAGGTCAGCGTAGGACTCACCAGGCCGGGCGCGTAAACCGCCATGTACTTGCTGCCTGCAAAAAGGTAGGGCACTTCGCCGGTCCCGTAGGTAGCGATATAAGGGTAATTATTGGCCACCGCCTGGTTGCCCAGACTACCGTATGAGGCCCTTATTTTAAAATCGTCAATAATGCCGCGAATCCCGGCAAAAAATTGCTCTTCCGACACGCGCCAACCGAGCGACACCGAGGGAAAGAAGGCGAACCGGTCACGTGCGGGAAATTTGGAAGAACCGTCATAACGTCCGTTAAGCTCTACCAGATACCGGTCTGCATAGCTGTAATTGATCCTGGAAAATACACCCCTGATGGCATATTCCGACGCGCCGTCGCTGGCATACTGGTCGCCGGTGGCCAGGCTCATATAGCCAATGTCATTGTTGATCAGCTTTTGACGCTCCGCCTGGAACCACCCCAACCCGCCATATTCCTGGTTAAACCCGGCCAGCGCTTTGAACGCGTGCCGGCCCAGCTCCCGTTCGTATTCTGCAAAGGCATTAAAGGCATTGTAGGCGTTGTTGGTAGATTTACGGGTAACCGCATTGATATTCCCCCAGGGTGACAGCAGGATCGCGCCGTTGTCGCGCGTATAATACTGCTTTCTGAAGTTGAGGTAATCTCCGAAATAGGCATTGTACGTATAATCAACATTGACCGTCAGCCCTTTCGCGGGAGTTAGATTCAGCGCACCTGTCAGCCACAGGTCTTTGGTTTGCTGCTTCTGGTAACCTCCGCTTTTCAGATAAGCTACCATATTGTACCCCTTGGTTTCATCAAAATTCCCGTCAGGCGCATATACCGGTATGATGGGCCATGCCGAATAAGAGGCGTAGATTTCATCGCCACCAAAGTTATTGGTACTGTTACTGGGATTCATCTTCTGACGTATTTCATTATACGCGACTTTACCCCGTATTGAAGCCCATTTGTTGACCTGGTAATTTACATTCTGTGTAATGTTGAACCGGTTGAAATTTTCGGCGCCGGGCTTGGAGATTCCTTTCTGGTTCATGAACCCGAACGACGAATAGTAAGTAACCTTTTCCGACCCTCCCGAAATACTGGCATTGTACTGGCCCATCGGGTAGCTGTCTTTCAGGAGTTCGTCCGACCAGATCGTGTTGGCATTTTCACGAAAGATACCCACCGGGTCCTGTGAATGCTGGAACAGGGTCGGAGTATTCGCCGGGTCATTAAAATAAGCCCGAACGTGCTGCATGGTCTCTTCGTCGAAATACGGGCTCCCGTTGGAGGTAATATTCCCGTCATTCATAAACTGCGTATACTCGAAGGAATTCATGGAGCGGGGCACTACTGTCGGTTTATTCAGGGTCTGATTGATGGAAAAAGAGATCGCCGGCTTCTTATTTTTTGACCCGTTTTTGGTGGTGATCAGGATTACCCCGAAAGCAGCTCTCGCCCCGTAAATGGAGGCAGATGCCGCGTCCTTCAGGACGGTGACGCTCTGCACGTCCTGCGGGTTGATCAGGTTGGGGTCCATCTGCACACCGTCTACCAGCACCAGGGGACTTCCACCATTGATCGAGGTATTACCGCGGATATTAAAAGTCACACCGCGACCGGGCGCACCGCTACCCGGGTTGATATTGAGATTGGGCACCACACCCTGAAGCCCCTGCCCCAGGTTGGGTAGCGGCCTGCTGTCCAGCACCCTGGAATCTACCTGGTCAATCGCACCCGTCTGGTTGATTTTCTTCTGCGTACCATACCCGACCACCAGTACTTCGTCAAGCGCCCTGGCATTCACCTTCATGCTGACTTCAAGTTGTGTGCGGCCGGCCAGTGCAATTTCCAGGGAATTGAATCCGACAAACGAAAAAACCAGCGTAGCCTCCGTGCTAGCTACCTCGATTGAAAAATTACCGTCCGTGTCGGTGATAGTGCCTCTCTGTGTGCCTTTCTGGACTACGTTCACGCCGATCAGCGCCTCGCCTTTTTCATCGGTCACGCGGCCTTTCACCAGTACATCTTTCTTTACTATTTCCTTTACCTCCAGCCTGATCGCAGGCACCTGGCTTTTTTCGGCCTGTGGTGGTACCGAACCCCCGGGCCGGGCCGTCGGAGACTGCACGACGGTTTCCCGAATACCCCGTTTGACCAGTATCGTCCTGTCCTGTATAACATACGACAATTCCTGGTTCCTGAACAGCTCGCTCAGTACCTCGGTAAGCGGTTTGTCTTTGACATCAAGTGTAACGGGAACTGCTTTCTCCAGCAATTCATTCTTGTAGAGAAAATTGTAGCGGGTTTGCTTTCGTATCTGCCTGAACACCTGCTCAAGCCTGGCTTCCCTGACTTTCAGGGAGACCAACTGGGAATAGGCAGCCGCACTTACCTGCATACACGCCGCCAGCAGCAGAAAACCGGTATACTTCATAATACAGACAAATCGGACCGGCAAGCGCCAATCTAAAGGGTAAATGTGTTTTCCCCGGAACGGGAAAAACATACTGGTATCTTTCATACATTTGTATGGTTTAGGTGGAAAACTGGTACTATTGATATTAGCTAGTCGTAGCATCCGATCGCCTGGACCACACGGCTGCATCGGCAAATGCAGCCGTATTTTTTTCAGGTCGGGGTAGTCAGGAGGAGTCAGGTCGTTTTTTCATCAGTAGAAATTTTAATTTACCGGTAGCCCACCGTCACTTTTCTTCCCTCCAGCCGGAACCGGAGATCACTCGTTTGTTCGAGCATGGCCACTACACCGGAGAGCGGAACTTTCCGGCTGATATAACCGGTCATGTGCTCCCGGGGCAATCCCGGTTCGAACTGTACTTCCACATCGTACCACCTGGAAATCTGCCGCATGACACTGTATACATCCGACCCGTTGAAGCTGAAGAAATCGTCTTTCCAGGCTACGGCATCTTCCAGGTCCGCGTCTCTGAACAATTTCAGTTTACCGTCGGCGGAGAGCTCCGACCGCTGGCCGGGAACCAGCTTCAGCTCATGTCCTCCGACCCTGCTTCTCACGCGGACGCTTCCCTCCAGCAGCGTAGTTTTAGCGGTCTTTTCGTCCTCGTAGCTATTTATGTTAAAGTGCGTTCCCAATACTTCGACCAGTTGGCCACCGGATAAAACCTGGAAAGGCATTCTCCGGCCGGCTTCTCCAGCAACTGTATTGACTTCCAGGTAGGCTTCTCCGGTCAGCTCAACACGTCTTTGCGGGCCTTCAAAGTGGATAGGATACCGTAGCGTCGTGGCGGCATTCAGCCAGACCCTGCTTCCGTCAGGCAGTACCACCTTGTACTTCCCGCCGACGGGAGTGGAAACGATGTGATATTCGGTTGCCTGCCCTGCTACATTCTTCTCAGATTTATCATCCAGATGGTAAACAAGCGCTCCTTCGCCCGGCTTGCTGATGGTCACATCTCCCCGGGCAGCCAGCACCCCCACCGGGACATCATCCAGGGCAATTTGCCTGCCGTCGGCCAGTGTCAGCATCGCTTTTTCTCCACCTGGCGCAATGTCCTTAAAGGTAGCGGCAACCGATGTCCCGGACACTGGCCGCCTGACCAACACCAGGTACGAACCCGCCAGGAGCAATAGCAGGATAGAAGCGGCGGCGATGCGGTAAATCAACCGGTATGAACGTACAGGAGCTGCCGGTATCACAGGATCCTCATACGCTTCAGTTGCTGCCTGGATACGTTTTAGCAAGTGCTCACTTTCACCGGCTGCAAACAAGGCTGCATCCGGATCGATATTTGCCCAATGTGCCCCGAGCAAATCGTTAACTGCTTCTTCCCTGCCTGTTTCGCTTATCAACCTGAAAAACTCCTCCTTTTCTTCGGGTGTTGCTTCCCGGGCCGACAGCAGCTGAAACAAGTAGGTCAGGCGTTGTTCAAATTCTTCATCCTTTCCCAAAGTCGAATCTTTTTAGCCTCTCGTTTGGTATAAAGACACACACGCAGCAAAAAGGAGATACTGAGCCGCGAAAAAAAACTTAAGAAGCGGGCATCTACCACCAGCGGACAATCATCAGCAGCGATACAATACGGTTCGTTTTTACAAAATCAGAAACAGCCCGGAGCGCAAGCTGCTGGTATTTTTTAACCGAAGAAAGTGTCAGTCCCAGCTTTTCGACAATTTCCGGATTTTTCATCCCCTGCTTTCTCAGCATAAAAACCTTCTGCTGTTGGGGAGGGAGCCTTTCAACTGCGCGATCCAGCAATGCCAGGTAATCCGGTTCCGGCTCGCCCGCTTCGACGGCAGCCAGCCCGCCAGTCAGTTCAAGGTACTCCATATACCTGCGCCGCTCATTGGCTGTTCTTCGGATATAATTGAGGGAACTGTTACGGGCTAGGATAAATAAATAGCCTGTAAAATTAGAGATTCCCGGGAGTGCGGCACGGTTTGTCCAGAGCGCGACAAATACATCCTGGACAATGTCCTCGGTTATTTCGGTTGAATCGACCAGGGTATTGACAAACACACCGACAGGCTGGTGGTAAGCATAGAAGAGATCGGAAAAAGCTCCCCTGTCACCCCCGGCGATCCGCTCAAGCAGCTCGGCTTCGTTATGTACCTTTCTTAAAGCCATTACACCTGTAAGTTGTGACGTCAGTTGTCCGATCCCACCTTTACACAGCGCACAATATAAACAAATCAGGCTATTTTAAATATTCCTGTCATTAACATTTTTGGGCCCGGGAGTCAATAGCCTTTACTTCCGGAAGTCCCTCTGTTATAGCGGTTGCGGTATTCCAGCGGTGAAATACCGGTAATTTTCCTGAATACCTCCCGGAATGCCTTGACGTCGGAATACCCGACGTCGAACATTACCTCATTCACCGTCTTGCGACTGGTCTCCAGTGCTTTTTTTGCGGCTTCAACTCTCACCCTCTGCGTATATTCGATAGGCGTATTCCCCGTTGCCTTGCTGAAACGCCGGTCAAAATTCCGCCGTCCGGCAAAAAAACGGGCCGACAGGTTTTCAATAGAGATCCTTTCCCGGAGATTACTTTCGATATACACCTGCGCCTGTTCCACCATGTCGTCACCATGCGACTTCTGACCCGCAAAAATGGCGAAAGGCGACTGGCTGTGGCGGTCTATTTCAATCTGGAATACCTTCGAGCAAAAAATAGCCGTCTGCCTGTCAAAGTACTTTTCAACCAGGTAGATGACCAGGTTGAGAAAAGAATATGCGCCGCCATTGGTATAGATACCTTTCTCGTCGGTAATTAATTGGTCGGCCTGCAGATCTACCTCCGGAAACATCCGCCGGAAGCGTTCAGCAAAAGCCCAGTGCGTCGAACACTTCCGTCCGTTCAGCAAGCCGGAAGCGGCCAGCAGAAACGCGCCCGTGCATATACTCGCCACTTCGGCGCCTGCCTTGTACTGCTTTACTATCCAGTCTATCAGCACCTGGTTCTTTTCGACCGCTTCCTGGTAATGGTGGCTGAGCGATGGGATGATAATAAGATCCGTAACGGCAATCGCCTGGACCGACACCTGGGGCTTCACGGTAAACAGGCCGCCATGAAAATCCACTTCGGTTGAAATACCCGCCAGCTCTATACGGTACAACTCCTGTTTTCCTCGTTCTCTCCAATACTCGGCTGCCCTGGTCAAAATCTTGTAAGCTCCCACAATACTGCTCAGGTTATTTTGGCCGTCCGGTACCAGGATCGTCATCCGTTTCATGGATCTCTTTTTTGAGCAAAGTTAAAGCAACGGTATGTCCTGATCAACCCATTAGAATGTCTATTTTACACCCGGTGGCCGTGCAACACCAACGTGATTCAAACCGTTATTAATCAAACAGTCAAGCAGATAAAACAAACGTTATGAAAAACCTGCCCGGAAAAATATCAAAAGTGGGAGATGACTATCAAGTCGTCTTCGAGCGTGTTTTCCATCATCCTGCTGAAAAGGTATGGAACGCCATCACCGACCCTGGTGAATTGAAATACTGGTTTACGGATATTGATCAGGACCTCCGTCCGGGGGGAACCCTGGTTTTCCGATTCAGAGATGCTGACCGGTCAGAATCTTACGGTAGTATTGTAAGCATTGATCCCCTTCACCAACTGGAGTGGACCTGGGAGGGAGAACCGGCTGAATGGGCGCTGGAACAGCAAGGCGAGGCTACAAAATTGAAATTCACTTACAGCAAAATGCTGGTAGAGCAGGCGCTGGGTACTGCTGCGGGTTTTCATACGCTGCTGAACCGACTGGAAGACCGGCTGAACGGAAGCAGCACGACCTATCCTTTCGGCACGGAAGAAAATGACCCGGAACAGCAGAGGCTACGAATTCAATATGCGGCTGCTATTTTCGAAAGCTACCCGGAAATTGTCAGGCACCCGCCTGTAGTCGTACAAGCCACTTTATACGCTGGGGTCGAGGAGGTTTGGCAGGCGCTCACCGACAAAAACCGGATGAAGGAATGGTATTTCGATGTGGACGATTTTCGTGCGGAAGAAGGTTTCCGGTTTACTTTTCCCGGGCAAGGCCATAAGGGTGCGAAGTTTGTGCACCAGTGTACTGTTACGGAGGTTATCCCTTACCAAAAGCTGCAGTACAGCTGGCAGTACGAAAACACCCCCGGCTATTCACTGGTAACGTTCGGTTTTCACGGCTCAGGCCACACTACGACAGTAAAACTTACGCATCACGGGATTGAAAGCTTTCCCCAAAACAGTGATGATTTTGCCTGGAAGAGTTTCGAGGGCGGATGGAATGAAATCATCAGAAAAATGCTGCCGAAGTTCCTTGCCAAAAAATAGCCGGATTTCGCCCCGGTTGCGCGTGACCGGTCCCGGGGCTAAGGTATGACAAAACTTTGCAATACAAAAACGAATGTAATAGCCTTATTTGCCTCGCTTTTACCAACGTGACTAAACCTTTGTTATGGAAAAATTCACCTGCCCCATGCACCCGCAGGTACTGAAAGACCAACCGGGAAAGTGCCCGCTATGCGGAATGGACCTCGTTCCGCTGATGAAAGATGCCGGCGGGGAGCACCATCAGCATGCGCAAAACCAGGCCAAAGTGCATCAACATGAACCGGCGCGGCACGACACCCATCGACATGACCGGCACGGGAGTGCCGGGCTTTCCGATCGTCCGCAGGAACCTTCGGCCCACCAGCATGACAAACATGCAGGCCACCATACCCATGACTTTCTGAAGCGGTTCTGGATCAGCCTGGTGATCACATTGCCTATTCTGGCGCTCTCTCACATGATACAGGAGTGGGCCGGGTTTAATTTAAGTTTTCACGGAGACCAATATGTCCTTTTTGCCCTTGGCACCCTGATTTACCTGTATGGCGGAATGCCTTTCCTGAAGGGAATGACAGGGGAAATTAAAGCGAATGCCATAGGTATGATGACCCTGGTAGCGGTCGCCATTTCGGTCGCTTACTTTTATTCGGTTGCGGTGGTCTTCGGCTTACCCGGCATGGATTTCTTTTGGGAGCTGGCCACCCTGATTGTCATTATGCTGCTGGGTCACTGGCTGGAAATGCGGTCCCAGATGGCGGCGTCGAAAGCGCTTCAGTCGCTGGTGGCGTTATTGCCGAACGAGGTGACGGTAGAAAAAAATGGTGAGGCAACCAGGATTCAACTGTCGGAACTGGCCAATCATGATATCGTAATTATCAAACCCGGCGATAAAATCCCTGCAGACGGCGAAGTCATTGAAGGGCTTTCCTATGTCAACGAAAGTATGTTGACTGGAGAGAGCGTACCTGTAAAAAAAGAGCTGAAATCCAAGGTGATAGCGGGTTCCATCAATGGCGACGGGGCATTAAAAATCGACGCAACAGGCGTTGGCAAAGACAGTTACCTCAACAAGGTAATCAACCTGGTCCAGGATGCGCAGGCCGCTAAATCCAACACCCAGAACCTCGCTGATAAGGTCGCGAAATGGCTGACCTTCGTCGCACTCGGCGTAGGCGCGGGAACGTTTATCTATTGGCTGTCGACAGGCTCCGACCTGGCGTTCGCGCTGGAAAGAATGGTCACAGTTATGGTAACCGCCTGCCCCCATGCTTTGGGTGTGGCCATTCCGCTGGTAGTGGCTATTTCCACCACCCTGTCGGCGACAAACGGGCTTCTTATCCGCAACAGGACGGCTTTTGAAACGACACGAAAGCTGACGACCGTAATTTTTGACAAAACCGGCACCCTGACCGAAGGCTCACATGCCGTTAAGCGGATAATCGTATCGGATGAAAATTATACCGAAGACGAGCTCATTCAATATGCCGCCGCGGTACAGCAGAATTCTGAACACCACATTGCAAAAGGCACGATCAGGCTGCTAAAGGAAAGAAAGCTACCGTTGCTGAAGTCGGAAGATTTCCGGTACATGCAGGGAATAGGAGTAAAAGGGACGGTTAACCAGAAGGAAGTCGTTGCGGCCGGTCCGAACTATTTTGTTGAAAACAAGCTGGAAAAACCCGTGGTCCCGTCTGAAATTGACCAGGATGCCGAGACGGTCAGCTACGTATGGATTGACGGTAAAGTGGCCGGTATACTCACGTTTGCCGACAGCATCAGGGAAGGCTCCCTGGAAGCAGTTCAGGCACTAAACGGGATGGGGATCAAGTCATTCCTGTTGACGGGCGACAATGAAAAAATTGCCGCGTCGGTTTCAAAAAGCCTCGGCATGGCTGGTTTCCTGGCAAACGTCCTGCCACATAACAAACAGGAAAAAGTTAGGGAGTACCAGGAGAAAGGTGAAATTGTGGCCATGACCGGCGATGGCGTCAATGATGCGCCGGCGCTTGCCCAGGCCGACGTCGGGATTGCTGTAGGCTCCGGAACCGACGTTGCAGCAGAAACGGCCGATATCATCCTGGTAAACAGTGATCCCAGGGACGTTGTAAAGCTGATCGATTTCGGACGACGCACCTACCGGAAAATGATACAAAATCTGGGTTGGGCGGTCGGTTACAACATAGTGGCTATCCCGCTGGCCGCCGGCATCTTCTACCCGAAATTTGTCTTAAGCCCGGCGGCGGGCGCAGTTCTGATGAGCGTCAGTACCATTGTTGTCGCGCTGAATGCGACCCTGTTGAAGCTGGACAAAAAGTAGCTGCTGCCGGTCAATTCCGATCGAATACCAGGTCCGCGCTGATGCGGAAGATTCCTCCGGCTACGCTACCATTGACAACAACAGGTTTGAAGCCGCTCCAACCGGAAGGTCATCCCGACCGAAGCGGAGGGATCTCCCGCTCCCGATACCCAATCCCTTTCAGAGAACTTTTTTATAGCAACAGAAGATCCTTCGGCTACACTGCGTTCCGCTACCATTGACAATAGTCAGGGTGGTCGGTCCTACCGGACGGGTCATTCCGAGCGCAGCCGAGGAATCTCCCACTCCCAGCACTCAACTTATTCCGCCAGGCTTCTAACAATAGGAGATCCTTCGACTCCGCTGTGCTGCGCTCAGGATGACCGTCCGGGCGGTAGCCTCCGGCTACCATTGACTTCCATTGACATCATTTATTTGTCATTTCTATTCCAAGGTGTTTTGGCAAAAAACTTCTTTCTCGGTATGACGAGGCCGCGAATGCACGAATAGACTATATTAATTCGTGAATTCGCGGCTTTATTATGGTCGTCCGGCGCCGTCATCCCGACTGTAGCGCAGCGGAATGGAGGGATCTCCTGACGGCCGCGTTATTTTCTGACAACTTTCAATGAGGTTCCATCGGCTAGCCTGACAAAATACACCCCGGTTGACAAGGCGCCGGTGTCCACGTACTGTTTATCCGAGGAGAAAGTCCAGGTTTTCACCACCGTTCCGTGTACATTGACCAGGTTGGCCGTAGTGCCGCGGATGCCGGCGCTTTCCACCCAGAAGCCATTATCTGCCGGCATCGGGTAAACTCTCACCATCGCATTGGCCGAAACCCCTACCCGGATAACCGGGCTATAACCACGGGTTCCGTCTAACTCCAATATGCGAAGCCGGTAGTAGGCAACCCCTTTCGGGCTGGCGGCAGCCGCGTGACTGAAACGGTACGACGCTTCCTCCGTATCCGTAGCTTTAACGGTCCCGATTTTTGAGAAACCGGATCCGTTGGCACTATACTCGATCTCATAAGCCGCTATGCCGTGCTGTTCCACAACTTTCCAGTTGAGCAAAACTGATTTTTCTTCTTTAAGAGACCCCGTAAATGACACCAGCCTGACAGGCAACGGACTGGCAACAGACCCGGCAAAAAAGCCACTGAAACCGGTTACGTTAAAAGAAACTTCCCAACGCTCGTTCACGGCATCCCAATTGATGTCGTCCTCGTGCGGGACAATCGTCACCGGCTCACCGTTATAGTCGCCGGGTTTAATACCGGCCGCGCCTTCGTACTGGAAGATCCTCAAATTCCGCTTTTTAGCCCCGTCTGTCGGGTTGGCCGGAAGCGGCCCGTCAGGTAATTGAGCGCTGAAATTATCGAATTCTTCCTGCGTAAAATAAAGGGTAATCCTGGCCGATCCGCTCGTCTGGGCGTTAATCACATAGTGCCGCTGCACATAAGGCGATCCATTGTGGTAGGCCACCTGCGGGTCAATTGTCACCCGGGCGGTTACGCTTCCGCTAACGGGATTGGTTCCGTGCGGCGCCACGCTGGCAATCAGCCTGCAGGCTTCGTCATTGCCCAGGAAATCGGTAGCCCCGTTGACTGTTTTGGTGCTTTCATCGCTATTTAATGCCAGCCGGCCAACGGGAAGCTCATCCTGGTACTCCAGTGCCCCCATGTCTACTAACGCATGCACGGTGCGGGGACTACCGGCGGCGTCTTCGACAAAGCCGGCCGGAAGTTTTGCATTGTCACCTTTGTTGATTGCCGGGCTACAGATTTGCAAACTGTAGCCGCCGTTAGCGGGATCAACAAAAAGCGGGTCCGTATCTATATTTCCGCCGTCGTCTACCCCGCGGCTTCCGTCCCAGGCTGCGCTCCCGCCCCAATTGGCGATCAGGCTGCGGGAAATTACCGGCAGGTCCCCTATAGTCAAGAGCGAAGCCGCCGGGTCGCTGACGCTGCCGTTCAATTCATTGCCCCAGATAATCAGGTTTGACAGGGTAGCAGGCGTTTGGACATTTGCAAGCGCGCCAGCAATCGTAGCTGCCTTGTTTCCGGTTACCGTACAATTAATCATGGTGACCGACTGACTCAAACCATTCGACATAGCGGCGCCTACCATTGCCGTATTTTCTGAAAGCACACAACCGACCAGCGAAATAGAAGGACAGTTTTCACTGGAAATGGCCCCGCCCTGTGTTGCGCTATTTTTGCTCAATTTTGCGTTCCGCATTTCGACAACTGAAGAGTTGTTGCGTATAGCGCCACCGCGTTCCCCTGTATTTTCCATAAAAATGGTGCCTGTCACCGAACTCGTACTCCCTCCTGTGTTGAAAATAGCACCTCCGTCGGTTTCTGCTGAATTCCGTAAAAAAATACCTCCGGTTAGCGAAAGCGTAGCACTGTTTGCTATTCCCCCGCCATAATCAGCCTTGTTTTCTAAAAATTCACAATCTTCCAGTATGGGTGCTCCCTGCAAATTCCTTATTCCTCCGCCATAAGGGGCAGAGTTCCCGTAAAACCTGCCTCGGATGACCGTTGGACCGCCCAAGTAGTTATACATAGCTCCGCCATGTGCCGAGGCCACATTACCGGAAAATACACATTCAGTCAATACGGTAGCAGATCCCTCACCATTTGTCATCCCGGCTCCAAACTTTGCAGAATTCCCAAGGAAAACACAGCGGATAAGCAACGAATTCGAAGCCGCACTGGACACTCCTGCGCCCCCCTCCCCATAATTCCTGAAAAACAGACAGTCGGTCAGCGAGGGAGAAGAAGTCAAAATCAGCATTCCCCCACCGCCTGCCGGAAAAATCGACTGCTCATTATACGGATCGGCCTCTTCCACTCCATCCGCAGATCCTCCCGTAATGGTGAAGCCGTCGATGCTTCCGGAGCCAAGCTCGCCAATAGCGAGCAGCACATGCTTTGCGTTTTCCGCGTGCCCCTCGAAATTCACAGCATGGTCGTTCATCCCCAGGTCTCCACTCAACACCGTTCCCTCCCCCGGGTTTTCGGCATCGGGCAATATTCGTGTGTCGTCGAGGGCGACTATACCATTGCCCGGGTCAAATCCACCATACAGTTTTACGTCGGGCACCAGAACAAATGTATTGAAACGACCGGCATCACTGCTATAGTCCGATGCAGCAGCGCCATAGGCAGGCAGGTAAGTACCTTTGGCCACGTATATTTTCAAAGGGTTAGTGCCATCCCAACCGGGTGTACCTTCGGTGTGCTGCGTTCGTGCCCACTTAAGCGCGTCGGCCAGCTGCGGAACGGCATTGGCCCAGGAGTCTCCGGACCCGGTGTAACCCTGAGCGGCCGTATTGACGTTGATATCGACATAAAGGATATTCTGGCCATCAGGAGTAAGTACTGCTTCCCCTTTGATTTCGTAGGCGCCAATATCAATAACTCCGCCACCGGCAAATCCGCTAACCCTCGGATTATTGCCGAGGTCTGTATCGCCCTCTAAATCTCCGCCTGCCGCCGTATACTTGTCATTGCTGCCTGCATCCATCGCCGGACTTCCAGGTTGCAGGCTGTAATCACCATTAGCAGGGTCGCGAAACAGCGGATCCGCGCCGCCCGAGTTAGCAATCAGGTTATTGGAAAGCGTGTTGCTTCCGGAGGCGTTGAAAAAAGACGCAGTCCAACTGGTGGTGCTTCCTTCCGCTTCATTGTCCCAGATCAGCGTATTGGACATGGTCAGGAAACCGTTCCAACCGTAAGCAATACCGCCACCCCGACCAGCGCTGCGGTTACGGGAAAAAGTTGAATTGGCAATCTTAATCGAAGAATTCTGACCAAACAGGCCGCCACCCTGGCCCGCTTCATTGCCGGTAAAAAGGGAATTCCTGATTACGGTTCCCCACGAACCGGTCATAAAGATACCGCCGCCGTCCGCCGTTGCGTAATTATTAAGAACCATAATATTCAAAAGTGTAGGTCCGCCGTTGTAAAAGTGCATCCCGCCCCCGCGGCTGTTGTCGCCTGTTCCATCGGCATTGCCGCCGGTTACGGTAAAGCCGTCCAGCTTCGCAGTAGCATTGACGCCGGCGCCATTTACAACATGATAGGCATTTCCTGCTTTCGTACCGTCCCGGTCAATGTCTCCGCTGAGAATGGTGGGGTTTGCCTTGAAATTGCGTTGGCTGAGCTGCGTTTCCGACGGGTCACCCGAAAAGCCCCCATATAACTCCACATAATTTTTCAAACGGAAGGATGCTGTCCGGTCTGCGCCCGGCAGGTAGGTACCATTGGCTACCCAGATCTGAAGCCTGCCCTGAACACCGCCATTCCAGCTGGCGGCAGCCCAGGTCAACGCGTCGCGAAGCTCCGGGATGGCATTGGCCCACGAATCACCCACACCGGTATAGCCGGATGCGGAAGTATTCACATTTACGTCTACGTAGAGAATGTTGTTTGCGCCGGGCGTAATTTCTACGGGACAACGGGCAACATCCCCATTGATGGTCCAGCTGTGGTTGCTGATCAGCGACTGGCGCGCGGTGGCACCTTCACAATAGAGCATGCCTTTGGCACCCAGCGTAATACCCACAGGCACGTTAGGCTGCGCAGCCCAGCCGATCAGGGTGGCGTCGTAGTTTTCCCGGGAAATACCAGAGTCGTCGAGCATCGACTCCATATTGGTCCCGGTCGAAATTTTCCAATTACCGAGCGACTGGTTGAAGCCGGTGGCCTCAAAGAAAAGGTGTCGCATATCAAGAACTGACGAGACATTCCACGCGGAGAGATCGGCATTAAAGCTGGAAGCGCCGTTGAACATATAAATCATTGACTGTACACCTGATACATTCCAATCTCCGATATCCTGGTTAAAGGCACCGGCGCCGAGAAACATCGATCCCATGTCGGTAACATTTGACACGTCCCAGTTGCGGATATTCCCGTTAAAACTCTCTGCCATCTCGAACATTGCCCACATCCGCGTCACATTCGACACGTCCCAGTTGCTCAAATCACCGTTGAACAAACCGGCATTGCGGAACATGCCGCTGAGATCGGTCACATTGCTCAGATTGGGGGCGTCAGTAGCCTGGTATACGACGTTAGCTGCATTCATGAATGCATTTTCCATGGTATTCCACTGAATAGCCCCCCAACGGTTAATTGCAACCAGTTTTCGGTTATCACCGCCTGTCGCAGCAAAGTGGTTACGCGGAAAAGCCCCGGCGATCTCCACCCGGTAGGTGCCGGCGTGTGGGAAGGTCAGGGTGCGCGGCCCCGTAATACCGGCCAGTGTACCGTGATTGGAGGCGCTGCCCACTTCTTCCCAATACAAATCGAAGTTATAAGTTTCGTCGGGGTGAATGGGCAGGATCAGCTGCGTGCTGCCGGAACCGCCGGGATTATCAGTTTTCCAGGTAGTGATGTAGTTACCCGAATGACCGGGCGTGATACCCTGTGCCAGTGACGCAAAAGACGCCAGGCCGAGTACAAATAGCAGAACGGCACCTAACTGTTTGGCGCGTGTTGACAATAGCGGTAGAAATTTTTCCATAGCGCTACAAAGGGAAGAATTTTGAGAGGATTGCGGTATCCCTCTTTTGGGGGGCACTAAAAATCCCTAAAAGGAGCGCCGGACGACGTACCTCCGGTTCGTCGTCCGGCGCGGCGGGTAACCGACCGCTTCAAATCGTATATCCCTTTATCCGGTCGAACCCCACCTATGACACTTTTACCTTTCCGCTCCGGCTCCGGCCTTGACCGGAGTCCGGCTATTGATTAACTCTTTGTGCCGTACACTATCTTTGTGCTTCTTGCGGGCGATTTCGAGTGCATCTTCCAGTATGGAAATCTTATTTTGAATTTCGGTGATATGACGTATCAGGGTCTTTTCCATTGTCGATTGAGGCATTGTAGTAAGGGTTTAAGATAATATGATAGTGTTATAGTAATGTAAAGTCAATTTCGGTTTTCCACCAACACCAATCCGACAGGATCTATTGTCCAGATGACATTAGACGGTTTTAAGCGAATAACCCGCCACAATAGTATGGGAGACGTACGGGCCCCTAAAGCGTAAATCATAAACTCCTGGTGGTATTTTGAGAAGTTTTATAGGACCGTTGGTATCACCTGTCCCGCCTGCTTCAAATCGCCTCCAAAATTCTGGTGTTTTCCCATAGTATAGTTTCATGTGAATTGGAATAAAGCTCAAAATCTACGGAAGGTCAGCACAAATAAGTCAGAACTCCCCTCTACATTGTGTGAATTTCCTTCTTAGAAAGATGAGTACAATCAAAGCAGAATAGTTGCAACATTCAAATAAATAATTAAAATTAACGAACAATTTCACAGTTCACGCAAATCGTCGCGTCGCTAACGCGCGCCACTGGTTGGTAGTGAGGCTTTCGTGAGGGCTCCATTATCTCCCGAGTTGCAAGAGCTGAATGACGTGACTAAAAATGACGGTTGCTCCGGCCGTAAATACCATCCGGTTTCTTTTGAAATTTACAATGTGGCCCGGGAGCCCCGCATCGCCTACGCCCATACGAGAAACAAGGGATGAATACGTTGACTTTCAATCAGTTTTTAGCGACAAGCTCGTTTCGTTGCCGCGCCTAACGGTTGATTCTCCGGGAAAACGAATTGAAGATTTCACAGAAAAATTATATTTTCTCAAACAGACTACACGCTCTGCTTTGACAATATAACACCCGTGCCTACTTTTGCCCGGCCACGGTTTTTGAACCAGTCCTTTTGTACGGGCTATGTGATACAGGATCGTCACTTACCACTACGTCAGACTCATTGGCACTTCCATGCTTACGGGCCTGTTCTGCGCCGTCCTGGCTGCTTCGTTAAAACACCTGACGGAACATTTTGAACACCTTTTGTTCGGGCACACGCAGTCCATAAACCCCTTATTGTTCATTGTTATGCCGTCAGTCGGGATCACAATGATCTATTTCCTGAGGAAGTACCTGTTTCAAAACCGCAAAAACAAGGGCATTACCGAAATCTACAAAACGCTTGATCAGCGAAAAGACCATTTACCGCTGTTCAAAATCCCCTCTCACTACGTCAACGGCTTCCTGACAGTGCTCGACTTTTGCTAACCAAATTGCCCCCCTCGTGTTACACTGAATACTCAAAACATCATCAATAATCAGCCGCCTGCTTAAAATCCACCGGACATTTCCAGCTTATACCCCTTCCCATGAACATTCGTTATTCTTAGCTCAGGATCATGGCTTAATTTCTTTCGAAGTTTTGACACAAACATGTCCAGGCTGCGGCCGGTGAAGACCCCCTCATTGATCCAGACTTCCTGCATCAGCGTTTCGCGGGGAATCAATTCACCGAAATTTCTGTGGAGCAATTCCAGAACCTTGCATTCTTTGGCTGTAAGACTAACTACCTCACTCTCCAGAAGCAAGTGCTGTCCTTTCACGTTGAACAAAAATTTTCCGAGCGCAGCCAACTCCGGACCAGACTCTTTCTTTGTAACCTGATTTTGATTCCCCCCGGACAACGGTTTTAAAAATTTTCCGAATCGACTGACTGCCAGGACCATACCCAGCAACACTATAATAAAGGCATAAGTTACTTTGCTGAATGAAAAGTCAAAGTATGTCGTTTTTGATTCTTCACTTATTAGATTGACTTCCTCGGGATCCACTTTGGCTGATTTGAGTTCACCAGTATGCCGACCGATGCCACTGCCGATGGTTGGCGCTTTTGATCCCGTATTCTTTTGATCGACGTCCCGGGTATCCGCTTTAACTGACTCAGCTGGCTGATCGGTGTCAGCTTTCTGCCGATTTAGGTTCTCATAAAGATCCGGAAAGGCAAATTCAATTGTGTAACATCCTGGAGGCTGACTTCTGCCGTTACAAGCCAGAATATCCGGCGAGGTATTATTTACCTGGAAACCATAGACAATGCTCTTCTTTCTGCAATCGTGTACAGTAACCGTGTAACCGGAAGGAAACTGTTTTTTGGGAAGTAAACGCTGTGACAGCGCGATAAGTGAGTCATGGTTAAAAACGAATTCATTTTCAAACCTGAGTAGAAACGTGCCTTCATTAATCTCGGTAACGGGCAATACGCGTGAGGTTGAATCACCTGCCTGCAGCAGCAGCCGATGGCCGGTTTTACGGATCAACAGGTTCACTTGCTTTGCCCGTAAGTCGCGATTGAAATATTCTGTAAAAGAAGAGCTGATGAAAAAGGCTCCAAGCAGCACTATGGCAATTCCGGAACGCACCACCAGCAGAGCAGCGAAAGAGCCGTCAAAAGCAGAATTTACGCGCATTTACATTTCTTTTTACAATTGACAAACAAGATTTTACAGTTGATTTACGAGAGCGGCTAAACTGGTCTCTACATTTGGACATGTGAAGTTAAAAACAATTTTATTCTATTATTTCACCCAACCATTTTAGTCATGAAAATCCATAACCTTGCTTTTTTGCTCCTTTTTCTGTTTCCGTTTTCCTTTAGTCAGCCTTGGGAATTCCCACAATCAACCCCAGCCCCGGATAACAATAAGGCGGTTGCGTCAAACATCATCTTTAAGTCCGTAGATGGCGGAGATACCTGGCAGGATATTAGCGAAGGACTGCCTGAAAACTTGACGGGAGACGATATCCCGAGAGATGGTTCCCTTGCAAATGACAATGGGATTTATCTGCATGCCGGAAATGAGATGTATTACAGCAAACCGAATTCCATTGCTCCTTTCTGGGAAAAAGAGATTTCCCCGGCCAACCGTAGCAGCATTGTCCCTGGCAGGACCGGAATGCTTGCATTCAATTATGACGGCTGGTTTGTTCAAAAAATAAACGGAACGGGTTTATGGCTACCGATCTATACTGATTTTCCGGGGAAGAGCATTCGCACCATTTTTGAAACCGGGGACGACGTTTTTATCGGCTGCGACAGGGGTCTTTTCAAATTTGATGACAGAGAAAAAAGCTGGAAGCGAGTCTATGACGGAGGTCGGGTAATGAAATTGGTAGAATCAGACGGCGTGCTGCTGGCGACCAGTCAGAGAGGTATTATCCGGTCGGTAGACGATGGTGAAAATTGGGTCGATGTGATCAATGAGGGTGGAGTGGGCATCGCTATCGAACGCATCAAAGATGGATTTGCCGCTATTACTTACAGTACCAAGACGGAGACAAGCAGAGTACGGACATCCTATGACGGGGGTAAAACCTGGCAGCCTATCGATGTTGGCCTTCCGCCAAGCCTCGACATCGCTTCAATTGCAGAGGTTGGCAAATACCTGCTTTGTGGCCATGCCGCTGGTATTTACAGATCTTCAGACAAGGGAAAAACATGGCAGCTTTTATTTCCTGCAATAAGGGATAAAGTCTTCAACTTATCTGTTTCACGCAACGTGGTTTATGCCATCCCGAGAAGTGGCGGATGTTAAGAAATCTTTGATGCGTTGCTTACCGCTGGTGTGGACAAAGGACAAGGCGTTGTGATCATGATTAATGCGAATAACTCGCATATGATGGGCAGGATTGTTGATTTTATAGCTGACTACCACCACTGGGACGGATTTCCTGTAAAGACCAAACCAACCGCAGCAGATGCGGACTCAAAAACTTTAAGGGCTTTTGTTTAACCACGGAGAACGCGGGATGCACAGAGACCTTGCCGGTTCAAACTGTTCAATAAGTCCGGCGGGCAAGAAAAAACGCTCCTCAGCTTTCGCCGGGGAGCGTTTGAAAAAGAAGAAAAGACCTATCAGGTCTCACCTTCAGGCGTTTTTGATCCAGATGGGGCTTGACCACGCGATATGTCCTTCTGCCATAGAAACCCTGATATAGTACCATGTTGGCGATGTAACGGGCTCTTCCTGAAAATCCCAATTAGCCGATGGCGCATTCGGTTCGCTGGACCTGACGACATTGCCCTCCCTGAGTAGATCAATCCGCTGGACAAGCAGATTGCCCGCCAATTCCACGTGAACGGAAAGTGGCCCACCGGCAGTGATTTCGGAACCCATCAGGTGGCCGTTGATGGTGAATTTAAGAAGTGTCCGGTTGTTGGTAGTGCCAAATACGTGACGATTCCAGAGGGCGTTAAAGACGGATGCTCTCGTCAGCTCTTCTGCCCAGACGCCCATCAGGCCAGGTCCCCGCAAATATTTATAGTCTTCCGGTTTGGTTTGGAGCTGATGAAGCGCGTCTCCGGGGCGCCCGTCGTGATCGTCTCCGGTACCGATCATACCCAGGCGAAAGCCTCTTTTCAGGCCGTCAACAGCATGACTGCCCACCACTTCCTTATCCTTTGACCGGTTTTTGAAGCGCGGACCGAGTCCGAATACCATTTCATTGATGCCGCCGATAGAGTATACCTCCACCAGGCGTTCTACTTCAGGATCGTGCCCGTTGTCCCAATTGGTGGTGTGCCCGAAACTCGCCGTGTGGTTGGCGACGATCAGGGCGCCGGCACTTCTGGCGATCGCGTAAATTTTCTGAAGCGTATCCTGCGCAGGGTCATTGCACCGAAGGATCGGACCGTCGTCGCCGGGATAGATGAAATTTCTGTGCCCGTATTGAGGGCTTGTCCATTCTCCGCCCACAAACGTCACAAAACGCCCGGCCTCATTGTAGTCGTTCGTTACCTCCTTAAAGTAACTCCACTGGCCTTTTGTAATCGCTTCGGTGTGGTCTGTGAGGGCGAAAATATCCAGGAAAGATTCGTTTCTGGCAAAGTCGTACACCTCTTCCGGCAACCGGATACCGTCGCCGAAAATACTATGACAGTGAATATTCCCCCAAAACAAGCGCTTGTCCGGCTTCCGGGGCGCTACGTAAATCGCGTTGCTGGTGCCGGTAATACCGCTCACGGGATCGGTTACACGAATGTACTTTACTCCCGGGCTGCTGAACCGGAAGCCCTCCAGCCGTCTTACAGGCCGCCGGCCCCCACTCCCGGATATTTCCCCCGCTTTAAACGAATATTTTTCCAGTCCTTCGTAACCTTCATCCCCTGAAATGGTGACGTCATTGTCCCATTCAGGCAGGACGTTTTCCATGTACCTGATGCCACGGGAAGAATGGTTGAACGGACCGTTTACAGCAATTCCTTTTCGTTGCCAGATCGGGTTCCATTCGGCAAAGAAGGGCTCTGTCAAGAGCCTTATTCCCAGCCAGAAAGGTTCATTCACGCCGACGACGGAAGGGGCGTTGACCCGGATTTCTGTCAGTACTTTCGGTGTTTTTTCTTCAGTTTTCTCAGTTTGACCGCCGGCTGGGCGCATAAGCGGACCAGTCAGCGTTGTGCCGCCGGTCAGGAAAGAAAACCTTTCCAGGAATTTACGTCTTTTCATAAAAAGGATACCGGCTCCTGTTTTCAGGCAGAAGCCGGGTTTTGGGGTTAGTAATTAGGATTCTGAACCAGATTCCGGTTCTTATCAATGGCCGATTGAGGAATAGGAAGCACGTAGTTTTTTTCAGCGTGAAAAGCCCGCTGCCCGCCCGCTACCGGGACAACCGTAGCGATGGTTCCGCCTGGCCCATTTTCTATTTTCATTCCCAGCAAATTCCGGTTCAGTAGTTTCTCGGCTTCTTTCCATCGCATAAGATCCGGCAATCGTTTCAGTTCAAAGGCCAATTCCACGCGTCTTTCCTGGCGGATGGCCTTGCGCATGTCGTCTTTTGACAGCCCGGATTTTAGCGCAGGCAAATCCACTCTGGCCCTGACCGTATTGATGGCTTCGTAGACAGAGTCATCCGGGCCGTCTGCTTCGTTACGGGCTTCGGCGTAGTTGAGGAGTACTTCGGCATAGCGGAAGATTTTTTGCGTGGCGCTGTTTAACCGTTGGTCACCGTGGATCGCGTACTTGGGGTTCATCCCTTTTACCAGGTCGTAGCCGGTCGGAGAGCCTTTGTCAAACTCCAGCAGGCTTCCCGATCCAACGCGGTAGATCATCGGCTTTCCTAGCCATTGCGCACCATCGAAAGAGACCGTGGCATAGAACCTTTTTTCCCTGTTCTGGTAGGGCTTGTTGGGGTCATATCCTGAGTCGGGGTGATCGGTCGGAAGTCCGTTGGCCATGAAAAACTCACTGACAAGATTGTGTGTCGGGCGTATCGCTCCCCACGATTTGGATTCTCCCCCTACATTGAACGGCCCCTGCAGGCCTTCCCTGCTGCCCCCGATCGTCGTACCACCGAGATATTGTATGCTGAAAATCTCTTCCTCGTTATGATTATTCTCTTCATAAAACATCGTAACAAAATCCGGGAACAGTCGGTAGACACCCAGGTCAATCACACGTTTGCTGGTCTCGGCTGCTTTTCTCCATTTTGCCGGATCATTGTCCGGGTTTCTCAACGGACTTGCCTCAAACAACTCGCACCAACCCTTCAGCGTGAGGGCCGCCCCCTGGGAAACCCTGCCGGAAGCAGGTTTCAGCGGCAGATTTTCCGCAATAGCGCCCAGTTCATTGGTAACAAAGGCAAAGACCTCTTCGGCGGTATTTCTGCTGTGGAAGATCGCATCGCCGTCCGCACCCTGATTCAGCACCTCTGTCAGGATGGGCACGCCGCCATAGTTTATCCACAAGGTATGATAAAAATAGGCTCTCAGGAAACGGGCTTCCGCTGTTCTCACCAGCTTCCAGTCGGCAGGAAGGGCGGAAGCAGCGACCTTCTCCAGGAACAAATTACACTTCCTGATGCTGGCATAGTTGCTTGTCCAATAATTGGGTGCATTGCTCGGGTTGTAATTAGAAAGCGCATAGGTGGTCCGGCTGTATAAATTCACCTGCCCGCCGAAACCGTCGTCCGAGAAATTGTCACCCGGATCGGAATTGATATATTCCCGGGGAAGACCGGCGTAGATGCCGTTCAAAAAAGCGTCGGCATTGGTGGTGGTAGACCAGACTACCGAGTCTGTGATCCTGTCGGTAGGAGACAGCTCCAGGTATTGGTCGCAGGCCGTAAACAGGGCGCAGAACAAAAAGCAAACGAGCGCTTTCCTGACTGATATTTCGACTATTTTCTTCATCGTTGTTTTAGAAAGTGATGTTTAACCCTAAAGAAGTTACCCGTTGCTGGGGATACATACGCCCCTGGACATTGGATACTTCCGGGTCGAAGCGTTTAATTTTACTCCAGGTCACCACGTTTTGACCCGATACATAGAGCCGTACATGCTGAAGCCCGGCCTGTTTTACCAGATTGGCGGGAAGGTTGTAGGAAATCAGCATGTTTTTGAGCCGCAAATAGGCGGCGTTTTCCATCCAGAAAGAGGATCGCTGGGTATTATTCGGGGTTGGCGCCGACGTGACGCGCGGATTTCTTGCGTTTTGATGCTCCGGTGTCCAGTAGTCGAGATTCTCCGTGAAGGCGCCCATACCGTTGAAAAACAGCCAGGCTCCGTCGCCTTCGAGATAGAAGTTCCTGTTTCCTGCACCCTGGAAGAGCAAATCAACACTGAAGTTCTTATACTTCACAGACGGCGAGATACCGTAGATGATCTGCGGGATCGGCGATTCTCCAATCACCGTTTCGTCGTTAATGTCAATTTTTCCGTCGTTGTTCAAATCCGCGTAACGGATATCACCCGGGCGAACTTTACCCCACGGCTGAACAGCGATTCCCTCTTTCAGATTTCCCGCTTCGTCGAAGTCTTCCGCTTTGAAAAAGCCCAGTGATTCCAAACCAAATTGTGTTCCCAGTTGCCGTCCGGTGCGCCGCCTGTTCGGGTTATTGAAGGTAGCAGGTGTTTCAAACGTCTGAATCAGCTTGTTTTTGGCAAAGGTGAAATTTGTACCGAGCGATACCTGGAGATCAGGCGAAATGCGGTAATTTGATGCGATCGCGAATTCGAACCCCCTGTTGCTCATAATCCCGGCGTTGACCTGGCTGAGGCCTATTCCGTACTCGTCCGGGACGATTACATCCGGCTGCGTCAGCATATTGGAACGCTTCTCGAAGAAATAATCGATTTCAAGATTGAGCAACCCTTTCCAGGCCGACAGTTCAACCCCTACGTCGGTCTTTTTCGCTCTTTCCCAGGTAATGTTACGATTCGGTTCTGCTCTTTCGGTGATCGCCTGCACAGCACTGCCGCCCATGACATAGGCCGGACTGGACACGCCATAGAGGGTCAGGTACTGGTAGTCGCTGCCTGCAAGTGCCCCTACTTCTCCATATGAAGCCCTTAGCTTAAGGTTGTCGATCACCCGGTGGTTTTTAAGAAAATTTTCCTCTGAAATTCTCCATCCTGCTGAAAATGCAGGGAAGAATCCATATCGCTGGTTGGCTGGAAAATAGTAGCTTCCGTCGTAGCGTCCGCTTGCTTCCACCATGTATTTGTCGGCATAGTCATAGCTTACCCGGTAAACAACCCCTATCTGGCGCCCCAGGCTGGAAGAACCGCTGTTGGAGAGATCCGCCTGACTGGAGCTTCCCATGTTCAGTTCAGGGATGTCCAGGTCGTAGTTTCTCCTGACGGCGCCGAAATTGCGAACGCTGTTTTCTTTGCTTTCGAACACTCCGATAACCGAAACAGCGTTTTTGCCGAAAGATTTTGCATAGTTGAACCCGCCCTGGAAAGTTAGTTGGTTCCGGTTCAGAGAGGCCTCGGTCAGAGAGGATTTGGCCTGTCCGAACACACCGTCTTTGATCACATGGGGTGTTTGCGTTGTGTCAATAGTGGCCAGCTGGACCGGCATCAGCCACGTTTTGTTATAACCGTAAGTGGGATCGAACGCAACCGTTCCTCTTAAATTCAGACCGGGTATAAAGGGGACTTTCTGCTCGAGGGAAAGCTGCGAGAACAAGGAGGTGGTATTTTCCCGGGCATAACCTTTGTTGTAGATGCTTCCCATGATAAATTTCCCGTACATCCCGTTGCTAAAAACCAGGGGCCCTCCCCTGGCAGGGTGAGAATACCCGATCAGCTCGAAAATCCTGCTCGTTCCGATGGGAGGGTACCAGTCTTTCTGCAGGCGTCCGTTTAAATTAAACGAGAGTTTTGTGATGCTGGTTACGTCGGCGTCAATGTTAAGCGCAAGATTGTACTTGTTTTCGCCGGTAGTATGCCAAAGACCGGCCTGGTGCTGGTAGCCAAAAGCGGCATAGTACCTGGCGCGTTCGGTACCCCCGTTTACTTCGACATTGTGGTTGGTCAGGAGGGCATTTTTCTTGGTCAACGCTTTCCAGACATCGTCAACCGGAAAGACATCCGGCCTGGTGCCATCCCTGAATTTTTGCAGCGCCTGTTCCGTGTAAGGAATCGGGAGCCCGTCGTTTTGTGCAGCGAGATTTTTCAAGAGCGCAAATTCGTAGGGGCTGACATGCTTCTGATAGGCGGTTGGATTCTGAAAGCCCACATAGCCATTGTACGTCAGCGTCGGCGCGCCCGGCTTGCCCCGTTTTGTCGTGACCAGGACCACACCGTTTGCACCGGCTACCCCGTAGGGAGCAACAGCTGCGGCGTCTTTCAATACGGTGAGGCTCTCGATCGTATTCGGATCGAGCTTCTGAAAATCGCGGGGGATCCCGTCTACAATAAGCAGGGGCTGGTTGTTCCCCGTAGAGGAAATGCCCCTGACATAAATACTGGATTCGTCGCGTCCCGGTTCGCCTGAATTCTGTCTGACAATAACTCCTGCCAATCTGCCGCCGAGATTGTTGCTGAGATTGGTCGTAGGCACTTTTGAAATCTCTTCGCCCTTCATACTCGATACGGCCGCCGTAAGCGACGTTTTCTTCTGGGTTCCGTAGCCTACCACGACAATTTCTTCAAACGATTTCTGGTCCACTTTCATCGAAATAGAGACAAACGTTTCGCGCTTTACCGTAAACTCCTGTGTTTCATAGCCGACGAAACTCAGTACCAGCACCGCTCCTTCTCCGGCATCCAGCTGAAAATGGCCGTTTTCATTGGTGATCGTCCCCTGTTGGGTACCTTTGAGCATGATGCTTACGCCGGGTAACCCGTCGCCTTTTTCATCGACTACCTTGCCGTTGATGCTTGGCGGAACCACTTCCTTTGCCTGGTCAATCTCAGCTGAACCGGACGAAGGTGTCTTTTTATTCCGGTCCGCGTTTTTAACGTATACAACGATCGATCGCTTGTTGATTTGCCTGTAGCCGAGATCGGTATTGGCGAAGATAAGGTCTAGGGTCGTCTTGACATCCCGCCTTTTTCCGGGCAGACTCTCTACTATATACGTATCAACTTCGTTCATCGGTAAAACGAAAGACATGCCGGTTTTCTGTTCAATTTTCCGGAGTACAGCCTTCATGCTTTCCTTTTGCGCGCTGATTGTCACACTGATTTGATGAAGCTCCTGGCTATTGCCCGTACTGGCTGTCAGCAACTGGATCGTTCCGAAAAGCAGGATAAAATAGGAGAACGTGATCCGCATAATTGACCGGATTAGGGCGTGTCTCCTTCGTTGCGGCAACGGTTCAAAGGGGCACGCAATCTTGGTTAAAGATAATTGCATAACTTTACATGTTTTTGATAATTGATCTACTAGTTGGTTGTTAAGAACATGTGGCCATTCGGCTCCTAACCCGGATGGCCGCTCTCTTCACTCGAATTAATTTTTCGTCATAGGCGAAGTATTTGTTTTAAATCGATTTAGTTACATCCTATTCCACCTGAAATGGAGATGGCATCGCCCGTTCTGGTATAGCGGGCTTGTCTGACCTGGCAGATCATTTCCAGGATCTCGTCAAGACTTTCATTGTCAAGAAACCAGGCGCTGACGCGGCAGTTTTCGATTGCCGGGTTATCGATCCGGATATCGGCTCCGAAATGTGTCTTGAGAAGTCCCACTACCTGTTTAAGAGAAATGTTATCAAACACCAGGCTTTCCGATTTCCAGGCAATTTCCTCCGTAAGTTTTATTTCAGTCTTTTCAAATCCGTGGTGGATCGTATTGACTACCAGCTTCTCGGAAGGGTGTACCAGACTCAACGTTTGCTTCCGGTCGGCAACCTTCACAAGGCCTCTTTCGACGGTGACCATGACCTGCTTATCGCGTGCATTGATGTTAAAAGCGGTGCCCAATACACGGGTCGTAATGTCGCCCGTATGAACGACAAAGGGCTTTTCAGCGTTGTGAGCAATATCAAAAAAAGCTTCCCCGCTTAGGGTAACTTCCCGGGTGCTATCTCCGAAAGAGGCGTAGTAGGTCAGCTCGCTGTCGTCGTTGAGCAGCACCGAACTCCCATCAGGTAACCGGATAAAATCTTTCCGGGTAAAATGGATCACCTCTCCGCCTGTCTCGTTTGTTGCGGCGATTTGCCCGGGGTTTTGCGAAGGCGACAGCGCCCACCAGCCTATTCCCAGGCCCAGCGCTATCATCGCCGCAATCCGGAAAAAAAGCCCGAATGAACTTGCCGGCGTTTGGTGATCTTCTTCTGATTGTTGTCGTTTCGCAAGGATCTTTTCGTACAGCCTTTCGCCGTCTACCGGTACTTCTTCGTCTTTGGCAGAATGGGAACGTTCCTCCATAAACCTCGCCAGCTCATCGCGAAACCGGTCCCGGTACTTGCCGGATTGGATCAGGGCCTTGAATTCTTCTTCTTCCAACGGCGTGGCCTGTTGGGTCCTGTGTCGTTCAAGAAGGTAAATAAATCGCGTGTCGTTCATACAAAGCAGGCCGGAGCCTGATATTACGGTTTGGGGAACCTCAGCGTTTCCCGGCTTGCATTTATACAGAGTGGTCTGGCGGTGAGATAGGACTACCGGGAAATGATTTTTTTTCCGAAAGGAGAAAAGAAACTAAAATCAGTACTGTAAACGGGCCTGCCTGATGTGTGCGGAGAGCAACTTTATCCTTTCTGGGCGATCCTGGAGGCCATCAGAAGTAGTATACCAAGATGGTTGATGAAATTCTGACGAAGAAACTGCAAAGCCCTCACCATGTGATTTTTCACAGTTCTTTGGGAAAGATTCAATTCTCGCGCAATGGCTTCATGCGACATCCCTTCTTTTCTTGACATTTTGAAAACCAGCTTTTGCTGTGAAGGAAGCTTGTCGACAAGGACTTCAATCATGTCTTCATACTGATGCGCGCGAACGGCGAAATCGGTATTGTCGACTGCGTATTCAAGGTTTTCCGAATAGACCTTCCGGCTTTTTGTTTCGGTAGCCCATTTTCGGAGCATGGCGTACACCTGGTGGTAGGTCATGGTGGCCAGGTAGGCTTCCAGGCTCTGGATATGCTGTAACCGTTCGCGCCTGTTCCACAGGGTAAAGAAGACTTCCTGGACAACATCCTGCGCAAGGTCGGGAGAATGAATGTACCGCACTGCCGCCAGGTACACGACTTTCCAGTGCCTGTCGTACACTTCCCTGAAAGCCTTTTCATCGGCTGCAGCAAGCCTTTGTAAAGTGTCGTCAGAATCTACTTTTTCACACTTTTCCATACGCATTTTGCATGTGGCCCGGGTAATAGGCTCGAAAAAAGACTAAAAACTTTGTGGCAAAAATAGTAAAACACGACTCCGTTTAAAGTTATTTTTTCGTTAAGGCCGGAGCAGAACATCTTAGATAAAAAAGTTAGCCGTTTTTTTCGAGGAAAAACGATTTCCCCGGAAGGGGCCAGGCCTCCGGCAGAAATGATCCGCGAAACAGTCGGGTGTTGGGATTGAACAATACCAGTTAAAGCCGGATATGCGGAACATCTACTGATCGCCGTAGCGGTGTGATAAGACTCGCCGGCCGCTGGGTTGCGAAGTGTGGCGAAAGCAGGGTTATCCTTCACCGTCCTTTGTCCAATAGAAAACATACTAACCGCGTCGGGATACTCCCGCCAATTTTGGTTGTCATTGATGTTTAGGATACATTTGAACATAAACTCACACTCATAGCTATACAGACTTGAAAAAAGTAGACGTATGCGTTAATTATTATGGCAAACCCTATCAAACTGCCGTCACACTACTTACCCTATGGAAACATTCCTCCCGGCACATCAACAAAATATTCCTGGTCATCGAGAAAATCCAGCCTTATTACCAGTACCACGTCATTCCTTTATTGAAATATTACTTAAGGAACCTGCCGGTAACCTATGTTTATCCCCGGTATTTCTATTATGCGGGAAACCCCGACGAATCGTGGCTGACAGACCCTGAAAAGCGCTATGGACTCAAATACCAGTATGCCCTGGAACACTCCGACCAGCAATATCTCTTTATGACTCACAATGACTGTCTTTATGAAGAAGATCTTTTGGGCAACATGCTGCAAAAAGCAACGGAAAAGAATGTTGCAGGAATAGGGCTGGTCGGCCAGTGCTGGAACTGTCCGGCTTTCAAAGCCCAATTGTGCGACAGCACCAGATTTGAAAATTTTATACCTTCCAGGGATCAGCTTAAAGAATTGGTTGACAAGTACAATCCTCCGCGTGCAGAAATTCACTACAAACTTATCGGGGAAGGACTTATACACCCGCTTCCCGAGTGCAGGCTCAATGAATATGCATGCCTGATAAATGTCCCTCTGTATCAACAAAATGTAGTACCGAAGGGAGATGTTTTGCCATTTGGCGGGAGCTGGCACGGCACAGACTGGGGAGCAATATGGTTCCACTCGATGGTAAACAAAGGTTACAGGTTTATTAACTTCCCATTTGAACCGCTAATGAAACACGCGCCCTTTTCAGCGAATGGAAGTGGCCACCGTGCTGATAGCGAGAATGATCTGTACAACAGCACTGAAGACGATGCCAAGGCATATTTAACAGCCCACCACCTCATACCGGCTCAAGTGCCAGGCCTCCTTCTCGCTGAAATGCGAGCCATTCGGGTAAAATATCTAATTAAAAAAGCATTGATCAAGCTGAAAGTGAAAATTGGGTGGGATTAAAGATCTACCATATTAACTATAGCTTGCTTCACAAAAAAAACCGGAACTTCCGATGAAAATTCATCAAAGTTCCGGCTGGTACCGAAGATGGGACTCGAACCCATACAGGACTGCTCCCACACGCCCCTGAAACGTGCGTGTCTACCAATTCCACCACTTCGGCTTGCGGGTGCAAATATAAGAGGCGGTTTTAATAATCACAATCACCGCGCTTTTTTTTGTAAATAAAAATTTAACGAAAGAAAGGGTTTAGGCCGGGAGAACGCTATTTTTGCCCCATGAATTTAGCGGAACAATTAAAGCCGGATGCAGTCTTTCAGGCCATTACGCAAGCTGCAGACGCGCTGAAGGTAGATACCTTTGTGGTGGGCGGACACGTCAGAGATCTCATCCTGAAGCGCCCCTCCAAAGATATTGACGTGGTTTGCGTCGGGAGCGGGATTCAACTGGCCGAAAAAGTAGCGTCCCTTCTGGGGCCTGCACTGCGCGTCCACGTGTTCCCCAACTTCGGGACCGCTCAAATCAAATACGAGGACCTGGAGATCGAATTTGTAGGCGCCAGGAAAGAATCGTACCGGGCCGAATCACGTAAGCCCATTGTAGAGGAAGGCACGCTCCAGGACGACCAGAACCGCCGTGATTTCACCATCAACGCCATGGGAATCCGGCTCAACCAGGCGGGCTATGGCGATCTCGTTGACCCGTTCGACGGCCTGGGCGATCTCAGAAGAAAGCTGATCCGGACACCATTGCGCCCGGACCTCACTTTCTCCGACGATCCGCTCAGGATGATGCGGGCCGCCAGGTTTGCCACTCAGCTGGGTTTCGATATCGAACCGGAAGCCTTTGACGGAATGTCTGCCATGAGCGACCGCATCCGGATTATTTCCCAGGAAAGAATCACCGAAGAGCTCAACAAGATTATACTCGCAAAGGAGCCTTCCTATGGCTTCAAACTGCTGTACCAATGCGGCCTCCTTCAGCTTATTTTCCCTGAGCTGGTTGCCCTGCAGGGCGTCGAAACTATGGACGGGAAAGGGCACAAAGACAATTTTTATCATACCCTGCAGGTATTGGACAATGTAGCGGTCCGTTCGGATGACCTCTGGCTGAGATGGGCCGCCATTCTGCATGATATCGCCAAGCCCGCCACCAAACGGTTTGACAAAAAAGCGGGCTGGACCTTTCACGGCCACGAAGAAAAAGGCGCCAGGATGGTCCCGCAGCTTTTCAGGAAGCTCAAACTGCCGTTGAACGAGAAAATGCGGTTTGTGCAAAACCTGGTCAGGCTTCACTTACGTCCTATTGCACTTTCCAAAGAGATAATAACCGACGCGGCCATGCGCCGGCTACTCGTAGAATCAGGCCCGGACTTTGAAGGACTGATGATCCTTTGCCGCGCAGATATCACCTCCAAAAACCCGGATAAGGTGAAACGCTACCTCCGGAATTTTGATGTACTGGAACAAAAGCTGGAAGAGCTGGAAGCGCGGGATAAACTGCGCGAGTTTCAACCCGTTATTACCGGGGAGATTATTATGACGACGTTCGGGCTGAAACCCTCGAGAGAAGTCGGTATTATTAAGGAAGCGATACGCGAAGCGATCCTGGAAGGAATTGTGCCCAACGAAATGGCGCCGGCCTTTGCCTTTATGATCGAAGAAGGGCGCAAAATGGGGCTCAGCCAGGCCTAGAAACCGCCGGTTTCGATACCGGCCCCAACCAGTCGCTCATGAATCTGAAGTACCTGCGGAATTAACATCGCCTTTTCATCGTTCCGAACCACGAAATCGGCAATTTCCAACAGCTGCGAATCTGAAGCCTGGTTTGCAAGTATTGCGTCAAACTGCGCTTCGGTCCGGTGTATATCCCGGGACAGCACCCGCTTTTTCCGGAGCTCGACCGGAGAAAGGACGGCCACGACAAAATCAATCCCGGTTCCGGGGCCGGCCTTCCCCATGATAGCCGCTTCCTTAATTACATAAGGCGCGTCCTGACGGGCTTCCACCCACTTCAGGGTATCTAGCCTTACCCGCGGGTGCACAATCGAATTGAGCTCCGTAAGCAACCCCTTGTCCGGGAATACTTTCGAAGAGACAAAACCGGTATCATAGCTTCCGTCGTGCCGGTAGGCTCCGGCGCCAAGCAATGCTACAATTTCCTTCCTGATTTCGGGATCATGTTCGGTGAGCCAGCGGGCACGGGCATCGGCTTCATAAACCGGTATGCCGAGTGTCATAAACAACCGGCAAACCGTACTTTTTCCCGACCCTATTCCGCCCGTAACGCCTACGACTTTACCCATAGAAACTTAAATCTGCGAGACCTCGAAACTGACATACACCGACTCATGGCTCAGCTTTAAAGCCGGAGCCCGCGGAAGATCGAGGCGTAAATCCGATTCGTAGTTGGTACGGATCCCAGTCTCGGGAATACGCACCACAACCGAATCCGGAAACTGCTTCACCA
Organism: Ravibacter arvi; assembly: GCF_039540405.1. Taxonomy (NCBI): domain Bacteria; kingdom Pseudomonadati; phylum Bacteroidota; class Cytophagia; order Cytophagales; family Spirosomataceae; genus Ravibacter; species Ravibacter arvi. Next base: position 206,955 of record NZ_BAABEY010000020.1, read on the forward strand.
GCGTGGCAGGCCCCTCTACCGATAAAAGCGAGGGCGACATGTTGATGTAGCTGGTAATGGAATACCCCGGAGCCAGTACAATCCCGGCGCTGTCGATTTTGAGCGGCACCACTTTGTAGGTCTTCACGTCAAATTTAAGACGATCTTCCCATTCATTTCCGGCAAACTGCACGTTAAGGCCTTCGAAACGCTCGGCTATACGCTCCTTTAATTGAATAGAATCGATACGCGTTGCTTTCAGGGGATTGCTCACCGAATAGTAAACCGGCGTATCCGAAAACGATTTAAGATAGCGGCTCAGAAGCCCCCACCCTTTTCCCGATACGTTAATCGCAACGACCTCGGGCAGCTCCCCCTGGGGAAAATACAACGAGTCGTCGTAAGCAAATTTGACCGGGTAATTAATTTTAATCGTATGAACGCCCGTATTGATGGCATCCATCAACCAAATAAAGGCAGCCGTGACCAGGCATACTACAAATACTTTTACCTGATTGCTTTTACCATCCACAGCACTATAGTAAAGACCTTAAATTTTACGGGAAATTGCCGACTTCTCAAAAGTAAGCTTCACGCCTTTGTCGATCGTCAACGTAATGGTGCCTTCTTCAACGCTATGCACTTTCCCGTGCAAACCGCCGATGGTGACCACACTGTCCCCTTCTTTCAGGTTTTCAATCATAACTTTCTGATCCTTCGCCTTCTTTTGCTGGGGGCGGATCATGAAGAAGTAAAATACGGCGATAATACCGACCATCATGACAATCTGCATGATGCCTCCGGACGCGCCCGGAGCGGCTTGTAGTAGAACAGCGTTCAACATTGTAAATGGGTTTAAATAATATTTTCCCGAAACGGGTGATAATCAATTGCGGTTACTTTCCTTCCACTACCCCTTTGATGTGCAGCTCGGTCACCGATGGTTCCGTGTTGGCTGTAATCGTTACGGTCTTGTTCTGCTGGCCCGGTTTGCCGGTAGTATTGAAACGCACCATAATATTGGATTCTGCGCCTGGAGCTATCGGTTCTTTCGGCCATTCCGGCGTAGTACAACCGCAGGACGCCGTAATATTGCTGATAATCAAAGGGCTTTCGCCGGTATTCTGGAACGCAAAAGATTTTTCAACGATGTCCCCTTCCTTTGCTTTACCAAAGTCATAGGTGGTCTCCTCCTTCAGGGTAAGCACGGGGTGTTTTCCGGCAGTTGCAGCAGCAGTTTCTGTTGCCTCTCCTCCGGACTTGTCGGCCTGGTTACAGGCAAACATCGAGGCGGCCATGGCGAGCGCCAAAAATGAACGAGTTATCAATCGCATTACGGAGAGAATTATGCCTGTTCGGCTGTTTGACTTTTTATTTGTTCCATCAGACGATCTACGTCTTCCAGTAGTTTTTCGGCTTTTTCCCGGGCCTCATTCACCACCTTTTCCCCCTGTGAGCGGGCGGAATTGCCGGGATAATCTTTCCCGTCCAAAAGGTCGGCAATCAATTTCTGAAGCTCATCCCGGTATTTTGCCAACCGGAAAGTCAGCTTGTCGCGGGTAGCTTCACCTTTATCCGGTGCATAAATGATACCTACGGCTACACCGGTTAATACGCCTGTTAAAAAGGCAATGAAGGATCTATTTGAACTACTCATAAACTTATCCAATTAGTGCTTTGCTCTATCAATTAAACTCCCGAACGTGGGATTCTATTGCGCTGGAAAAACTAAAACAACCAGACTACCTGTTGTCAATCAATCCTTTACCGCTCTTCCGGATCACTTTTTCTTTCAAAAGCTTTTCTGAAAGCTTGTCGAGCAACCCGTTTACGAACTTACCACTTTGCAGGGTGCTGTACCGTTTTGCGGTCTCAATAAATTCATTTATCGTCACTTTTATCGGGATTCCGGGGAAATGGATCATTTCGGCAAGCGCGGCTTTGATGACCAGCATGTCCACTTTGGCAAGCCGTTCGTTGTCCCAGTTCTGGAGAAACTCTTTCAGGTATTCCTCGAACTTTTCGTCATTTTCCAGGGTACGCGAGACCAGCTCCTCAACAAAATACTTGTCTTCTTCCCAGTCATCTGTCAATTCGGCCAACGTAATCTTGCCCTCTTCAGTGACCGACTTCAGCGTTTTGATGCAGATGCTTCTTACCAGCTCCGCATGGTCCTCCCAATAAAGGTCACGCGCCTCCATGAAGTCAACAAACAACTGATTTTTGAAAATCAGGCTTCTGAAAACAAACTGCACCAGTTCCTGCTCTTCGGTCAGGGAATGATCTGATTTTTCACAGTAGGTGCGGTAGGACGCATCCGGGCGCAGCATTTCACGATAGGTTCTGTGGAGAATCTCCATATCGTTCCCCCAGCTGACACCTTTGCGGATCACTTCATCGGAAAAGGGTTTGCTGGCTTGCAGCGCCTGGACAATCAGGTTCGTATCCAGGCCGCCCCGTAACGGGATAGGGTCGTCAACATTGTGATAAGTCCTGCCTCTTTCAAGCTTGGCCAGGTGGGCCAGATCGAGGAGAAACTGCAGCGAAAACAATACGCTGGTATATATGTTTTCAGTTTCGGAAAGTACCCTTCTTACTACGTTTCTACGGTCCAGCTTGTTGGCGTTCTGGTAGCCTACGTAGGCCTTCTTCGCCAAAACCTCCACCTCGAAAGGCACCTCGTCGGTCGTATTGACCGATCCGGTTTCTACCATTTCATCAAACGAAACCGTGGCCAGCTGCCGGAAACCTTCCAGCTGCTGCAGGTTCTGGGGCTCCATAGAGTTCAGATCCGGCTTGTAAGCCTCGGCGATTTCATCATAAGCCAACAGCCGGTTCGATTCCTCTGCAACAGAGATTGCGTACAACGCCTGGACAACTTTCGATCGCAGTAACCTTCTATTCAACATCCGATTTCAAGAAACAATAACACAAAGAACTTTTTTGCCCGGCGAAGGGCGCCTAAAGAAGACACAAAAGTAGTGGATTAAGTCGAAATATTGTCAGTCAATTCCCTAATTTAATAATAGGGCGCCCCCTGGTCGTGTCAGCATAGGGCAGGATGGCATTCTTTGCGCGTCCTGCAAAATTAGCTTATTCGAGTGCATTATATGACATTACACCGTCGGTATTACTTATGACATACTTTCATGCCGAGCCGTTGACCAGTACGGCTCCCGGGGCTGTTGATGAAGAACCCAGACGGACTGACCGGGAATTGTTCGTTGAGGTCTATGAAAAATATTGGAACAAGCTCTATGAAATTGCCTATCGGCGCCTGCCGGATAAAGAATCGGCAGAAGAAGTCGTCCAGGAAATCTTTACCGACCTCTGGGAGAAAAGAGACATACGCAATATCCGCAATGTAGAAAATTACCTGACGAGAGCCATCAAGTTTGCTGTCATCGACCATATAAGGCGGCTTTCGGCCCGGAAACGGTTTCTAGATTACCACAAAACGTTCCTCGAAATCCAGACGGTCGACCAATCCGTGCTCGATTACCAGGAGCTTCCGGAGATCCTGCAGGACAGTATGGGCGGGCTTTCCGATACCACCCGGAAGATATTCTGGTTCAACCACATCATGGACTGGAAAAAAGACAGGATAGCCGACTACTTCCAGTTATCGGAGAAAGCGATTGAGTACCACCTGACAAAATCATTAAAAACTGTTAAAATTTACCTGAAGAATATTTCCTTCTGAAGCTAAGACTTAACTTGCTTCCAATTTGATCATCTGCCCGACTAACCCGTCCGTAACCAGAGGCCAAGCCCCCAAAAAGCAGATGTAATGTTCAGCCCACATTCCAAGATGAGTCCTTCCGATTTTTCTGATCTTTTAGAACGTTATCGAAACGGTGTGGCCACACCGGACGAGATAAAGAAAATTGATGAATGGTTTGAGCGAATCGAGCGGCGGACACTGCCGTCATCCGGGCCGGAATTGCATCAAAGGAAGTCGGAAATGCTTGCTGAAATCCTGGCAAATGATGAGTCTGGTCCTTCTGCAGGCAGGAGTATAGTAAGGACACTGGCCATTGCCGCTTCTGCGGCTGCTTCCCTCCTGCTCTGCCTCTTTATTTTTTATCCCAAAGCCCGGAAACAGCACGTCGTCACCTTGGGAGCCCCTACGACAGCACCCGCCCCGGCAACGCCCCGTCAGCTTCACTTCGAAAACCTGTCGCGGACCAATAAGCTCGCCCTGCTGCCCGACGGCTCTTCAGCACTGCTTTATCCCGGCAGCAGCTTGTCCTGCGACAAAGATTTCGGAAAAGAGAATCGCAGGACCAGTCTCTCCGGGAAAGTTTTTTTTGAGATTTCCCACAACGCCGAACTTCCCTTCACAGTGTGGTGCAACGACTTCGTCACCCGGGTACTGGGGACCAGTTTCTGGGTCGCTTCGTCGCACGATTCGAAATCGGTGAAGGTGACCGTTCAAACCGGTAAAGTATCTGTTTTCAAAAAGTCATCCTTTAACCGCAACAACAGGCAGGCCGATCAGATTACGCTGCATCCGAATCAGAGCGCTCTTTTCTCGCACAACAGCTTTGCTCAAAAAATAACTTCCCACCCTGTGCTGGAGGAACAAGTGGCGTTTCAGGCCTCCGAACACACCTTTCACTTCGTCAAAGAACCCGTCGGCAACGTATTGCAGGCTATCGCCGGTCAATACGGCCTGGCAGTCAAACTCCCTGAAAAGCCTGAAAAATGCACCTTCACCGGTGATCTGAACGACCTTTCTCTCCGGGAAAAACTGGATATCGTCGGTTTCTCTACCGGCACCTCTTTCAAAATCACCGATTCCGCCCTGCTTATCGAACGGATGGAATGTGAATAAATTTTTCTCCAAAAAATCCATTTTTATATTCTTTCTGACAATTCTTTTTTGGAAAAGAATAACCTCCGCTGCCACTTTATTCAGCAAAGCCCTGCACTCCGCTTCAACTTTTGGCCAACGAGATTATCAAAATAATCCAATTACAACCCAAGCGAGTCAAAGTTTTTTACATCTTCCCTTTAGGATTTATCGGTCCGGTTCCGACTTAAGCATTGAACGAGGTATTAAAAAGGCCGTCTCGTCAGAGCGGAGCATAGTGAGCCGTGTCAGTCGGAGCGGAACGTAGTGGAGCCGAGGAATCTCCCGACAAGCAGTTTCCGAAAGGAGATCTCTCCATTCCGCTGCGCTTCAGTCGAGATGACGTTCCGGTTGAATGTTTCCGGCCTTTTTGATCCCGCATTATCATTGAACCTAGACTCATCCTACATGAAGAAACTAACTACACCCCGCTAGGCGCGCCTTCCAAATCCAAACAAAAAGGCCTGCGGTACTTCCAATACCACAGGCCGGAAACCCCGAACAGATCCTTAGCCAGACTTCCGGGGGACTTTGTCCGATTTCCCAACCAAACAAATCTTACAAATCTATGTACAAGTGTAGATCTAAACAATTGCGTGGGCAATTGCTCTATCTTATGCAGCTAACTTTTTGCCAGCTCATCCTTCTTGCCTTTTTCGGCAACCTAGCAGCCGGCGGGATTTTGCCCGGCCAAAGCCTGCTCGACAAAAAAGTAACTCTCAATTTGAAAAATGTAGGACTTGGGGAAGTACTGTCCGAGCTGGAAAAGAACACCAGCGTAAAATTCATTTACAGCCAGGAGCAAATAAAGGCATCCAGGAAGGTTTCTTTCTCCTCTCGGAACGAAAACCTGCGCACTGCCCTGACCAGGCTGCTGGTTCCGCTCGAAATTGAATACAATGTCATGGCAAGCCGCATTGTACTGAAATCGGCGCGGGAAAAGGAGAGCGAAACAAAATTGCTGAACGATGCCAGTGTCGACAAAACGATTAAGGGAAAGGTAACCGATGAAAAGGGCGATCCCATGATCGGCGTCAACGTACTGGCAAAAGGAACCAGCGCTGGTACGTCAACCGACGTCAACGGGGAATTCAGCCTGAACGTGCCGGACCAGGCAACCACATTGGTCATTTCCTTCATTGGTTACATGGCCCAGGAAGTGTCTATCGACTCAAGAACCCGGGTTGACATTACCATGAAGGAAGACAACCAGTCGCTGTCGGAAGTTGTAGTGGTAGGTTACGGCAGCCAGTTAAAAAGAGAGGTTACGGGGTCGGTTCAGACCGTAAAAGCAGAAGATATCAAGGACCTTCCGGTAGCACAGGTCACCCAGAAGCTGCAGGGCCGCCTGGCCGGGGTGCAGATTAACCAGGCTACCGGTAAACCGGGCCAGGGTATGTCGGTGCGCATCCGGGGGCAGGTGTCGGTTTCTGCAGGCAGCGACCCCCTGTACGTTATTGACGGCTTCCCGATCACCGGGACCATAGGGAACATCAACCCCGACGAAATTGAAGATATTTCCATCCTGAAAGACGCCGCCTCTACCTCGCTTTACGGATCCCGGGCGGCCAACGGTGTGGTACTGATCACCACCAAAACCGCCAAACCGGGTAAAACCAACGTAACCTTCAGCGCTTACTACGGCACACAGAAAGTTCCCATGAAAGGGCGCCTTGAAATGATGAACGCCGAAGAATTTGCGCTGTTTAAAAAGCAATCTTTTGAGGACGCCGGTGACCCCGTTCCGGAAATTTTCTCTGACCCTGCCAAGTACCGCAGCAAAAACAACGACTGGTACGATGCCGTACTGAGAAGGGCGCCTATTCAAAGCTATAACCTGACCGTCGCCTCACACAAGGAAAAAATGAGCTCCACACTGGTGGCCGGAATTTTTAACCAGCAGGGCGTGGTCATTAACAACGAGTACAAAAGGTACACCCTCAGGCTGAACAACAAATACGACCTTACCGACAAGTTGTCAATCGGCTTCAATATTGCGCCGCAGTATGTCTTTGACAACACGCCGCGTACCGATGGTGACCGCGGCACAGGCATACTCTTCAATGCGCTGCACACCTGGCCCATTATGCCTATACGCGACGCGAATGGCGATCTGACACTTTATAATACGCTTCCCGGCGCTACCGGCAATATTTACAATTACCCCAACTGGGTCAGGGCAGCCAAAGAGCTGACGAACGAAACCCGCGACATCAACCTGCTCGGGAATGCCTACGTTCAATTCGAGCCCATCAAAGGTTTGAAACTGCGCTCTTCGCTGAACGTCGAATACCTCAACCGGAAATGGTTCTTCTTCAACCCGTCGACCGCCACCAGCGCCATGAACGTGCCGGTACCGACGACTGCCGTCAGCACCCGCCAAAGCCTGGAAAACATGGGCTGGCTGAATGAAAACCTGGCCACCTACAACAAGAGCATCGGCGATCACAATTTCGAAATACTAGCCGGCTTTACCATGCAGCGCTTCAGACAGGAATTTGCACGTATCCAGGGCGATACCTACGCCGATGACCGACTGCCGACCATACAGGGAGCACTGAACATCGCACGCGGCGGTACGTTGAACGGCATCAACGAGTGGACGCTGGCTTCCTACATTTCCCGCCTGACTTACAATTATAAAGGCAAATACCTTTTCACGGCAGCCGTAAGGGCCGACGGGTCATCCAGGTTCGGAATTAGCAACCAATGGGGTACCTTCCCTTCAGCGTCAGTAGGCTGGGTACTTTCGGATGAAGCCTTTATGGAATCGGTCCGCCCGGTTTCTTTTGCCAAATTCAGGGCCAGCTATGGCGTAATCGGCAACAACAACCTCGGTAACTATACGCAGCGCGCACTCATCAACAGCACGGTGAACGTTGCATTTGGTGACCGGGTTCATACCGGAGCGGCTGTTACCTCCATTGCCAACCCCCACCTGGGATGGGAAACCACACACCAGTTTGACGCAGGTCTTGATCTCGGCCTGTTCAATGACCGGATCCAGTTTATCTACGATTTCTACACCAAGCGTACCACCAATTTGCTGTACAACGTACAGTTGCCGCAGGAGTCCGGGTTTTCGTTCTTCCCGGACAACATTGGCGAAATCAAGTTCTGGGGGCATGAGTTCTCGATCACCAGCAAGAACTTTGTAGGCGCTTTCAAGTGGAACACCAACTTTAACATTTCTTTTAACCGGAATAAGGTAACCAAGCTCGCTGATGGGATCGACCGGGTTTACGGATCTTTCCACATCACCAAAGTCGGCGAACCTTTCGGCCAGTTTTACGGACTGGTAAAAGACGGCTACTACCGCGATGAAGCCGAACTCAAAAATTCAGCTGTTGTTCCGGGGCGTTCGGTTGTCGGCGGAATTAAATACCGTGACCTCAATAACGACGGTGTCATCACCAATGGCGGCGATAAAGATGACCGGACGATTATTGGTAACCCATTCCCTGATTTTACCTACGGAATCACCAACTCGATCAAATACAAAAACTTCGATTTCGAAATTACGGGATCCGGCTCACAGGGCAACGAACTCTGGATGCGCCACCTGTACAGCACCGCCAACCTCGACGGGGTATTCAACATGGTCAGAAAGGCAAACGACCGCTACCGCGCGCAGCGCAACCCTGACGGGACTTACACCACCATTACCCCGGGCGCCGGCCTGTTCGGCCAGACGGCCCGCCGCGACGGCAACCTGACTGGATTGGAGCGGGACTGGAACAGCAGCCATTTTATTTTTGATGCTTCTTTCTTTACCATCAAAAACATAACGCTGGGATACACCTTTAACGCCAACAAGGCCAAGGCCAGGTACTTTACTTCCGCCAGACTTTACGGTTCTATCCAACAGGCGTATGTTTTCACCAAGTACTGGGGCGGCAATAACCCCGAAACCAGTGGCAACGGCGGTGGAGACAACGACGGCGGCAACCTCAGCCAGGGGGTTGACTTTTCCAACTACCCGGTGCCAAGAACCTTTACCATCGGTGTAAACCTGAATTTTTAACGTGACCCGGATTTCAAACATAGCTGTGAGCAGTGAGGTTTTAGCCGCAAGCGGCAACCGTTTCAGAATCAACCGACCGACCTCACAGCTCATCGCTCAAACCTCATTACGAAAATGAAAAAATACATCATAGCAGCTGGCCTCCTTACTTTCGTGGCTTCCGGGTGTCAGGAAAAGTTCCTGAATGTATTGCCGGAAACTCAACTGAGTACGGCGATCTTTTTCAAAACAGAAACAGACTTTATCCAGGCGGTCAACGCGTCCTACGCACCACTCAGGACCATCTTTAACGACAGGTCCTGGAAATTAGCCGAAATGCACTCGGACAATACCCATTATGCACGGAATCGCCTGTTCGGTGCGGTAGACAATACGCAAAACCTGGCCGACTTTTGCATCCCGGTTTCCAACGGCCTTACTACCAACGATAACGTATTGCAGCAATACCGGCAGGACTACCTGATCATTGCGCGCACCAACGAGATTCTTTCCCGGATTGACGGTGTCAATTTCGAAGAAAAGTCGAAGGCCAATCTTAAAGGCCAGGCGCTTTTCCTCAGGGCATTTGCTTACTATGAGCTGGTGCGCTACTTTGGCAAGGCCCCTTTGCACCTCGAACCGGTCACCAGCCGGGAAGGGGCGGCCAAACCTCTGTCACCGGCCGCAGACCTGTTCGCACAGATTGAAAAAGACCTGAAAGAAGCCATACCCCTGCTCCCGTCAAAATCGGACCAGCAAGCCGGCAGGGTCACTTCCGGCGCCGCCAATATGCTGCTTGCCGATGCCTATATGTTCCAGAAGAAGTGGAACCTGGCGGAAGCGGCGCTGCAGGCCATCGTCACGAGCGGAAAATATTCCCTCATGCCTGAATATGACCGGGCTTTCACCGAAACAAGCGCTAACAAGAACAACGCCGAGTCTGTTTTTGAAGTGCAGTACCTGGAAGGATCGGCGGGCCTGAACGGCAACCAGATCTACCAGTTTATTCCGGCACCGATTTCCGCACAGGAGCTTGTCGCAATTACCGGCACGTCCAACCCGCAAAGTATCTCAGGGGAAAACAACAACATTCCTACCCCCGATATGATTGAGGCCTATGAAAAAGGCGATTTAAGAAAAGATGTCTCCGTCGGATACGTAACACTGAGCGGAAGCCTCCGCGAGGATAAGGTTTTCCCTTACATCAAAAAATATGCCAGGAAACACGCCGTACATGGTAATACCGGCCAAAACTGGCCGGTATACCGGTACGCGGAAGTTCTGTTGTTCCTGGCTGAGGCATTAAACGAGCAGGGCAAAGGTGCAGAAGCACTCCCTCACCTGAACCTGGTCCGCAAACGGGCAGGCCTCGCCAACATCACGGCAACGGCGACTTCCGATCTTAGAGAAATTATTTTCAAAGAAAGGCGCACCGAGCTGGCTTTCGAAAACAAAAGATGGTTTGATCTCGTCCGTACCGGGCGTGTGAAAGAATTTATTGTTCCCTATGGTCAGCGCGTAAAAGCTAACCCGGTAAAATATTACTACCCGGATGCATCCACTGTTCCACCGTCAAATGCATTCACGGTATTGGACGACTATTATCCGCTTCCGGCCGTTGAGGCCGACCTGAGCCCCCATTTTTAAGCCGGGGGCCGGTGATCTGAAGAATGTCCAAAAGGGTGTTTCAATAGATTAGCCACGAATTCACGAATGATAAGCTTTATTCGTGAATTCGTGGCCTGTTTTGGTAAACTGGTCAGCATAGGGCAGGATAGAATGTCTTTCTCTTTGTTGCTAGTTGCATGGTAAAAATAATTATTCCACTAAATCCTATTCTTTTTTCCACCTGTTATAAACACCCATAACCGGTTTTAAAGAACGGCTGTATGCGTTCTCTCGCGGTCATACCTCTTATCGAACAGTATATTGCTTTTCTACAACTCTTTATGAAAGCTAAACATTCTTTTCTTCTATGTTAACCAAGCCTTACAAACGCTACCTTGGTTGGGGCGCTTTTGCACTGGTCGGGCTTTGTCTCCTGCAAAGCTGCGGATCGCCAGAAAAACCGGCCGAAACCGACCCTAAAACCGAAAAACTGAAATTACAACCGGGTTTTGTCGCTGAGCACCTTTACAGTCCTTCCGATCATGAAGAAGGATCATGGGTGGCGATGGCATTTGACGACAAAGGGAGGTTGATTACTTCTGACCAATACGGAGGCCTTTTCAGGACTACCATTCCCGAAATCGGGTCCAAAGACTCTGTCAAGGTTGAAAAGCTGAGTATATCGTGGGACAAGGACAGCCTCGTCATGGGGTATGCCAACGGGCTTTTATATGCTTTTAACAGCCTTTACGTGGTTATCAATAACCATCCTAATCCCAATTTCAGGACGAATAGCGGGGTGTACCGCCTTTTCGATACCAATGGTGACGACCAATTCGACAAGATCACCACTATCCGGGAGTTTAACGGAAGCGGGGAACACGGTCCGCATAGCATCATCCCGTCTCCCGACGGAAAATCGCTGTTTATCATTGCCGGGAACCACACCGATCTGCCCGAGGTAAACGAGTATACGCTTCCCAGGAACTGGGGAGACGATAACCTTTTCCCTATGATCAAAGACCCGAGAGGGCATGCAAACGACCGCCACGCACCGGGCGGTTGGATCGTTAATATCGACCCTGAAGGTAAAAACTGGAAGCTCGTAAGCGCCGGGTACCGGAACCCGTTCGATCTTGCCTTCAACGAAGCCGGCGACCTGTTTGTATACGACGCCGACATGGAGTGGGATTTCGGGCAACCCTGGTACAGGCCTACGCGTATTAACCATGCAACCTCGGGCAGTGAGTTCGGCTGGCGTACCGGTGATCAGAAGTGGGCTTCGGCCTACCCGGATAACCTCCCGGCCATAATCAATATCGGGCACGGCTCCCCGACTAACCTTATCTACGCAAACAAAGCCCGTTTCCCTGAAAAATACCGGAATACGCTGCTGGCCTTCGACTGGAGCTTCGGGATCGTTCACGCGCTGAAACTGAAGCCGGAAGGCGCCAGCTATTCCGCCGAAAGGGAAGAATTTCTTTCAGGTGTGCCTCTTCCGCTTACAGACGGGGTAATAGGCCCCGACGGCGCGCTTTACTTTATGACGGGGGGCCGCAGGCTGGCTTCGGACGTTTACAGGGTATATCATAAAGATTACAAGTCAATTCAACCGGATGCGAATGTAGTGCCGTTTGAACGTACGGCCGAAGGGAAACTGCGCGTTTCCCTGGAGCAATTCCACGGCAGGAAAGACCCGGGAGCTGTCGCCGCTGCCTGGCCTCAGCTTGGCCATGCCGATCGCTATGTACGTTATGCAGCAAGGATAGCGGTCGAGAACCAACCCGTCGGCGAATGGAGAGGAAAGGTCAGCGAAGAACCGAACGCACCTGCTGCTATCAACGCGCTGCTGGCGCTTGCCCGCCAGGGGGACAAATCTGACCTCAAACTTATTGTCGACAAGGCGCTTTCTATCGATTTCGAGCCACTTTCCCTGGAACAGAAAATAGCTTTCCTTCGCACGCTGGAAGTAGCTCTTTATCGTCATGGTATGCCCGCTGCTGCTGAAAAAACCAAGCTAACCGCCTTCCTTGACAGCAAGTACCCTTCGGGTTCTACCAATCAAAATAAATTGCTGGTCAAAATCCTCGTCAACCTACAGTCGCCTACCGTCATTGAAAAAACACTGGCCCTCATGGGCAAAGATGAGACGCCCGACGAAATGGAGCTGGATGCCAGCTACGCTACCTCTTCTTCAGAACTGGTATTGCGTAACCCGCAATACGGCCTGGATATCGCAGGAATGCTTGCAGAAATGCCATCTCCACAGCATACTTATTATGCCATGGCCCTCAGCCAGCAAAAAGCGGGCTGGACGGAAGAAAGCCGCAGCAAATACTTCTCCTGGTACCGGGAGGCTTTCAACTACAAGGGAGGGCGCAGCTATGTCGGCTTCCTGGATCGGGCCAGGAAAATAGCCCTATCCAATGTACCTAAAGCCGAGCTTGCCAAATATGACAAGCTTTCGGGCGGTGACAAGCTTTCGCAAAGCGGGAATGACCTCGTCGGGCAATATGACATCAAAGGGCCGGGCCGCAGGTGGACGCTGGAGCAGGCCGATTCTGTTATCACCGATGCCAGCTTAAAAGGTCGTGATTTCGAAACGGGTAAGCTGATTTATTCCGCGGTACTTTGCTCCAAGTGTCATACCATTGCCGGTGAGGGTGAAAATGCAGGGCCGGATCTTAGCCAGCTCGCTACAAGGTTTTCTTCAAAAGATATCCTGGAGGCCATTATCGACCCGAACAAAGCAATTTCTGATCAATATGCCGCAACCGTTTTCTCGCTGAAAAACGGCGGATCGGTTGTCGGGAGACTGGCTAACGAAGATGCTACGCATTATTATGTCGCTCAGAATCCGTTTACTCCGGACGAACAGGAGAAAGTAGCCAAGAAGGATGTCGTATCCACCTCCTTCTCGACCGTCTCGGTGATGCTCCCGGGATTGATCAACGGCTTAAATCCCGATGAACTCAAAGACCTCATGGCTTTCCTCAAAGCCGGCGGGAATAAAAACAACGAGATTTATAAGAAGTAGCTTTAGTTCGTTCTTATAAATCTACAGCTGCGCTACAGGGTATACAATTAGAGTTTCTCTACTGTATACTTTGTGGCGCAGTTGTTTTTTCCTACCCTGTTACTAACAAAATTGCCGGCAAAAACTTCAAAACCGGATGATTCGGTTACGCAGGGGACTATAATTCATATTCCTTCTTGGAAAGGTAAATTTGAGTGCAGTCTGATTGCTTCTTATTTCAAAACAAAGCACTTATGAAATGGTTAGTTTCGATCCTTGTTTTATTTCTTATCGGGGGGGGAGGTTCATGTCATCCGAGCCGTAGATCTATCGAAGCATTTAAGTTGAAGGAATATTGCCATAAAAATCGACCGCTGAGAGTCAACGATAAGATTCGCAGCGATGGCTATTATTCTTATCGGATCCAATACCTGGAATATGCAACGGGTAGACCAATACCTGAAAGTTTTTGTATATTTTATAGCGATGGGATGGCGATATTTGATTATCATCTTGATTATTTCAAAGAAGCAAAAGATCGTTTTTTGGGCTTTTATAATCGTGGTACTCAGTGGGGAAGCTATACCGTTGAGGGCGATACAATAAGAATGCTTGTTGTAGAATCACCTGGCAACACTTCCTGGCTTTCTGATGAATACACTTTTAAAATAGAGAACAAAGAATCTATTAGATTGGTATCCGTAAGCAGTCCAGACTATGCTGAAAATGGTGCTCTAAATTACTTAACAAACGGCACGCATATTTCAGAAGCAGGAAGATTCTATCCTTCGGATACCCTCCCCGATCCGGATAAAAGCTGGTTAAAACACCGCAAGTGGTACTGGTGTGATAAGGACCAATACAAAACCTGGAAAAAAGAGTACAAAAAGCGAGAAAAATAAATTGGGGTCGAAGCGCGATCAGTTAGTTTATATTGTCAATTACATCTTACACTAATATGAAACCACTATTTCTACTTTCCATTTTGCTGGTTATCTGCCCAGACCGGCTCATCGCAAAACGACCCTCAAGCAATGTCGGAAGAATATGCATCCTGTTGTGGGGCTAAACCCGTAGAGTTTGATTACGAAGGGAAGAAAATCTACGTTCCCAACGCTTTTACGCCTTACAAAGACGGTGTTAACGATTATTTTTGTCCGTACATAAACGGTACGGTAGCCGCTGTATGGGAATTTAGTATCCTGAGCGCTGAGGGAGATACTTTGCTATTCCAGAAAGTATATTTCGACGGAAAGTCAAAAATCGAGGATTATGGATGGGCTGGAAAACACCCTGACGGAAGCTTGTATAAAGGTAAGTTTAAATATAAGATGCGGGTAAACGACGAAAAGGCCAACAAGCACATCGTGGAAGGCGAGGACTGCGCCATTCTCTGCGGCCCGGACGCCAAGATCTTCGCCGGGAAAGAAGGTTGTTTTTTCCCGTCGCAGGCTGGTCAGGGCGGGAATGTCAACAAAGGGCAGCCAAATAAGGAAAAGAATTGCTTTTAAAGATAGGATGAAGGGCCTGAAACTGATTTAGGACTATCCAAAGGGGAATCTCTCCTCCCGCCAGGATGTAAGAAAAAACAAAACAGAAACCTTTACCTACGACAACCTTCAAAGGCTAACGGGAGCCAGTGTTTCCGGTGGGGTGTCCATCAGTGCCAGTTATCATGCCAATGGTAATTTCAATACCAAAACCGATGCAGGCACTTACAGCTATCATTCCGGCAAAATACACGCAGTAGCCGGCGTAACCAATCCGGCACCCTCACCGATACCACTGCTCACACAGGATATCACGTATACCGCTTTCATGCAGCCGGCAACCGTCGCCGAAAACAATTTCCTGCTCACCTACTCCTACGGCGCGGACTATAACCGATCTAAAGCCGAATTAAAACAGGGGGCCAACACAATGAATACCCGCTATTATTTCGAGGCCGGTTATGAAAAAGACATTACGGGAGGCACCACCAGGTACATTCAATACATCTCCTCGCCCATCGGACTGGTAGCCATTATCGAAAGCCAGGGGAGCAGCCATACCGTTCACTATACCTACACCGATCACCTGGGATCAATATTGACTGTTACCAATGGCAGCGGAACTTTAGAAGCCGAACAATCATTTGATGCTTGGGGACGCAGACGTGACGTAAACTCATGGGCGCTTTTGGCCCCCACTGCTACGATAACTTTACCAACATGGCTATATCGCGGTTATACGGGTCACGAACATCTTGATCGGTTCGGGCTCATTAACATGAACGGCCGTATGTATGATCCGGTTTTGGGAAGGATGTTGAGTCCTGATAACTATATACAAGAATTAACATCCACTCAAAGTTATAATCGTTATAGCTACGCTTTTAATAATCCGCTGGCTTACACAGATCCGAGTGGTCATCTTGTTTTTTGGGACAATGTTATTTTGGGAGCATTTACCGGAGCTTATAATCTTTTATCTAACTTAGGCAATATAAAATCTTTTGAGCAGGGACTTGGATTCTTTGGCGTAGGATTTGCTTCAGGTTTTGTAGCAGGGTATGGACAAATTGCACTTTCCGGCGCGATACTAAGCGGGGGAAACGCAGCTCTTGGCGGCGCGAGCTTCGATCAAATCGTAACAAATGCGAGCTTAGGAGCCGTTACTTCAATTGCCGGTTCTACTCTCGCAACCGCTATTGCGCCAATGGTGTCTCCTATCATTCCTCAGGTAGCAAGCCCGTTGGTGAGGAGTGCAGCAACTAACATGATTACCGGAGCTGCGGTAGGAGGAACTTTGGGCGGTATTGGAAGTGCTATTAGTGGCAGGAACTTTTGGGGCGGAGTGGGCTCCGGTGCTGCTACCGGGGCTGCAGGGGGGCTTGGCGTAGGGTTAGCAAAGGGTTTTGTGGATGCCAGAAGATGGGGAGTTAGTCCATGGACAGGAAAAACCTTAACCCAATACGCAACTACAGAATTCCCAAATATAAATACAGGTGACTTTGGGGGTGGAAATAGATATAGTATAGAATTGCCATCATATCGGAATAGCGCCGCTAAGACGGGAACACAAGGTGGATTGAATTTATTTAAGTTTGGAAAACCTACTACAACCACAGCAGAAGGATGGAAAACAGGTGATAGAATGCTTAAAATGTATGACCAAGGTTCTCCCAAACTTAATTGGAAACAAAATTCTGGTTTTTTACGGCGAGAAATGCATTCGGGCAATCCAATATTTGACTCTTACAGATACCCTAATGGTCAGCAAATTCCTACAGGTGGATTTTTAAATGCAGAAAGAAAATTATTAGAAAGTAGGGGTTGGATTTATAATCCTTCAACAGGAGCATATCATCTCCCATAATACTTAAACAGAATTTCTATGAGTTTTAATAACCTTGTAACATCTATCGTTGAACCCATTCTAGTCTTGTTCGGGTTTAAATTAAAACAAGATATAAATGGGATACTTGAATACGACCATAATTATCTAACAATAACTATCTCCTATGATTACAATTCTTCTTATGAGGGAGATGTAACAGTGTTATTTAAAGAAAGCGGTTTATTTTATGGATACGCCGACTTGAAACAATACTTCTATGATAATAAATCTAATTTTTCTGCTACTCAAATAATAAATGAGAACTCAATGATAAAATGGTTAGAGGGAGTGGATAAATTTTTTAAAGATAATTTGAATAATATTATTCAAAATCATAAGGTAATTCAAACTGAATTAGAAAGGATAAGGCAGCATCAAATTGATAATTATGAGAGCGAAAGAAATAAAAGATTACTGAATGAAGGTGTAAAAAAATATTGGATGGTGAAAGATTATTCCGGATTGGTGAATTTCTTGAAAAATAAAGGAAAACTTGTAGGGAGTGTTAAGAAAAAGTATGAGTTCGCATTGAAGATGATTAAAGAAAAATAATTTTTCAAAATGCCGCTAAGGGGGTAGATAAAGTAAAATACATTGGACGTTTAGAGGGTTTAAAAGGTATTCCAAGAAGTCAAACTTTGCTAAATGACTTGCCAAACTTAGAAAGTCCAAAGGCGAATTACTACCAAAATATGTCGGTGCTAAGAAAAACACTTAGAGATGGATACACCATTAAAGACGCTTCTTGGCTTAGACCAAATTCACAATTAGCATCAACGTTATTAAATCCAAACAGAACTGTAGGGCAAACTTTCTTAGGTGCGGAAAGAAACTTATTAAATAATAAAGGGTTATGGCCATAAAAAATAAATTAACAGACGATTTTTTGAAAGCACTTAATGAAATAGAAGAAGTGCTTCTTACTTTACTTTTCAAAAGACATTCTTTTTTGAAAAGAGGTTAACTTGTTATAACACAAGAGTAGAATTTTCATTTGGGCCATCTGATTGGGATATTGAAATGATAATTTACACTTCAAAAGGCAAATTTACTTTTAAAAATTTATTGAGTATTTCGGAAATTAATAGATGGGTTAATGATAATAGATATAAACAAGAGAATGGGCGTAATGTAAAAAATGAATTATTGTGGTATGTTGAGTTATTGACGGTGTCTTTGCCGTATGTGGAGTAATGAATAAGCAGAAGTAAGAGAGCCGCTAACGGGGTAAAAAGTACTCCAAGTTTTATTGTAAGTGAAGGAGGTACAGTATTTCCTGTACCTAAAGGAGCAACTGGACCAATTCCAGCAACAAGCGGTAAAGGCTTCCAGTTTATAGAAGGGGTTGGAGGTAATGGACTTAGCCCTAAAGCTACTGGATTTAGATTTATGGATCCAGTCACAACTGGTAAATATCAATATCCAGGCGGTTATGGCTCTTATTTTAACAAAGCAGGACAGACTATTAATCCCTTCACAGGTCAAACAATTTTTCCTTCAAATCCGTGGTGGCATATACCAGCTAAATAATACTAGTTATGAGTGAACAGAATTTAAACAAGCCAATATTGAAAGTTTTAGAAACGCTTGAATTGGTAGGAATAACTTTTATCAGAGACTATATTCAGTTTTTGTTTGATGGTCCAGTGTTAAATACTTACACTTTGCCGCTAATAAAAAATCAAAACAAAATTATCACTTCAGCAGATTTCGGCTATTATGATACTTTGTGTTCTCTAATAAACCAGAAAATTCTCTCTGCTTATGAGGATGAAAATGAAGAAAAAATTGCCATTAAATTTGAAAGTGATATCGAGTTCTTTGTTTCTTTGAAATCAGAAGATAGAAATTGTGTAGAAGCTGTAATGCTTCAGCTTGAAACAGATGGTGAATGGAATGTTTGGTAAGCTCTCATAGTTGGCGATAAGGGGGGGCAAACGATTTTGGAGAAGGAATGAAGCGTGTTAGCATGGAAGCTGCTAAACGTGAGAGGGTGGATTTATAATCCTTCAACGGGAGCATATCATCCATAACATTAAACAGATCTCTTTATGAACTTTAATGAACTTGCAAAATCAATAGTTGAACCTATATTGCTCCTTTTCGGATTCACAATTAAACAGAATATATAAGGAATTGTCGAATATAACCATAGTCATTTCAAAATAACATTGTCATACGATTATAGATCTTCTTATGAGGTAGATGTGACATTGTTATTTAAGGAAAGTGGTTTATTTTATGGATGCAATGAATTGAAAGAGTATTTCTATAATAGAAATCTAATCTTTCTGGTACTCAAATAAAAGGCGAGGGCATTTTGGTAAAATGGTTGGACGGTATAAATACATTCCTAAAAAAGAATTTGAACCCTATCATTGACAATTATAAAGAGGTTTAGATTGGGTTATAAAAGATAAAACAACGTCAAATTAATAGTTATGAAAGCGAAAGAAATGGTAGATTATTGAGCGAAGGTGTAGAAAAATATTGGACTGTTTAAGATTATTCTGAATTGGTGAAATTCTTGAGTAATTATAATGGACACTTTGAGGGAGCTATTAAAAAAAAGTATGAATACGCATTGAAAATGAGTAGAGAATAATAGTTTTTTAGGAATGGCGATAAGGCGGTACAATCAACAGCTTTAGTAACTAAATATCCCGCAAATGCCGCAATAGCAGGTACAACAGAAAACATTTTTATGTAGGTTCAAGTTATTGACAGATACGGTGCATTAGGAAGTAAGTGGTTTCTCCTCCAGGTACTTCTTATGGTGTGAGGTCAATTTCGTCAGAATTATTCCCTATACTCAATTTAAAGTTTTAAAGCCTTTTGAAGCTAAAAAGTCATATCATCACCGGGAATATTTGGTAGCCAATCTGGATTTGGTATTCAATTACAATAGCTAGATGATGCTGCTATTTTAATCAAAATAGGACGGTTTTCAGAATATGAAGAAGACTTTAAACTGCGGGCATGATTTGTTACCATAGAAGAATTAAAGTAGAACATAATCGAAACAAAAGAGAAATCAAAAGAGTAGAGTCCCGATTTTTGAGATGAAATTACTTATCAAAATATTGCAGTTTATTTCAGTTGCTCTTATTACTAATCTAGCATTAGAGAGTGCAGCATTTAAATTAAGAGAATATTGTCACAATAACCGAGACATGAACCTATCAGAAAAGCTTCGAAGTGACGGCTATTATTCTTATCGTTTCAGATCGATCCCTTGTATAAAACATACAATACCTGAGAGGTATTGTATGTTTTATAACGATGGAACAGCAATTTTTAACTACCATTTAAAATATTTTAGGGATACAAGAGAAGGCGTTTTTTGACTTTTATAACCGGGGAGCTAGGTGGGGAATTTATACGATAGAAGGCGATACAACAAAAATGCTTGTCGTTGGACCTCCGGGCAATACCCTCTGGTTTTCTAATGAATATATTTTTAAGATTGAAAACCGAGAGTCTACTAGGCTACTGTATGTAAAAAATCCCGATTATCCAGAAAAGGGAAATTCTTTTAAACTATTTGACAAGCTCTACATATATATCAGAAGCTGGTTAAAACACCGCAAGTGGTACTGGTGTGATGCGGACGAATACAAAACATAAAAAAAAGAGTATAAAAAGAGGAAAAAGTAACTTCAGGTCGAAGCGATCAGTTAGTTTATATTGTCAATTACATCTTATACGAACATGAAACCATTATTTCTACTCCCTATTTTGCTGGTTATCTGCTCTGCCCAAACCTGCTCGTCGCAGAACGACCCTCAACCAGTGTCGGAAGAATACGCTTCCTGTTGCGGAGCCCAACCCGTAGAATTTGACTATGAAGGGAAGAAAATTTACGTTCCCAACGCTTTTACGCCTAACAAAGACGGTGTTAACGATTATTTTGGCCCATACATAAATGGTACGGTAGCCGCAGTATGGGGATTTGGTATACTGAGCGCTGAGGGGGATACTTTGTTATACCAGAAAGTGTATTTCGACGGAAAGTCAAAAATCGAAGATTATGGATGGGACGGAAGGCGCCCGGACGGAAGTCTGTATAAAGGGAGGTTCAAATATAAGATGAGGGTGGACGACAAAAAGGCTAACAAGCACATTGTTGAAGGCGAGGGTTGCGCCATTCTTTGCGGACCGGACGCCAAGATTTTTGCAGGGAAAGAAGGTTGTTTTTTTCCGTCGCAGGCTGGTCAGGGTGGGAATGTCAACAAAGGGCAGGCAAATAAGGAAAAGAATTGCTTTTAAAGATAGCATTGTGTTGGCGATGGGGTTTTGGAGCTAAGTATGAATTCTGTATTTTGTCTAAAATAAGGTAAAAGCAAATTCAATTCATAAATGCAACTTTAGAGTTAAAGAAACGGAGATGCAGATAAAAAAGGTAATCGCTGTAAAGTAAGATCGCAAACCGTCCAAATAATGTTCATGAAAAGAATTGCGTTTTACTCTGTTCTGATTTTGTCATTGAACTCATGCCTCCCTCAGGATCAACCAAATCCTGTTGAAGATTTGTTTAGAGACTGTTGTGGAACCGAGGCTGTTGAGTTCACACATCAAGGTGCTCGAATTTACGTGCCTAACGTATTTACACCGAACCGTGATAAGGTGAACGATTTCTTTTATCCTTTTACTAGTGAAGAAGATGTAGAAATTCAGGGATTTACAATAATTAGCGCGAAGGGAGACACAGTTTTGTTTCAAAGGGATTTTATGAACTATAAGGATATCGAAAACTTTGGATGGAATGGAAAACGACCCGATGGCACAATTTATGTTGGCCTTTTTAAATATGGGATGAGAGCCATTAGTAAAGGTGTTTTAAGATACGTAGAGGGTGTTGCCTGTGCTGTCCCGTGTGGTCCTGCAAGCAAATCCGTCCAATCCAATAACAATTGCTTTTTCCCCTCTCAAGCTGGGAAAGCAGGAAGTCTAGATCGCAGTAAGCCCAATGAAGAAAAAAGCTGTTTTGAGTAAGCAAATACTCTTCTTCGGGTTTACGTAAAAATCATCCCACAGGCCCCTTCAAAGTTTTCTATGAAACTATCCATGATAAAGACGGTACCTTGATTACAGCAGGACTCAACCCATTGAGCTTCGGGATTTCAGCAAATGTCTCTAAGACCCAGGATAATGTAACAACCAGCATTGGAGGAGGTCTGGTCACCTCGCAGTCGAAACCGCAACCAAAAAAGCCCTCCCAGCGCGCACAACTCACGCCTCACCCCTATATTTGCGCCTGTAAGTCAACAATTCCTTTGTTTCATGAATTTCGTCTGGATCGCTCAAAAAACTTCTGTCTCTGAAAATCAGGTACGTAATGTGGTTAAACTCCTGGAAGAAGGCGCCACCGTCCCTTTTATCGCGCGGTACCGGAAGGAAGCCACCAACGGGCTTGATGAGGTAGGTATCAATGCCGTAAAAGAAGCGTACGAGAAACAGCTTGAGGTAGATAAGCGGCGCGAGGCCATCCTGAAAAGCATAGATGAGCAGGGAAAGCTTACTGCTGCGCTGAAAACGCAAATAGAAAATACCTTTGTGCTGACCGAGCTGGAGGACCTCTACCTCCCCTACAAGCCCAAGCGAAAAACCAAAGCTTCGGTAGCTATTGAAAACGGCCTTCAGCCGCTAGCCGAACTGATTTTCTCCGGAAATGAACAAAACCCGGAACGGAAGGCAATGGCCTTCCTGAATGACCGGGTAACCGATACCGAAGCAGCTCTGCAGGGCGCCCGCGATATCATGGCCGAATGGATCAGCGAGAACGTGGAAGCCCGGAACAAAGTGAGGCATGCATTTGAAAGAAGCGCCATAATCTCGTCCAAAGTAAAAAAGAAAAAAGAAGAAGAAGCCGCCAAGTACAAAGACTATTTCGACTTCTCCGAACCATTGAACCGTATTCCCTCCCACCGGCTGCTTGCCATCCGCAGGGGCGAAGAAGAAGGCTTTCTGAGCGTGGACATTTCCCCGGATGAAGAACGCGCGCTGGAATCCCTCGACCGGATGTTCCTCAGGGGCAGCAATGCTTCCAGAGACCAGGTGGAAAAAGCAATTACGGACAGCTTTAAGCGCCTGTTGAAACCCTCTATCGAGACGGAATTTTCCAACCTCTCGAAAGAAAAAGCGGATGAATATGCCATTAAGGTATTTACCGAAAACCTGCGCCAGCTGTTGATCGCGCCGCCGCTCGGACAGAAAAAAGTGCTTGCCATTGACCCGGGATTCCGAACCGGCTGCAAGACGGTGGTGCTCGACGCGCAGGGAAACCTGGTGCATGACATGGTGATCTATCCCTTCGACAAGCCGGATGTTTCAAGAGCCGCTATCAGGTCTGCCATCGACCGCTTCCAGGTAGAATCAATCGCAATCGGGAACGGAACCGCCGGAAGGGAAACCGAGGATTTTATACGAGGTGTGCTCAAAACCGACTTCCCCAACGGCAATGTCAGCGTCTTTCTCGTTAGCGAACAGGGCGCCTCTATCTATTCCGCCTCCGAAGTAGCCCGGGAAGAGTTCCCGGACAAGGATATTACCGTCCGGGGAGCCGTATCCATCGGTCGTCGCCTGATGGACCCGCTCGCGGAACTGGTCAAGATTGACCCGAAGTCAATCGGGGTTGGTCAATACCAGCATGATGTCAACCAAACCTACCTGAAATCAGCGCTCGACACCACAGTATCCTCCTGCGTGAACCTGGTAGGTGTCAACCTCAATACCGCCAGCAAACACCTGCTGCGCTACATCTCGGGGCTCGGTCCGGCACTTGCCCAGAACATTGTGGAGTACCGGGCTAAAAACGGTGATTTCAAGTCGCGTAGCCAACTCTTAAAAGTGCCGCGCCTGGGCGCCAAAGCCTTTGAACAGGCCGCCGGCTTCCTGAGGATAGAAAATGCCGAAAACCCGCTTGACAACAGCGCCGTTCACCCGGAAAGCTATGAAATTGTCACGGCCATGGCAAAAGACTGCAAAGCCTCGGTCGGGATGCTCATACAGGATGCCGGCTTGCGGAAAAGCATCAACCTCAACCGCTATGTTTCGGAAACGACTGGCCTCCCCACGCTGGAAGACATTCTCCGTGAACTGGAAAAACCATCCCGGGACCCCCGCGAACAAATGAAACAATTTGAATTTGACGATAAAGTAAGAAAGCCCGAAGACCTGAAAGAAGGAATGATCCTGGACGGCATCGTGACCAATATCACTGCGTTCGGAGCTTTCGTGGACATCGGCGTGAAACAGGACGGGCTCGTCCATGTTTCCCAATTGGCAGACCGCTTCGTAAAAGACCCTAATGAGGTGGTAAAGCTGCGTCAGATTGTAAAAGTGAAGGTGACCGAAGTAGACCTTTCCAGGAAACGCATCGCCCTGTCTATGAAACTGTAGCAAAACACCTATGAATATCCGGAAGCTCATTATAGGACTGGTGGCGATCGCCGGCATCTACTTTTTGTACGACGCGCTTTCTCAACCCAACCCGTCGGACCTGGAAGGTAATTTCAGGGAAACGGCAACCTACAGGAACGCGAACAACACCGGCCCGGTTGTACGTATATACGCCGTAACCGCAGACGACACCCTCTGGAACGAAGCACGGCTTTACGGTGACATGATGCCTTATACCAAATATGGAACCACCACAGTCTACTATTTTAACGGCAACCGGGCGCCGCAAACGCTTTCACCCCAGCCTCCTTTTTTTGATGCTGCTTTCGCCCCGGCCTGTTTCGCCAAATATCACAAAGACGCCATGGGTTTTGTGAGCGTGCAGCGATTTCCTTTCGGAAAATCGGTAGCAGAATAATCGCAGCAACCGGAAGGTCAGGCGCGGTAATGCCTGACAAGGCTTTCGCTCAACTCCCAGAGTTTTAACGCATTTTCCTTATTTTGTGCTGCCCGCGAAGCGCTGACCAGCTTCTGGTTTTCATAGTAGCCGCCGGTCTTGCCCCTCACGTCAGCAGAGGTCGCCAGGTAAAGACTCGTCAGCGCGCCCTGCTCTACATTTTTGAAAAAAGGCTTCCCCAGGTTCACGAACCACTTGACCAAGCCCCGGGAAGCGCCCCCGAAGCCGCTTGAGATCGTGCCCGGATGCAGGGCATTGGACGTAATCCCGTCACCCCTGTAGCGCTCCGCAAGCTCATTAGAAAACAGTACATTTGCCAGCTTTGAATTGGCATACACAATAAAATGAAGATACCGCGGCGGATTGACCAGCTCTTCTGCCTTAAAACGCGCAAAACGGTGTGCTTCTGAGGAAACATGCACAATCCGGGCATCTTCGCTTACCCTGAGTAAATCGATCAACTCAGTAGTAAGCAGAAAATGCCCGAGATGGTTACTGGCAAATGTCAATTCAATCCCGTTGACTGAAAAAACTTTTTCATCCACGATTAACCCGGCATTGTTCACGAGCAAATCGATTTGGTTACAGTGTTGCCGGATCATTTTTACAGTCTCCTTCACCGATTGTAAATCGGACAGATCCGTTTTCAGAAAAACGGCATCGGAAGGGTTACCTATTTCCCCGAGCAGGGCCTTGGCCTTGTCTTCGTTCCTTGCTACCAAAACAAGTCGAAAACCCAGCTGCGCCAGGGCCAGCGTAGTTACCTTTCCGATACCGGATGTTGGGCCGGTTATTACGGCTATCTTAGTTTTCATTCCAAAAGGGTTATAAAAAGGCGTCAGCCATCAGAAATCAGCCGCATCCCTCCCGAAATTCACTACTACGCCGTAATACCGGATCAAACCCGGAAACTATGCCGTCGGGCACGCCGCTGCCGCTATTTCAGCAGCTTCACTTGTATGTCTTTCAGATAGACAACGCTTTTGGGATCATGCCCCTGTATTGCAAACGTGCCGGGCTTAATCACCCTGGTTTTTCTTTCTTCCGTTACGCGGAGCGGGTTTTCGGGTTGGGTATAATCAACCACCACAATGTCGTTGATCTTAATAATAACGTGATTTCCCCTGACAATAATATGTTCGGTGAACCATTCGTCATCTTTTACGTATACTTCCCGCACATCGACCACCTCGTACAGGCTGCCTGTTTTTATATAATCCCCGTGGGTGTTGTTGATCTGAACCTCAAACCCGTGCAGGGGCCACCCCTTTTCCTGGTACAGGGTATGAAAGTAGATGCCCGAGTTGGACCCCTTGGTGGTTTTCACCCGCGCCTTGAATTCGAAATTCTTAAATTCGTGGTTGCTGACCGGCCCCATATAATACAAATGCGCCTTCGGACCGGCCACTTTAATCGCGCCGTCTTCAATGGAAAAAGTGGAGGCGTTGTCCCCTACTTTCCAGCCGTCAAGCGATTTCCCGTCAAAAAGAGAGATCCAACCCTTTTGCGCATGAGCCGCTCCCAGCGTCAGGACCATTAATAAAACAAATACCGGGCTTAGTTTTCTGCTTTTCATTTTTTTTAGCTTTGAGCCTTGAGTTGTGAG
Organism: Ravibacter arvi; assembly: GCF_039540405.1. NCBI lineage: Bacteria > Pseudomonadati > Bacteroidota > Cytophagia > Cytophagales > Spirosomataceae > Ravibacter > Ravibacter arvi. The sequence continues at coordinate 233,258 of NZ_BAABEY010000020.1, forward strand.
GGATTAGGCGGGTGGTCAGACTACCGGTTCACTGGTTAGGATGACTACGGTCTGTCTGCCGCTAAGACCTTACGACGCATGGCTATTTCGTTTTTTAATACTTCACTTGATTGATTAAGGTAAAATAGCGCCACGCTATTATTGTTATTAGTATACTGCAATTACCGGGTCAGGGACCACCTTCACGCAGCAAGTTATTTTCAATTTCAACACGGGAATCGGCCTCACCTTTCCGGTGCCAGGTAATAGTAATTCGGTAAAACCTTCGTTCTTTTTAAACATAATGTCGAAATTTGCAGCCAGAGATTCAATATATAGTCAAAATGATTTACCCGATTATCGCCTACGGCGATCCCATTCTCAGGAAAGTTACCCGCCCTGTCGAGCAAGGTGAGGCTGATATCAAGGCCATAGCCGAGAATATGTTTGAAACCATGTACAATGCTTCCGGTGTCGGGCTTGCAGCCCCGCAGGTGGGATTGGATATCCGCATTTTTGTTGTGGACGGCAGCCCGATGGCAGGCGATGACGAGGAGGAGGGCGACGACGATGAGCCATTGGAACACCCGGAGTTGGTCGGCTTTAAAAAGGTTTTTATCAATCCGCAGATCCTGGAAGAATCGGGCGAGCCATGGGCATTTGAAGAGGGATGCCTGAGCATACCGGGTCTCAGGGCCGACGTGCTGAGGCCCGCTGAGGTTAAAATCAGGTACCAGGACACCGATTTCAATACTTATGAAGAGGTGTTCACCGGCATTGCAGCCCGCATTATCCAGCACGAGTACGATCACCTGGAAGGAAAGCTCTTTGTCGATTACCTGCCGGCCCTCAAGAAACAGATGATCAAAAAAAGATTGACCAACATTTCGAAGGGAATTGTCGATGCAGATTACAAAATGAAATTTCATCTCCGAAAATAATCCCGGCCCCTGTAAATTCAGCATAAATGGAAACCGGCAACCACCTTCGCCTTGCGCTCGTTCAAACTGATTTGTTTTGGGAGGACATCCCGGCTAATCTGGCCGCGCTCGAAGAAAAAATTGCCGCGCACGAAACAGGCGCAGACGTTATTATTCTGCCCGAAATGTTTTCCACAGGCTTTTCAATGGAGCCTGAAAAACTTGCAGAACCGCTCAACCTCGTTACTACGCGCTGGATGCGGCAGGTCGCGCTTAACACCGGGGCACTGACGATCGGGAGCTTTATCGCGCGCGACGGCGCCCGGTTTTTCAATCGCCTGATGGCAGTGGCGCCGGACGGGCAATATCAATACTACGACAAACGCCATTTGTTCCGGATGAGCGGAGAAAACGATATCTATACCGCCGGCAACGAGCTGATCACGGTGGAATGGAAAGGATGGAAAATCCGGCCGCTGGTATGTTACGACCTGCGTTTCCCTGTGTGGAGCCGCAACAGCGGAACAGACCCGTACGACTTGCTCATTTACGTAGCAAACTGGCCGGCAGCCCGCTCCTTCGCCTGGGATACTTTACTGAAAGCCAGGTCAATAGAAAACCTCAGCTACGTAGCAGGCGTCAACCGGGTAGGATTCGACAACAAAGGGACCGGTCACGCCGGCGGTTCTGTGGTGCTGGATTTTCTGGGTCAGGAAATGCTGAATCTTAAAGGAGATTCGCGCATCGATACTGTGGACCTGTCGCTTCAGTCTCTTCAGGATTACCGCGCACGCTTCCCGGCCTATCTGGATGCCGATCAGTTTGAGATCACCAATCTCTAACTCAGGTGTTGCCAGCCCTGCGCCTGCATGGGCAGCACGGTTCCGCTTTTGGTCCGTAGCAGGATTTTGCCTTTGTCCGCAGTCAGATAGCCTATGAAGGTAATTTTCGGATTATTTTTCAATTTGGGGTGATCCTCCGGCTTAATGGTAAAAAGCAGCTCATAATCTTCGCCGCCGTTGGTTGCCGCCGTAATGGGCCCGAGATTAAGCGCTGACGCCTCATAAACAGTCTGGTCATCTATCGGCACATTTTCCTCAAATACCACAGCGCCGGTTCCCGACTGGACGCAAATATGATGGATCTCGGAGGAAAGTCCGTCTGAAACATCAATCATCGCCGTCGGCACTACCCCCGCCTCGGCAAGTTCGTACACCACATCCATTCTTGCTTCAGGCTTTAACTGGCGTTGAAGTACATACTCCTTGCCTTCAAAATCGGGTTGCATGTTGCTGTCTGCCTGGAAAACCTGCTTCTCGCGAGCGAGGATCTGCAGGCCGATATAAGCGCCGCCAAGATCGCCGGTTACACAAAGAATGTCATTGGCACCGGCGGTGCTTCTGTAGGTAATCTTGTCCTTCGCCACTCTCCCGAAAACGCTGACAGAAATAATCAACCCGCTTTTTGATGCGGTGGTATCCCCCCCTACGAGGTCAACCTTGTAATCGTCACAGGCCGACCTGATACCCTTATAAAGTTCTTCTACAGCCTCTACCGAAAACCGGTTGCTCAAGCCCAGTGAAACAACCACCTGCTGCGGGGTTCCGTTCATGGCGGCAATGTCGGATACATTGACGGCAATGGCCTTGTAGCCCAGGTGCCGGAGCGGGTGAAACGTGAGGTCAAAATGGATGCCCTCCGCCAGCATATCGGTGGTCAGTAACCCGTAATCTTCGCCCAGGTCTATAACCGCTGCGTCGTCGCCTATCCCTTTTACCGTACTGGAAAGCTGGTTGGAAAATGAGGCGGCCAGTCGGTTGATCAGTCCAAATTCTCCCAATTCGGCTATTTCTGTTCTATTTTCGGCCATTTTCTTGTTTAGTCAAATTGAAGCACCCTTCGTCAGGCGGAAGTTTTATACCTCCGCGCCATCCCGCAGCTTTACGCCCGACGTTTTTGCGCAAAGGCCAAAATTAACACTAAAGCGCGGAAGGCGCCCCAACCTGTCGGGCCAAAATTTCAGGTCGGCGGGACGTAGCCCGGCTTTTTATGCCGGGAACAAAAAACCCCGGCATAAAAAATGAGTATACGCGCACTTCATCCCGATAATTTTAAGTCAAGGCGACAGATTGGCGCCGGTTTCGCTAAGGGTAAAGCCCCCGAATTGACGTCCTTATCAATAAAAATTTCAATCAAGTCATGAGTTTACCATTGCTATCTCCGGAATTGTTGCAAAAAGACCCCGGGTTACTGCCTGAGTATGAACAGATCAGCCGTCTTCCGGAAAAAGTAATCCAATTTGGCACAGGCGTGCTTTTGCGGGGACTACCTGACTATTTTATCGATAAAGCGAATCGGAACGGCGTTTTCAATGGCCGCATTGTAGTCGTAAAGTCTACTCAAGCTGCCGGCGGCGATGCCTTCAAAGAGCAGCAAAGCTTGTATACCCACGCCATCCGTGGTATTGAAAACGGTCAACCGGTCAGTGAAACGCTGATCAATTCGGCTATCAGCCGTACGCTTTTCGCCGCTACGGAATGGGACCAGTTGCTTGCGGTGGCGGCGAGCCCCGACCTGGAAGTGATCATTTCCAATACTACCGAAGTGGGTATCCAATTGGTGGAAGACCAGTTAACGGCCAACCCGCCGGCCTCATTCCCCGGCAAACTTACCGCGCTCCTTTACAAACGTTTCGAGGTTTTCGGAAATGATCCTGAAAAAGGGGTGGTAATTATCCCCACCGAGCTACTCCCGGACAATGGAAAACTCCTGAAAAGCATTGTGCTGGAACATGCCCGCCGGGCAGAGCTGGGCGCCGGTTTTATTGACTGGCTGGAAACGGGCAACCATTTCTGCAGCTCACTGGTCGACCGGATTGTCCCCGGGAAACCGTCAGAAGAAGTACGCGCCTCGATAGCCACCGTGCAGGGCTATGACGACAACCTGCTCATCATGTCTGAACCCTACAGGCTGTGGGCAATTGAGGGGGGTGAGCATGTTAAGTCCAAGCTAACCTTTGCCCGGACCGACAATGGCGTCATCATAGCACCCAACATTGACATTTACCGGGAATTAAAGCTGCGGCTCCTGAATGGTACGCATACACTGAGTGTGGGACTGTTTTACCTCTTCGGGAAGAACACGGTTCGCGAAAGCATGGAAGCTCCCGCGCTGGAGAACTTCACGACCCGGCTTATGCTCGACGAAATAGGCCCGGCAATTCCTTATGACGTAGACGCAGCCCAATATATCCCGTTCGGCAACCAGGTACTCGACCGCTTCCGCAATCCATTTATCCGGCACCTTTTGCTGGACATTACGGTGCAATACACCGCAAAAATGAAAATGCGGAATATCCCGACGCTCGTGGAACACTACCGGGAAAACCGGTCGGTCCCGGCCAGGTTTGCGATCGGGTTCGCGGCCTATCTCGTTTTTATGCGGGCGACCAGTCAGCAGGACGGCCGGTATTTCGGTCTGCGAAACGGTGAAGAATACCAGATCAGGTGCGATTCCGCCCCTTATTTCTATGAAAAATGGCAAACATGGAGCACTGACCCGGCCGGACTGGTCAACTCGGTATTGTCCGACTCCGGTCTTTGGGGTATAGACCTTTGCGCCTTTCCCGGGTTTGAAGCGGCAGTAGCCGGGCATGTAGCCGCCATTCTAACTAATGGAGTTTCCCCTTTACTGGATTGATCCACCGGCTTTTCGAAGCGCTGTCAGTATTCCGATTTTAACAAAGGCGTTTTTTTCCGCCCGGATGCCCGCCCTATGGCGGGCATTTTAACGACAAAAAAATGGAGTTTTTAGGATTTCACTCCAATTCCTGAAAGTTAGCGCGCCATTTTCTGACATCCCAAAAATTAAATCCACTAATATTGCACTTTCTTTTGTGTTACAGAACCCTAAAAATATGTCGGTAAACAAATTTGATTTTGGTTTGGTTGGCCTGGGTGTAATGGGTAGAAACCTTCTGCTCAACATGGCTGATCATGGCTACTCAGCGATAGCCTTCAATAGAAGCGAAGAAAAAATAGCCGCGCTCAGAGCGGCAGCTACCGAAGGTACGGTGGTGGATGGTGTAACGGACCTGGGTGAAATGATTGCCCGTCTTAAAACACCACGCAAAATCATGTTGCTCGTACCTGCAGGAGCGCCGGTTGACGAAGTAATCGAGCAGGTGCTTCCGCATCTTGACAGTGATGATATTATTATCGATGGGGGAAACTCTCATTTCACAGACACGCTTCGCCGTGTTAAATATGTGGAAGGAAAGGGTTTTAACTTCATCGGCGTAGGTGTATCCGGCGGCGAGCAGGGAGCCCGTACAGGCCCCAGCCTGATGCCAGGCGGCTCAGAAAAGGCCTACAAAAGCCTGCAACCGATCCTGGAGGCAGTAGCCGCCAAAGTGCATGGCGAACCTTGCGTAGACTACCTTGGAAAAGGCGGCGCAGGTCATTATGTGAAAATGGTACACAATGGCATCGAGTACGGGATCATGCAGCTGATCAGCGAATCCTATTCGATCCTGAAAGCGGCCGGCCTCAGCAACGAGGAACTTCACGAGGTTTTCAAAAAATGGAATGACGGCGATCTCCAGTCTTTCCTGGTGGAAATTACCCGCGACATCTTCCTTCAAAAAGACGACCAGACCGGCAAACACCTGGTAGATGTGATTTCGGACAAAGCCGGATCAAAAGGAACCGGGAAATGGACTTCCCAGGATGCCATGAACCTGCCCGTCGCAATCCCGACCATTGACGCAGCAGTTGCAGGCCGTACCATCTCCGGGTACAAAGACGAGCGTGTTGCCGCAGCGAAAGTTTACCCGAGAGACAACGCCGACCTTGGCCTCAGCAAAGAAGAAGCTATCCAACTCGTACATGATGCGCTGTATTTCGGTACCATCATCAGCTACGCACAAGGGCTTTCTATGCTTTATCAGGCCTCAAGAGAGCTTGAAATGGACATTCCGCTTACCCGGGTGGTAAGCGTGTGGAGAGGTGGATGTATCATCCGGTCTTCGTTGCTCGAAGTATTCACGGCAGCGTACAATTCTTCTCCGGACCTTCCCAATATCCTGCTTAGCTCCCAGATTGCCGACCTGATCGGACAATCTGTCGGTAACACCAGGAAACTCCTGGCAAAAGCCATAACAGCAGGTATCCCGGTGTCCGCTCATACCGCCTCACTCGGATATTTCGATGCCTACCGTACGGCGTACCTGCCTACTAACCTCATTCAGGCGCAACGCGACTTTTTCGGTGCGCATACCTACCAACGTATTGACATCCCTGGCACATTCCACACGGAGTGGAACAGCTGAAAAAACGTCGTATGAACGCGAGTAATCATCCCCCGGCTTCCATCCTCTTTATTTTTGGTGGAAGCGGGGACCTTAATCATAGAAAATTAACGCCCGCACTTTACAATCTCTTCCTGGACGATTGGCTGCCGGAACAATTCCTTATCAGCGGTATCGGAAGAAGCCAATATGATGACGAGAGTTTTCGCGGGCATCTCCTGGACGGTGTAAAGCAGTTCTCAAGGCGAAAAGAAGAAATCAACGGAAAATGGGAAGCTTTCAGCCGACACATTGCCTACCTCCAAATGGACGGCGACAAGGCTGAAGACTATCAGAAAATTGCCCGGATCGTCCATGACAAAACCGAAGAATGGGGCGTCCGGCCACATGTGGTATTTTACCTTGCAGTAGCTCCCCAGTTGGTACCGGCCATCGCCAGTAACCTTGGCAAGCTTGACATTTGCGCAGACAAGACTACTTCCCGCATTGTGGTTGAGAAGCCCTTCGGCCATGACTTGAAGAGCGCACGCGAGCTGAATACCCAACTGCGCTCACTCTTCGCGGAAGAACAGATTTTCCGGATTGACCATTATCTCGGTAAGGAAACGGTCCAGAACATCCTGATGATGCGCTTTGCCAATGCCCTTTTTGAGCCGATCTGGAACCGGAACTACATTGACCACATCCAAATCACCGCCATTGAAAGTGTGGGCGTAGAAGGCCGCGGCGGATATTTCGAGCAGTCGGGTGCACTTCGTGATATGGTACAAAACCATATTCTCCAGATCCTTTGCATGATTGCAATGGAAGCGCCCGTATCTTTTGAAGCCAACGAAATCAGGAATAAAAACCTGGACGTTCTGAATGCATTGCGCCGGTATACCGACGCGGAAGTAGCCGAAAATGCGGTCAGGGGCCAGTACGGCGCGGGAAGCAACAACGGGAAACCTGTTTTGGCCTACCGTGACGAGAAAGGCGTAGCCGCTGACTCCAACGTGGAAACCTACGCGGCGGCACGGTTCTTCATTGACAACTGGCGCTGGCAGGGCGTTCCGTTCTTTGTACGGACCGGCAAAAGCCTTCATATGAAGGAAACTCACGTCGTTATCCAGTTCAAATCGCCCCCCCACAATACTTTCCCCCACGAGGCTGCCGAAAACTGGAAGTCCAACCGGCTCACCATTTCGATTCAGCCCAATATGGATATCAGGATCAGGTTCCAGGTCAAACGACCCGGCCAGACGATGAAACTCGATCCCGTGGAAATGGCTTTTGACTACACGGCAGCGGGTGAAAATGCGCCCGAAGCTTACGAAACACTTTTGCTGGACGCCCTGGAAGGCGATCCCACGCTGTTCATGCGTGGCGACCAGGTGGAGGCTGCCTGGGAAGTGATTATGCCCATCCTGAGTCATTGGGAAAAGAACAAAGCTGCTGACTTCCCGAACTACCAGCCCGGCAGTTGGGGGCCCCTCGCAGCCGATCAGCTAATCGAAGAAGAAGACCGGCACTGGGTAAATGTGCTGCAGTCGGAAAATTAAATGTAGTGGTGAGGTGTAAGTCGTGAGGGTCGAGGTGTGCGTCGGTGTAGCCCGATTTACGCGCTTGGTAACCTGACGGCCCACACCTCGCCGCTTAAACCAACCATCCAGATGAAAATGCATGTCGCGGCCGATACCGCCGCGTTGAGCCGGGAGCTGGCCGATTTTATACAGCAGGATATCGCTGAAGTCCTGAAAACGAAAGACCGGTATACGCTGGTTCTCTCCGGCGGAAATACCCCCAAGCAGCTGTATCAGTTACTGGCCTCTGAAGCCTACCGCAACAACATTCCCTGGGAAAAGCTTCATTTCTTCTGGGGCGATGAGCGGTTTGTACCTTTCGAAGACAGCCGGAACAACGCAAAAATGGCTTTCGAAGAGTTGTTGGACAAGGTTCCGGCGAGCCGTGACCACATTCACGTAATGGATACCAGCCTGAACCCGGAAGCCTCTTCAGAGCAGTACACCGAGGCGCTGAGCGCTTATTTCGGTAACGAAGGCGCCACGTTTGACCTCGTGCTGCTCGGTATGGGTGATGACGGCCACACGCTTTCACTTTTCCCGGGTACCGCAGTTGTGCATGAAAACGAAAAGTGGGTAACCGCTTTCTACCTGGATGCCCAGTCGATGTACCGTATCACACTGACAGCACCAGTTGTCAACCGTGCCTCAAAAGTTGCCTTCATGGCCGCCGGGAAAAACAAGGCGGAAGTATTGAAGCAGGTTGTCAACGGCGATCGCAACGTTGACCTGTACCCGTCACAAATCATCAAACCGGAAAACGGCGAATTGCACTGGTTCGTTGACGGCGATGCGGCATCGGCCCTTGCAAGCGCCCAATAGCTGAACTAACTGCGCATAGATGCGTCAATAACAGCGAAGCCGGGGAATTTCCTTTTTAGTTACGGAGATTCCCCGGCTTCACTGTTTATTGATCACAACAAGGGCGACCACTTGACCGGAAGGTCATTCCATCCGGACGGTAATCCCAACCGGACGGTCATCCCGTAGCGGAGGGATCTCCCGCTCCCCGTACCCAATCCCTTTCAGAGGGCTTTTTTATAGCAACAGGAGATCCTTCGACTCCGCTGCGCTCCGCTTCAGGATGACCCTCCGGCAGATGCGCTACCATTGACAACAACAGGTTTAGCGCCGCTCCAACCGGAGGGTCATCCCGACCGCAGCGGAGGGATCTCCCGCTCCCTGCACCCAATCCCTTTCAACGGGCTTTTTTCTTGCAACAGGAGATCCTTCGACTCCGCTGCGCTCCGCTCAGGATGACCATCCGGAAGATGCGCTACCATTGACAACAACAGGTTTGGCGCCGCTCCGACCGGAGGGTCATCCCGACCGTAGCGGAGGGATCTCCCGCTTCCTGCACTCAATCCCTTTCAGAGGGCTTTTTTATAGCAACAGGAGATCCTTCGACTCCGCTGCGCTCCGCTTCAGGATGACCGTCCGGGTGGTAGCCTCCGGCTACCATTGACTCCCATTGACAACATCTATTTGTCATCTCCGCTACAAGGTGTTTTGGCAAAAAAACTTCTTTCTCAGGATGACCGGCCGGCAGGACCATCCGGCTACATCCACTCAGTATTCCATCCCCACCCCTCCTCCTGTCACACCACCTTCACAAACATCAAGCCTACTCTCCACCTTCACTAACCTTCTTCACTACCTTCCCGATGGTAAGTCCCTGTACAAAAATGGAGAATACAACAATAACATAAGTGATAGACAAAAAGAGCTCCTTGTGCAGCCGTTCATCAATCGAAAGTGCCAGGGCCACTGAAACGCCGCCTCTGAGGCCTCCCCAAACCAGTATCCTTACTGTCTCCTTGTTAAACTTCGTTTTGAACGGAATGATCTTTGTCGGGATCCAGATCGATATCCATCGCGCAAACAGGACCAGCGCAATCGATATTACCCCGATCAGCCAATAATCGGTAATGTCCCGGATCAATATCAGCTCAAAACCTATAATCAGGAACAAAATGGCATTCATAATCTCGTCGATCAGCTCCCAGAACTTGTTCAGGTAATCGCGCGCTGTTACCGAAAGTACGTCGTCGCGCCTGGAGACGTTGCCCACCACCAGACCGGACGCCACCATGACGAGCGGTCCGGAAATATGCATCGAACGCGCCACCAGGTATCCCCCCATCACAATAGCGAGCGTTATTATGGCCGAAACGTTATGGCTGTCGATTTTCTTCATTCCTCTCACCCCGATCAACCCCAGCACAATACCGAGGGCGATACCACCCAGCGCCTCTTTGACAAACAGCCAGGTAACATTTGCAAACGACAAGTCCATTTCTTTACCCTGTGCCAATTGAAGCAACACTACAAAAACGACGACTGCCATTCCGTCGTTAAAAAGAGACTCCCCGGCCACCTTAGTCTCAAGGGATTTCGAAACGCCTACTTTTTTGAGAATTCCTAATACAGCAATAGGATCGGTAGGTGAAATCAGCGCTCCAAAAACCAGGCATTCTATCAGCGGGGCCGAAAGCCCCACCAAAGGCAAAATGTGATACAGGAGAAGGCCTACTACAAACGTTGAAATCAAAACACTGACGGTCGAAAATACTACGACCGGCCCCTTCTGCTCTCTCAGGTCCGACAACTTTACATGAATGGCGCCGGCAAAAAGCAGGAAATTCAGCATGGCCCCCATGAGCACGTCGGTAAAATCAAGCCTGTAAATAAAACTTGAAAATTCTTCGAACAGGTGGGGGTAAATCGTCCCGAAAAGCACTACGGCAATAGACCCCACCATGGCCATCAGCATGATCCCGATGGTCGAAGGCAGTTTTAAAAAGCGTTCGTTGATATAGGAGAAAATTGCGGTAAGAACAATGAGAATTGAAAAGGAGTAGTAAAGTTCCATTGCGGAGATGCCTGTAGGTCCAATTAAAATCTGTAATCCATAATAATCATTTTTCTGCAGACCAGCACCAAAAATCAATTTCAGGCAAAAAAAAAATCGCCTCTGCGCGATGCAGAGGCGATTTCACAGGGCGGAGTCAACGCCCGCCGTTTACTTCTTTTTGCCTGCAGTAGAATCTTTAGGCGCTTCCTTATCGCCTGAATCTTTCTTTTTGCTACGGTGCTCCTCGTTAAGGCCATTCAACACTTTTTCGGTAACGTCCAATTCCTTGTTCGCGTAAAGAATTCCACCTCCTTTTGAATACCCCAACACAAATTCAAATTCGTTTTCCTGGTTATAGCGGTCGATGTACTCATAGATTTGCGAATACAACTCTTCATTCCTGTCCAGTTCTTCCTTAGCCAGTTTCTGGGCCTCACGCTCCCTGTATTGAACGAAATCCTGTTGTTTCTTCATGAGCTGCTCTTCTACGGACCTTCCCTGCTCCATCGACATGGTAGGCGCTTTCTGTTGGAAAAATGCAATTTCGTTTTCCAACGACTTCCCCCGGTTATTCAATTCGTAATCCAGCTTGTAGCGACGGTTCTCCAGATCCTTGCGCACCTCTTTGAAGTATTCGTACTTGCTCAGAAGTGAATCTACCTGCACATACACGATCCGACGGCCCGCCAATGACGTAGAATCAGAAGCCGAAAAGCTGCCTCCGCTTTTTTTGCCATTGAAATGCAAAAAGAACAACGTCCCAACAGCAAGTGTCAGCAACACATTCCATATCAATGAAGTATTAGAATTCACGGTAAAAATGTTATTATAGTTATGATTATTTTAGCAAGGCGCAAATATAGTAATTTGTTAAAAGAACAATAGGCTTATTTTCTTTCGATTACCTTCCGCCCGCTCTTTTTACCACCTCCGTCAACACCGAGAGATCGCTGTACATCACCGATCTTTCGTCGGGTTGCTCGCCCGCCATGGAAACGGATTCCGGGAAAAACACCTGCCTACCCTTCCGGAAAGCCTTGCCAGTCAAGTGGATACAGTTCACACCGGCGGCAATCAATTGCTCCACATTGGATTGCTTTACCCCCCCGCCTGCCATAATTTCGATCCTGCCGGCCGCGTAGGCGACTACCCGCCGCAGCGTTTCCAATCCCAGGTCTACGTTTGCGTGCTGTCCGGAAGTCAGAATCCGCTCCGCCCCGGCTGCTATTATCGCCTCTACCGCGGCTTTAGGGTCGGGCGTGAGATCAAAAGCCCGGTGGAAAGTCACCCCCAGCGGTCCTGCTGCCTGTACCAACGATTTCGTCAGCGCCACGTCCACCGTCCCGTCCGGGAGCAGCGCACCTACTACGATACCGTCTGCTCCTGCTTTTCTGACCTGTTCTATATCCGTAAACATGGTCTCAATCTCCCTTTCATCGTAAACAAAATCCCCGCCCCTCGGACGGATCATCGCATACACCGGAATTTTAACGTGCTGCCTGACCTGGAGCAGCAAGCCGGTGCTCGGCGTAGTACCTCCCTCGCCAAGCCCGGCACAAAGCTCAATTCTTCCGGCTCCGGCGTTTTCCGCATTCTGGCACGACTCCAGAGAATAAGCACATACTTCAACCAACATAGGATTTGCCAAGTAAAGAAACCATTTGTTTTTCAAGAATTTAATGACCAAAATTCTCACAATTTTCCGGTAAAAAATTAATCCTCAATAAAAAGCTTCAAAATTTTGACGGCAACATTTTTTTTCTACTTTTGCACTCCAAATTTCGAAACATATTTAAAGTTTTAACAATATGTACTGGACACTTGAACTTGCCTCCTACCTGGAGGATGCCCCATGGCCGGCTACCAAAGATGAGCTGATTGACTTCGCCATTCGTACAGGTGCCCCGCTCGAGGTAGTGGAGAACTTACAGGAGCTCGAAGACGATGGCCAACCCTATGAAAGCATTGAAGAGATCTGGCCGGATTATCCGACCAAAGATGACTTCTTTTTCAACGAAGACGAATATTGATCCCGCAAGCGCCCCGAAAAGGGCGCTTTTTTATTTCCTTACCCGGCTTCTATGCCACAAATTCGAGCGAAGCGGCGCTGGCTGGCTTTGATTTAAATAAACAACCTTTAGCTTTTGACCTGGTTGAAGATCAGACATCCGGCAGATTGTGTTAAAGGGGTTCGACGGGCTCACCCGCCGTCCGGGTGGCAGCGGTCCGGTAGGCAGCCTTCGACGAGCTCAGGCGCCATCCGGCATCCGCCATCCGGTAGGCGCCATCCGGTAGGCAGCCTTCGACGAGCTCAGGCCCCATCCGGCAGGCGCCATCCGGCAGGCACCATCCGGACGGCGCCTGAGCCTGTCGAAGGCTGTTCTTTGGATACCCATTCAACAGAAGCCATGCGTTCCATTATCAGCCATCTGAAACTTTGTTGTACAGAATACACGAATAGGCCATTTCCGTTTGTACAGCAAAGCCTCACGACACCCCTCCTATTAAGACCTTCTCATACGTTTGCCAATCACTTCTTCGTTATTGCATAAGTATAACTCAACGCATGGCACTTGAGCCCGTAGCCGACAAGAAGGAAATAAATAAAGATTTCTGTCGAGCTATTGTTATATTTGTTTTCAAACGAAAGAGGGTGTACTGAGCCTGATCGCTCTGAATTTGCGCCGCGTAATCATAATGTTTTATCGCAAAAATTCACATACAGCTATTTCACCTGCCTGTCCTTCCAATCGGTACTCCCCAGCAATGCGCACAGAAGGTCCGGCCGGTTCTTTTTTTAGTTTAACCGGAAGCCACTCCAGGCTGCTGCTGGTACTGTTTTGTGCCTTTGCAGGGATTTTGCCGGTTCAAGGGCAAAAAACGGAAAAGAAGAAAAAAACAGAAACCGAAAACGCTGCTGCCACCCAAAAAACATCTTCGCTCAGAAGTGAAGAAGAATTGGTCATAGAGGGTATGAAGTACATGGTGCGGGGAGAAACGGACCGTGCACTGGCGATTTTTGAAGAGTTGGCCGGTCAGGCTCCTCAAAGTGCGACCGCTCATTATTTGCTGGCGACCGCACAGATCAAGCTCAATAAACCTGACGGCATTGAATCCGCAAAAAGGGCGTATGCGCTGGATAAGAGCAACGTATATTTTGGAAAGTTTTTGGCCGAAAACCTGGCAACCCAGAAAAAATACAAAGAAGCGGCGGTAGTCTATGAAGAAATACTAAAAATCGACCCGAACAATCTCCAGTACAATATGGAGCTGGCCGCTGTCTATTTTTTCTCAGACGAGCTGGAAAAAGCCATTTCTGCCTATGACCGGCTGGAAAAGAACATCGGCGTAACCGAGGAAATCTCTAAGGAAAAGCAGAAGCTTTACCTCCGACAGAACAAACTCGACAAAGCTATCGATGAAGCAAAAAAACTGATTGATTCGGACCCCGGCGAATCCTACTACTATGTGGAGCTCGCTGAATTGTACAGCGCCAACAATATGCTCGACAAGGCGACTCCTGTTCTCCAGGAAGCGCTCCGTATCAACCCGGATGAAGCCCAGGCCCATCTCCTGCTGGCAGATATCTACCGCAGGAACGGAGAAACAGAGAAGTGCAACCGTGAGCTTCAACTGGTATTCAGCAATCCCAATTTCGACCTTTCCCCGAAAATCATGGTGATGAAGGGCTATCTGGCAATGCTGAAAGCAAACGATGACCGGTCCGACGCAATTCACCTGTTGAAATTACTCATTGAAACCCACCCCAATGAGCCCAACCTATATGCCTGGTATGGCGATCTGTTGGTGCAAACCAACCAAAAGCAAAAAGCCAGGGATTCATACGCCAAAGCGGCGCGCCTCAACGGGTCTACCTACGAAGTGTGGGCTGCCTTGTTACAAATGGACCTGGAACTGGGCGACTTTGACAGCCTGTTGGTTCATTCTGAAAACGCGCTCGAAGTCTTCCCCAACCAGGGCGTTTTCTGGTTCTTTAACGGAACCGCCAACCTGGTTAAAAAGAGTTACCAGGAGGCCGTTTCCGCCCTGGAGGAGAGTAAGAAGCTCGTAAACAGCAACCCAACCATGCAAAAGCATATTTATGCACAATTGGGCGATGCCTATAATGGCGTAAAAGCGCACGAAAAATCGGACGAGGCTTATGAATTTGTGCTCAAGGCAGATCCGGAAAATGACCATGTCCTGAACAATTACAGCTACTTTCTTTCGCTCAGGAAAGAAAAGCTGGATAAGGCGAATGAGATGTCGGCAAAGCTGGTCAAAAAATACCCCGGCAATGCAACCTACCTGGATACACATGCATGGGTACTGTATATGCAGAAAGACTATCAGGGGGCTAAAACATACCTCGAAAAAGCCTTGCAGGACCCCAAAAATATAAGCGCAACCATTCTCGAGCACTATGGCGATGTGCTGTCCAAACTCGGCGAACGTGACCGGGCGATACAACAATGGAAAAAAGCCAGGGAAATGGGCGAAAAAAGCGCCAATATCGACAAGAAAATTGCTTCAGGCACCGTATATGACTAAGCAACTTATTGTTTATGCCCTCCTTATAGCAGCCCTGTTGACCGGCTGTAAGCGCCGTCAACCCCAGAAACTACCTTCGCTCACCACCCCGGAAGACACCTTCACCCGGGTTGATTCGCTTCCGGACAGTCTCTGGGACCAGACCCCGTTCGGGCACCTCACTACACGTTCTAAAATCTGGATAACCAGCCAACGGCAGAATATTGACAATGCGGGGGTATCGTTCCGGGTAAAAAAAGACAGCGCCATATGGCTTTCGGCCAGCGTACTCGGGCTCGAAGTACTTCGGGGTATTATTTCGGTCGAAGGTGTGCGGATCATCGACAGGGTAAATAAGATCTACCTTGACGCCAACTATGCCACGCTCGCGGGTAAGCTGGGTTTCCCCCTGGACTATCCGTTATTACAGAGTTTCTTCCTCGGGGAAATCCCCCGGTACCCCTCGCAAAAATTTTCGGTCAGGGAACAACCCGGAAAGGTCTTCGTCAGGCAGGACGATGGTTTTCTGGCCGTTTACAACGTCATAGAGCAGGCAATAGGAAAAACCAGGAGCATGGAAGCAATAGACCTCAAGACAAATAACCGGGCCATAGCCAATTTTGACGATTTTTTAACGGTAGACGCACGTTCAATCCCCTACAAAGTGACCTTGAACCTGTCCGTCAAACCCCATACACGGTCGGAATCGGCCCAACAGATTGCCATACGTCTCCAGCACACCAGCGTCAGTATAACGGACAGCGCCCTGGTGTTCCCCTTTCAGGTTCCAATTAACTACAAAAAAGCCTTTTAATTTTAAAACCTGATTAACTTTGCCAAAAAACAAGGAGGTCTTCTGCCCTATGCATTTTTATAAAAAGCTGATAAGCCTGTTCCTTCTGTGCGCTACCCTGTCAGTCGGCTTTTTCGGTGCCGCTCTCGGACAAACCAACCGCGAACAGCTGGAGAAAGACAAAAAAGCGAACCAGGACAAGATCAAACAGATACAAAGCGTACTCAAAAAGACTTCTTCCCAGAAGAACGTCAATATGAAGCAGCTGCAGGTGATCAATTCGCAGATTACAGCGCAACAAAAACAAATCGGCCTGCTGAACGACGACCTCAAATTACTTGACAATGAACTTCACACGCTCGGAATTGAGCGTAGAAAGCTTGACCAGGACCTGGAAAAGCTAAAAAAAGAGTACGCCAAAATGATCTACGAGGCATCCAAGCGGATGAACACCCTCAATAACCTGATCTTTCTTTTTTCGGCAAATACTTTCAACCAGTTTGTGCTAAGGTACAAATACCTCAAACAATATACCGACGCCCGACAAAACCAGGCTTCACAAATGGAAGCTTTGAAAGTTCAAATAGCGGCCCAGCAATCACGCATTACCTCTAAGAAAGACCAGCAAAAAGTAATTCTGAGCGACAGGATGTCGGAAGCGCAAAAGCTTACCGTCATGCAGACACAAAAAAACACGGTAGTAACCGAGCTTTCCAAACAGGAAAAAGAGCTGCGTGTCGAACTGGCCAAAAGCAGGCAACAGGCCGCGATGCTGGAAAAAAACCTAAAGGAAATAATAGAACGGGAACGTCGTGAGCGCCTCGCCCGGGAAAAAGCCGCACGGGAAAAAGCCGAAAGAGAACGTGCAGAACGGGAAGCCCGCGGGGAAGCGCCTAAACCCGAAACAGAAGCCGAAAAACTGGATTTAAGCGGCATGACAGACGAAGAAGTCAAGCTGGCCTCTTCCTTTACCGCTTCTAAGGCGAGGCTTCCCTGGCCGGTCCGCGGTTTCGTAACCGATCACTTCGGGCGCCAGGCTCACCCGGTCTTAAAAGGAATTATTGTTGACAATCTGGGGGTAGACATCCAGACCAACGCCGGCGAGCCCGTTAGGGCCGTTTATGACGGCCTCGTGCTGGATGTCAACAGCATGCCCGGCTATGGCTATGTAGTGGCCATTCAACACGGGGATTATATGACGGTGTATGCAAAATTACGCTCGGCATCTGTACGACCGGGCCAGCGGGTAAAGGCCCGTGACAATATCGGAGTGGTAGCCACCGACGGTGAAGGGACATCGGAACTACAGTTCCAGGTATGGCGCAACACCACCAAGCTCAACCCCGAATCCTGGCTGATAAGGCGTTAACAAACACTTCTGCCACACCTCCCCAAAGGCTATCTTTTACCATCTAGATCTCTGAAACATGTCTGTTCATAAAAAAGAAGTAAAACGCATCACCACTCATACCATCCAGGAAATGAAAATGCGCGGCGAGAAAATTTCATCGCTGACCGCTTATGATTATTCTCTGGCAAAACTGGTGGATGCCGCAGGAGTAGAAATTATCCTGGTAGGAGACTCCGCTTCAAATGTAATGGCCGGTAATGAGACCACCCTTCCCATTACCCTTGACCATATGATCTACCACGCAACATCGGTGGTACGCGCGGTAAAAAGGGCGCTGGTAGTGGTCGATCTGCCATTCGGCTCTTACCAGGGAAACTCGGCAAAAGCACTCGAATCAGCCGTACGGATTATGAAAGAGTCCGGTGCCCACGCGGTCAAACTTGAAGGCGGCGTGGAAATCAGGGAATCGGTTACGAGAATATTAAGCGCCGGGGTACCTGTAATGGGGCATTTGGGGCTTACCCCCCAGTCCATATACAAATTCGGGACCTACACGGTACGCGCACGTGAAGAAGCAGAAGCCGCGAAGTTAAAAGAAGATGCCGCCATGCTCGACGAAGTAGGCTGCTTCGCTGTCGTCCTGGAGAAAATCCCGGCAAAACTGAGCCAAGAAGTCACAGAAAGCATAAAAATCCCGACCATAGGCATCGGGGCCGGTCCCTATACCGACGGGCAAATCCTGGTCCTGCACGACCTCCTCGGCATTAACCGCGGGTTTAAACCCCGGTTTCTCAGGCAATATGCCGACCTCGCTACCGTGATCGAAGACGCCATTTCCAATTATGTGGTAGACGTAAAGGCGCAATCCTTCCCCAACGAGCAGGAATCTTATTGATCAGCTATTTATTGGTAAGAAGACTTTTCCGCGGCCCGGATCATCTTTTCGGCATTTTTCTCGCCCAGGTAGCGGTCTATCAGGAAATGTGCGATGTAAAGAAGTGGCGTCAGCAGGATTGCCACCGTGCCCTTGTAAAAGTAATTCACCATCCCTACCGCATAAATCTGTTTGAGCGACCAGTCCCCAAACACATAAAAGGCAATCCCGATCACGACGAAACTATCAACCAGTTGTGAGAACATGGTTGACCCGGTCGCCCGAAGCCAGATGTACCGGCCTCCGGTTGCTTTGCGCAGCCAGTTAAAAACCGAAATATCCAGGAGCTGCCCGATTAAAAAGGCAGTAATGGAGCCGAGCATAATACCCATTCCCTGTCTGAAAACCCTGGCGAAAGCTTCATTGATGTTGAATGCATTCCCCGCGTCGTCGACCGCATTCACATCCAGCCAGAACTGCGCAGGCGGCAACGCAGTAGCTATGTAAATCACCCCGAAAGTGTATACGATAAAACCGGCGGTCAGGAAGGATATTTGCTTAACCCCCTTCCTGCCGAAATACTCATTGATAATGTCGGAGGTAACGAATACAATGGGCCAGTTCACGACGCCTGCGGTCATGTTGAAATCGAGCTTTTGACCGCCCACGGGAATCTGGACCGGTGGCATCCCCAACAATTGCTCTACGGAAAAAATCTTCGAGCCCACTACCTCCGCTATCAGTGCATTGGTAAGAAATAAACCGCATAAAAACAGAAAAAGCCGTTGCTTTTTCTGTTCATAGTCTTTCAAATCCTGCGTCATGATGCAGACCGGAGGTTTAGGAAGCAAGTAGCAGATGCTCAGGAGAGCACTTCGTCCGCCGCAGGGACTGACAGCCTTCGCTTGGAATTCAAATAAGCTTCTATACGATCAATGGCCTCATTGATCTCGTCGATCGTCGGCAGGGTAACGATCCGGAAATGGTCGTTGCCTTTGTAGTTAAACCCGTTGCCCGGCACCATCAGTACCTTTTGCTCGACAAGCATATCATAGATAAACTGATCGTCATTACGGATGTCGAACTTGCTCAGGTCAATTTTCGGGAACAAATAAAGTGCTCCGCGGGGTTTCACACATGAAATCCCGTCGATGGCGGTCAACCTGTCGTAAATCAGGTTGGTTTGTTTATAGAGGCGCCCGCCCGGCATCACGAGCTCATTGATGCTCTGGTGCCCGCCAAGCGCGGTCTGTATACCAAACTGGGTAGGAACATTGGGGCACAGGCGCGCACTGGCCAGGAACAGAATCCCCTCAATATAAGACTTTGCGTATTGTTTTGCTCCACTGAGAATTAACCATCCGCCTCTTAGCCCCGCTGACCGGTAGTTCTTGGACAGCCCGCCAAAACTTACGCAAAGCGTTTCTTTGACAAAGGTTGCCGTGGGGTAGTGCGCCGCGCCGTCAAAAAGTATTTTATCATAAATTTCATCACTGAAAACTATCAGCTTGTGCGTTTCGGCAATTTCAGCGATTGCCTGCAAGGTTTCCTTGCTGTAAACGGCGCCGGTAGGGTTATTGGGGTTAATAATCACGATGCCCTTGGTTCTCGGCGTAACCTTGGCAAGAATATCCTGGATATCGGGGTTCCAGTCAGCCGCTTCGTCACATTCGTAATGAACGGGCACTCCACCGCTCAACGAGACCGACATGGTCCAAAGCGGATAATCGGGGGAAGGTATCAATATTTCGTCACCCGGGTTCAAAAGCGCCTGCATCGAAAGCAAAATCAACTCGCTTACACCATTTCCGATAAAAATATCAGTAATGCCTACCTCCTCTATACCTTTTGTCTGGGCATAATGCATCACGGCTTTCCGCGCGGAAAAAATACCGCGGGAGTCGGAATACCCCTGGGCATTCCGCATATTCATGATGATATCGTGCACGATTTCATCCGGGGAATCAAAACCGAAAGCCGCCGGATTGCCGATATTCAAGTTGATAATCTTGTAGCCCTGGCTTTCCAGCTCAAGGGATTTCTGATAAACCGGCCCTCTGATATCATATTTCAGGTGTTCCAGCCGCTCCGCTTTCTTGAATTCCATAGACAAATGGTTCTCCGTTTGTATTTTTACAAAAATAGGTATTTGGATCATTCCAGATACCGGTATAATACTTATTCATTCACCAAACTTACCACGATTATGATCAACAGGAAAGCGAATGCCATTTGGAACGGTACCGGGAAAGAAGGAAAAGGGACTGTCAGCACGCAAAGCGGCGTTCTTGACAAAGTTCAATATTCTTTCAACACACGCTTTGAATCGGGGATTGGCACCAACCCGGAAGAGCTGATAGCCGCCGCCCACGCCGGCTGTTTTGCCATGAAGCTCAGCTTTGATCTGAATGCTGCCGGATATACCGCAGATGAGCTGAATGTAGCGGCGACGGTCTCGCTTGATCCGGCAAAAGGCGAAGTTGTAAAGAGTCACCTTGTTCTTACAGCCAAAGTAGACAGCATCGCGAACGAAGAATTCCAGAAGATTGCTGCTTCGGCAAAGGAAAATTGCCCTATTTCAAAGCTGCTGAAGGCTGATCTGAGCCTTGACGCCACGCTTGCTTAAAAAAGGAAGCCGACAGCCGTCAAAGAAGAACTCTTTCAACTGCTGTCGGCTTCTTACCGATATAACTGCTGAGGCGCTGTTACTCCCTTTTCCGGTCTAAGCGCTGCAGCAACATATCGTTAAACGACTTTTCTGCGCTTTCCAATTCAGTAAGCTGGGAGGGTGTGATAACCGTCAGGAATTTCTCCTGGTACTGTTTCTCCAGGTCAACCTCACGCTGCTTGAGCTCCTGTACTTCCTTCAGATTTTCAAGAGCGGCTTTATCAGTCAGGCCGCCGTCGCGCCTTTGATTGATGATTTTCCGCTGAGCCCGCCTTAAACCCCGTCTTTTTTCCGAATACTCCCGGTACATGGGCCAGAATTTTTCGGATTGCTCCGGGGTGAGTTTAAGCCGGTTGGAGATCATGCTCACTTTGGCGTCCTGGATCTGGCGCATCTCTTCCTCGGAACGCTGTGCGCTGGCCGACAAAGCCCCCGTACACAGCAGACCTATCAGCAGCAAAATCCTCGGCCCGCGCCGGTTCTTGAAAAAGTAATTATATAGCTTCATCATACATCGTGTTTTCCAGTAATTGTTCGCGAATAACCGACTCGTCCACTTCATCCAGCAACGGCAGAAGCGTCGACTCGTCGGAAAATGCCTTCTGGACTACATCCTGGCTCGCGAGATATTCATAGTCAAGGTCCTGAGACGCCAGGTAGGTCAGGATAGCCTCATCGCTTACGGCGGCCAGCTCATCAGGTCCGAGCGGACCTTGCCGCACCGGCAAAGTAAACCAAATCAGCCCGCCCACCAGCGCGATACTGGCTGCAACCGCCGGAGCCCGCCACCAACTGCCGAAGACATTACGCTTCGGCGGAACCGGAAGCGACCTGGTGCCCGCCTCGTTTTCCAGTCGGGCGGCATTTTCCATAATTTGCGAGGAGAGCGTATCAAAGTAACCTTCCGGAACCTGAAAAGGATGTTTACGCGCTACATTTCCCAAACTGATGCGTTTGCGTTCGTCCATGATTATTTCCGCTTTAACTATTTTATTGCATTAGACGCTGTCCGGCACCTGTGCATCCGATTGCATTCGTTTGTAAGACTTTTTAAAAAGTACAAGGTTTAATCTTCTCCGTTTAAAAAATCTTCGACCTTCTTGACGGCCCAATGGTAGGATGCCTTCAAGGCCCCCACCGAAGTACCGGTGATTTCCGAGATCTCGTCGTAAGGCAGCTCTTCAAAATATTTAAGGTTAAATACCAGTCTTTGCTTTTCAGGCAATTTCAGCAGGGCCTTTTGCAGCTTGAGCTGGATTTCGTCCCCGCCAATCAGCGGATCGGACTCCAGTTTGTCTTCAAGCTCTCTTTCCACGTCTTCAAGAGGAACCTGGAGTTTCCGCTTTTTTTTATTTAAAAAATTAATCGATTCATTGGATGCGATCCGGTACAGCCAGGTATACAATTGCGACTCGCCACGAAAACTGTCAATACCGTTCCAGGCTTTAATAAAAACTTCCTGGGTCACGTCGTTGCTGTCGTCGTGATCAATGACCATCTTCCGCACCATCCAATACACTTTCTGGTGGTACCTTTTGACCATTTCATTGAAGGCTTTTGTCTTACCGCCTTCCGCCCTGAAAAGTGTTAGTAATTCCTGGTCGGTCATCCTAATATATAAACTGCCAACGTTTGTTGCGTTGGCAGTTCTGAACTTTCAGCAAAATTAACAGGATTTGCGAATTAATTCTATCCGCCCACCCGCTTCGATTCTTACCCTCTTCTGGCAATAGCCTTCCGTGCAGCTTCCACAATATTCTGCGCCGTCAGACCATATTTCTGCATCAATTGGTCAGGCGTTCCGCTTTCCCCGAAGCTATCGTTGACAGCCACATACTCCTGTGGTACCAGCAAATTCTTGATCAAAACCTGTGCCACACTGTCGCCCAGACCGCCCAGGCGGTTGTGCTCCTCTGCAGTTACTACCGCTCTCGTTTTCCCTGCAGACTTCAGGATCGCTTCTTCGTCAAGCGGCTTAATGGTATGAATATTGATAATTTCAGCATCAATTCCTTCCTGCTCCAGTATTTCACCCGCCAGAATGGCTTCCCAAACCAGGTGGCCGGTAGCAAAGATGGATACGTCTTTCCCCTCGTTTACCGTCCAGGCCTTACCGATTTCAAATTTCTGATCTGCAGGCGTAAAAACCGGGACAACGGGCCGTCCGAAACGAAGGTAAACTGGTCCTTCGTAGTCTGCGATTGCGATGGTGGCAGCTTTGGTCTGGTTATAATCACAAGGATTGATCACGGTCATGTGCGGCAGCATTTTCATCAGGCCGAGGTCTTCCAGTATCTGGTGAGTAGCCCCGTCCTCGCCGAGCGTAAGCCCCGCGTGAGACGCACATATTTTTACGTTCTTGCCTGAATAAGCGACGCTTTGCCGGATCTGGTCGTACACACGGCCGGTGGCAAAGTTGGCAAATGTGGATGCAAACGGGATTTTCCCGCCAATTGTAAGCCCGGCCGAAATACCAATCATGTTGGCTTCGGCGATACCGGTCTGGATAAAGCGCTCCGGATTGTCCCTTATAAAGGCTTCCAGCTTCAGAGATGCCACCAGGTCGGCGCAAAGTGCTACTACGTTAGGATTTGTATTTCCCAGGACCTCCATCCCGGCGCCAAATCCCGAGCGGGTGTCTTTCTTTTCGGTATATGTATACTTCTTCATGATCGGTTTCAAAAAAAATCAGGACCTGCTAAACGGTTCTCCTGACGGGTGAACAATTATTGGTTTGAGAATGCCCCGGTTCAATAGTCGCCTAAAGTCTCCGGTAGTTGTGCCAGGGCAACTGCAAGCTGCTCATCATTGGGAGCCGCGCCATGCCATTTGTGTGTTCCCATCATGTAGTCTACACCGTAGCCCATTTCGGTATGCAAAATTACGGCAACGGGTTTTCCTTTCCCGGAAGCTGCGCGGGCACGGTCAATACCTTCCAGAACCGACGGCATATCATTGCCTTTCGCCAGCTCAATCACTTCCCATCCAAATGCTTTGTATTTCTCTGCCAAATCCCGGTTGTCGAGTACGCTTATCGTAGGTCCGTCAATCTGCTGGCCATTATAGTCAATAAAGGCAATCAGTTTATCCATTTTGTGGTGGGGCGCAAACGCTGCCGCTTCCCAAACCTGGCCTTCCTGTTGCTCGCCGTCGCCCATCAGGACGAAAACGTTCGACTCATCCTTATTCAGTCTCTTAGCCAACGCTGCGCCTATTGCTACAGATAAACCCTGTCCGAGCGAGCCGGAAGCAATCCTGACCCCGGGCAGACCGTCATGCGTGGTAGGATGTCCCTGCAGGCGTGTGTTCAATTTTCTAAAGGTACCAAGCTCCGAAACGTCAAAATAGCCACGACGCGCTAACACACTGTACCAAACCGGCGAAATATGTCCGTTTGACAAGAAAAACAGGTCCTCTCCCTTTCCGTCCATCTCAAATGCAGGCTTGCCGTCCTTTTCCGCAAGTTTCATCTTCTCGAAATAAAGGGCTACTAGTAAGTCCGTACACCCGAGCGACCCGCCGGGGTGGCCCGATTTGCACCCATGAACCATACGGACGATATCCCTGCGGACCTGACTGGCAACATCTTTTAGCTGATTGATCTCCATTATAAATAGGTTACTTTATTTGCTAACTAACTGATTTACTTTACCTGTATGAAAAGCATTAACCCGACCCAGCCGTAATCCTCTCACCTCATTGCTCAGACCTCCGTTACCCCAGAATCTGACTGGTATGGTCCTTACTTTTTACCTTTGAGATTATTTCCAGGATCTTTCCTTTCTCATCAATGACAAAAGTAGTCCTAAAAACGCCCATATAGGTTCGGCCATACATCTTTTTCTCGCCCCAAACACCGTATGCCTCTATCATACGCCGCTCAGTATCTGCTAAAAGCGGAAATGGCAACTCGTATTTGGCGATGAACTTCCGATGTGATTTTTCGTCATCCGGGCTCACCCCTAGGATCTTGTACCCCTGCTTCAGCAGGGCCTCATAGTTGTCCCTCAGATTACAGGCCTGGGTGGTACACGTAGGAGTTGCATCCTGGGGGTAAAAATACAAAACGAGTTTACTTCCCCGAAAATCCGACAATTTTACCCAGTTTCCATCCTGGTCCTTTTCTCTGAAATCAGGTGCTTTTTCACCTACCGACGGCATCATTATCCTTAATTATACAATATTCTGCCCTTTCGGGTCTATCATCAATAAAAAAATTGCTTCCAGGAAAACCTACCTCCTTGATTTTGACCTGGTCTTCCGGGGCGGCGGCTCCGCAATCGGCGCTTTCACAATGGTAATATTTCCTGCCCGGTCGGTGACCTCCAACTCCAGCTCTCCTTCGAAAGGCACTGCATCCTCTATCTTTTCGGACCAGATGAGATTACGCTTGTACTCATAATTCATCAAAACCCATGTCCCGTTTACTTTGGCCTTAAAGCTGGCGATACCGGACAGGTTGTCTGCAATCCTGGCACTGATCATTTTCGGCGTGCTCTGCAGCAACCTGACCTGCGGCGGTTCGGCATCCGCCATGGGGTAGAACGTGCCAAGCTCGCGGGTGTCAAACCTGATGCCTTGTTCTGACCATTCGCCGCCAATAAACTGGTCCCTTCCGTTGACAAGACGATAAATATGCGTCTTTCCCTTCACATTTTCTTCCACGTCGGGACGATATGATACGGTAATCGGGCCCCGGAGCGGTTCGGTATAATCATTAATCTGCAGGGTATTGCCGACCCGGCAAACGTTCAAATAAAGTGTATCGAACAGGCTTCTGTCTCCAAAATCTATTATTGCGTCCTTCCCTTCATACCTCCGGGCAGCTCCCGGCGCAATCCTGCCCGCAAAATTCAACTTTTTAACGGAAGCGCCTATGCGAACCGAGTCGGGTAAGTGCTGTTTCAGACTCGCCAGGAAAACGGAACGACCACCGTCTTCATAGGCAGCCTTGAGCGGAATCTCCCGCCCGGACTCATAGAGTACACCCGTATTACCTGCTGCGGTCAGCTTGAGAATATGGCCGGAAACGTCGGTTGTTACCAGCTCCGTATTACCTTTTTGCGATGTTGCCGCCCTTAAGTCACTCTTTTCTCCGCTCAAAATAAAACGCAATCCGCTCCAGTTTTCAAATGAATCAAATATCTTGATTTCAACGGTATGGGATAGTGTGTCATTCAACCGAATTTTTCCTCTTCCCGCGTCGGTCTTATAAATATCAAGCTTATTCCCCTCCGGGTTATAGCATTTGTAGTACCGTTCCCAATCTGCTACACGCGCTTTGTAGTTGATCAGGTAGTTATAATCGCGCGCTACATCTATCGGGAACTTTTCCATATTGAAGGCAAACACCTCCTTCCCGTCAATCCTGACCTCAATGCAATTGAGGCCATAGTTGAACCCCGTTCCATCCATCCTGTCAAAGGCCTGCAATTCGAGGCCCAATACCCCGGCAGCACGAATGGTGTCCTTAATTGAAACCCATCGTCCTTCCTCTCCGGTTCCGGGTTTAGGTTTGGGGTCCGGCCTGAAAGCCTGCCGGTCAATGCGCCCGTTTACCCGGCTGTCCATATCAAGGGGGCTTAGCGCAATGCTCACAAAGCGGGGCGGTGTGGTATCCTTTATCTCCGGGAAATTAAAGAAAAGCGGGTTCAGACAATTGTCGCGCGAGTCCCGGATTTCAAAATGCAGATGTGGACCTTCGGAACCGCCCGTATTCCCGGATATCGCAACCAATTGTCCCTTTGAGACCGGAAATCTCCCCTCCTCGGGGGTCAGGTTTATTTCAAACGACTGCTGTTTATATTGTTCCGCGCGTACATACTGGTCAATCTGGTCGCTGAACCGCATCAGGTGTGCGTAAACGGTCGTCATACCGTTGGGGTGCCTGATATAAAGCACCTTTCCATACCCACTCCTTTGAACCGCTATTTTTGATACAAACCCCTCGGCAGCAGCCGTTATCGGAAGTCCTTCTTTCTGCCGTGTGCGCACATCGATGCCGGCATGGAAGTGATTGGTACGAAGATCGCCCAATGCACCGGAAAGTGAGTTAGGCTGCCCGGGATAAACCGGCAATGCAAAATAGTTAGCCGGGTAATTGGCTTTTTGCGCCGGAACCGGGTGAAAGACTGAAAGAATGGATAAGCCAACCACACAAGCGAACAAGCGCCGCATCAGACAAGAAAAAACAACCATTTACTTAATATTCAACCTTAACATTTCCGCCCCGTTCAGCTTTCCGATCAGCAAATCCCCGCTCTTTACCGCCCCCACACCCTTGGGCGTGCCTGTAAAGATCAGGTCGCCGGTCTTCAGGGTAAAGTATCGAGAAACAAAAGAAATCAGGTAGTCTATCCGATACAGCATCATGGAAGTATTCCCGATCTGCCTGGGTTCACCGTTGATCTCAAGCGAAAAATCAAGTTGCTGCAGGTCTCCCAGATCGTTTTTTGAAATAAAGTCCGAAACGGGCGCCGAACCGTTGAAACCCTTCGCCAGCTCCCAGGGAAGCCCTTTCGCCTTCAGCTTACTTTGCAGGTCTCTCGCTGTAAAATCTATCCCGAGACCTATTTCATCGTAATACTTGCGGGCAAACTGCTCTTCAATATATTTGCCCATCCGGCTGATTTTGACCACCACTTCGATTTCATGGTGGATATCCTCCGAAAAATCCGGGATATAGAAGTCCTCTCCGGGCCGCAAAAGGGCGGAGTCGGGTTTCATAAAAATCACGGGGGCATCGGGCCGCTCGTTATTCAGTTCTTCAATATGGTCGGCGTAATTCCGACCCACGCAAACAATTTTCAACGATGATGGTTATCTGATTGGAAACTAGTGACAAAACTACGGAATGTAGCTGTTTTTAGAAAAAAATAGCGGCATTTTAACAAGGAGCGGCAATTTTTCGGCAAAACTTCGTTTTCTTTATGTTACCATACCTGCCAACTATTCAGTCGTCGCGACCAGCCTGGTATTGTCCATGAAAAGTTTTATCAGCACCAGATTATTTATACTTCTGTTATTTACGTTGACTTCCTGTGAAGTTTTTAAAACAACGCCCCGTTCGTCGCCGGAATACCGCGGCGCCGGAAGTAAAAACAAAAACAGTGTACACAAGAAAAAGCCTGGCGGCAGAAATGCCTCAGGTCGCCCTACTTTAGTCGGGAGCAGCAACCGAAATAAAACGCAGCCATCTTCCCGAACGGGCAACCGCGGCAACACACCGGCACGCACTACGCCCGAACCCCGTAAAAGTTTGGCTGTAAAACCTGCGGGTGAGTATGCGGCCAGCGTACCTGAGGTCGTTCAGATTGCCCGTACCTTCACCGGGACCCCATACCGGTCCGGCGGGAACGACAAGGCAGGGATTGATTGCTCCGGCCTGATCTGCCAGGTTTATACCGAAATGGGCATTAAAGTGCCGCGCATTTCCTGGCAACAATCCGAATTCGGCAACGAAGTGGAACAAATAAAGGACCTCCGTCCCGGCGATTGGATCTTTTTTGTCCCGGAAGGAGGTAAAGAAGGTTATGTCTCCCACTCGGGCATTATTACCGAAATCCGCGGCGAAGGCGACATTCTTTTCATCCATGCCTCTTCATCCCGCGGAGTTACTGAAGATAACCTGTTTTCCAATTATTTCAGAAACCGGTTTGTGAAGGCAATAAGGCCGTTTTGAGGAAATCGGATGTGGGAAGTCGGAAATCGGAAGCAAACGGAGCCGATTTCTGATTTCTGATTTCCGACTCCCCTCTATTCCCCTTTAACTGCTTTCGTCAATTTCGGCAGTATCTCGAAAACATCGCCCACGATTCCGTAATCGGCCGCTTTAAAGAACGGTGCTTCGGGGTCTTTGTTAATTACCACAATACACTTTGAGCCGTTTACCCCGGCAAGGTGCTGGATAGCACCTGAGATACCGCAGGCGATGTAGAGGTTCGGCGATACCTTTATTCCGGTCTGGCCGATATGCTCGTGATGAGGGCGCCAATCCAGGTCGGAAACCGGTTTGGAACACCCGGTTGCAGCCCCGAGCGCCGCTGCCAGGTCCAGGAGCGGCTGCCAATGCTCCGGCCCTTTCATACCTCTGCCGCCCGATACAATAATATCGGCATCGGTCAGGGAAATATCCGAGCCGGACTTTTCAACACCCGTCACACTGGCACGAAAGTCCTTATCTTCGAAAGACACCTCAAAAGGAGTTACCGTGGCCGTACCGGCGCCCTCCTGCACCTCGATCGCATTTTTTCGGACAGCGATAATTTTAACCGGCGTTTTTAACGCAACAGTTGCAAAAGCTTTTCCCGTATAAATGCTTCGCTTCACTTTGAAGCCGCCTTCCAGATCTGGAAGTTCCGTCGCACCGGAGACAATACCTGCCTTCAACCGCGCTGCCGATCTCGCCGCGACCGCGTCGCCGATGCCCGACTTCGCCAGTACGACAACCTCTGCCGCCGACTTTTTGACGGCCTGTACCAGCGCAGTCGCGTACGCCAGGCTATTTTCCTGGTTGAGCCGGGAATCCGCTACATGTAATACTTCGGAAGCGCCAAACTGCCCGGCTTTGGCCAATTCGCCGGTATTAACCTCTCCCAATGCCAGCGCCGTCACGGTTCCCCCGATTTTAGATGCAACTGCTGCTGCGTAGGCAATGGCCTCCTGGGACGTTTTCTTGATCGACCCCTTCTCTATTTCTAAAAAAACTAATACTGACATTTTCTGTTCTTGAGTTGATGACCCGTTCCGGAATAGCACCGCTCCTGTCCGCTTGCCTGCTCCCTGATGATCGCCCCGGGTCGGTGAATGATTTTGAATATCTTCGGCTCCCGGTTACAATACCTTGGCTTCCGTTTTCAGCAGCCTGATCAGCGTTTCCGCCTGGTCGGCCGGTATCATCTTGCAGGCTCCTTTCGCCGGCGGCAGCTCGTATCTTTCCAGAACGCTCATCTCATCGGTGGCCACGGGTGGAAGAACCTGGAGCGGCTTGGTTCTGGCCGTCATAATCCCACGCATATTGGGAATTTTCCACTCCGCAATCGGCTCCTGGCACCCCAGTACCAACGGAAGCGACGCTTGAAGAAACTCCTTTCCGCCATCTATTTCCCGTGTAAACCGGGCCGTGCCGCCCTCAATATCAAGTTTCATTACCGGTGAGTAGGACGGGATATCCAGCAACTCACCCACCAGGCCGTGCACGATACCACTGTTGAAATCTATTGATTCGCGACCCATCAGAATGAGGTCATATTGATTCTGGCGCGCTATGTGCGCGATTTGTTCCGCCACAAAAAAAGAGTCAACCGGCTCTGCATCTATCCTGATAGCGTCGTCAGCGCCAATTGCCAGCGCTTTCCTGATCTGCTGCTCCCCTTCGCCCGTCCCGACATTCAGTACTGTGAGCGTGCCGCCGGTTTGCTCTTTCAGCTCTACACCGCGCGCAAGCGCGTAGTCGTCATAGGGACCAATGATGTATTGAACACCTGTTTTATCCAGCCTGGTATTGCCGTCGGTAAACGCGATCCGGGCAGTAGTATCCGGCACGTTGGTGATACAAACGAGTATTTTCATGCTCCGCTGTTATTTGATTATAGGATCTGTCAACATAGATTGCGAATATAGTCAGAAAAAAGTAATTAGTATGCAAGCATAACATTTTATTTATGTCAACCCCTACACGACTTGAACTCCTGCTGGAATACTACCGGGAAGACCCCAACGACCCGTTTAATATTTATGCACTGGCGATGGAATACGCCAATACAGATCCTCAGAAAGCTTTGTATTACCTGGAGGGTTTGCTAAAGTGGCACCCAAACTATTTGCCGGCCTACTACCAGGCGGGGAAGCTCTACACTGATTCCGAACAATTCGACCAGGCACTTGAAACCTATCAATTGGGACAGAAACTGGCGGATGCGCTTGGCCAGGCAAAAACACTGGAAGAATTGAAACGGGCCGAGCGGATGCTACGGGATGAAATGGAAGAATAGCCCTAAAAATAGGATGCAACTTTTCGGGGTGCTGAAAGGGAAATCTTACATTCGCATCTTCAACTTTTTAACGAACCGCTCCGAGTGGAATTTCTACACCTGCCGGAAGGCCTCCTGCACGGCCGAACCGAGTATTTGCTTTTTTATACCTGCGCTGTGCTGATTGGCATGTCAAAAACCGGTATTCACGGGGTAGGAACGCTTTCTGTACCGATACTGGCTTATCTTTTCGGCGCCAAAGCGTCTACTGGCGTACTGCTCCCGATATTGTGCATTGCAGACGTTATGGCGGTCGTTTACTACCGCCGGGAGCTAAGACTGAAAAACATTTTCGGGCTTTTGCCGTGGACCGTTCTGGGGTTGATCCTGGCATTGGTGGTAGGCAATCATATTGCACCTTCGTCGTTTCGTGCCCTGATGGCAGTTTGTATCCTGCTCGGCCTGGTCGTACTCGTCTGGTCGGAACGGAAATCGAATATCGAATCGGTGACTTCGTCGAAATACTATTCGCCTTTCTTCGGCTTACTGGTCGGCTTTGCCACCATGATCGGGAATGCGGCCGGACCGATCGTCACGGTTTACCTGCTTTCCATGCGCCTGAATAAAATTGCATTTGTGAGCACCGGCGCCTGGTTTGTCATGACCGTAAATTTCATCAAGATGCCGCTCCAGATCTGGGTTTGGGACAACCTTGATCTTCCAACCCTGCTACTGGGGCTCACCACGATCCCGTTCATTGCCGTTGGCGCGCTGATTGGTATCAAGCTGGTAAAAATTCTTCCCGAAAAAGAATTCCGGCAGGCCATGATCATACTAACGGTCGTGGCGACATTGATGCTTCTTTATTGAGGCACAAAAAGGAGCTATTCAATCACCTTAGGCACTTTGATGTAGGCTTCGTTACGATCCGGAGCAAGCTCGAGGGCAACCTCGCGATCGAGGCTATTGAAGGCCAAATCTTCCCGCCAGATATTGTATTCACCGTTGATATGGGTCAGCGGTTCAACCCCTGTAGTATCTACTTCTGTCAACTGCTCCATCCAGTTCAGCACCTCGGCAAGTCCCGCAGCCAGCTCGGTTTCTTCTTCCGGTTTGACCTCCAATCTCGCCAAATGGGCTATCTTTTGTAACATTTCGGGCGTTATTTCCACTTCTCCGGCTATCGCTTTTAAGTTCCTTCTTTTTTGCGTGCAAAGTTAGAAAGTTTAAATCACCAAGCGACGATTCCGCTCCAATTTGTCTTTTTCCCTTCCGATGCCGGTCAAAAACGTTTTTTGTTGTATTTTTGAACCAGTTATGCATCAGAATAATTCTCAAAATCAGTCAGCCCGCGTATCCGATCGATACGAAACTGTGATAGGTCTGGAAGTACATTGTCAACTACTTACTGAATCTAAAATTTTCACTCCGGACGACAACCGCTTCGGTTCGGCGCCGAATACCAACATCGGGTTTCTTACGCTGGCTCTGCCGGGAACACTACCCCGGCTGAATAAAAAAACAATTGAACTGGGCGTACGTCTGGGGTTCGCATGCGGAAGTTCGATCAGCCGGACAACGATTTTTGATCGCAAGAACTATTTCTACCCCGATCTCCCCAAAGGATATCAGATTACGCAGGACAAGGCACCTATATGTGTTGGCGGTGGTGTAAAAATCACGAACCGGGAGGGAGAAGAAAAGACCATTCGTCTTCATCATGCCCACCTGGAAGAGGATGCGGGCAAATCGGTACATGACGGAAGCGAGACCGACACCCTCCTGGACTACAACCGGGCCGGCACCCCGCTTATCGAAATTGTTTCCGAGCCCGACCTCCGCTCGGCCGAGGAAACCGGGTTATATCTTACCGAGGTAAGACGGATCGTCCGGTACCTTGATATCAGCGACGGCAACATGGAAGAGGGTTCTTTCAGAGCGGACGTAAACATCTCGCTGAGACTGGTTGGCGCAAGCGAATATGGCACAAAGGTGGAGATCAAAAACATGAACTCCATCCGGAACATCATGCGCGCCATTGAGTACGAACAGTCCCGGCAGGCAGATTTACTGGATAAAGGGGAAAAGATTGTGCAGGAAACCAGAATGTACGATGTAGACAGGGAACGGACCTACGGAATGCGGCTGAAGGAGACCCTCAATGACTACAGGTACTTCCCGGATCCGGACCTGAGCCCGGTCGTCCTGTCAGACGAGTGGCTTGCAAAAATCAGGAGTGAAATGCCCGCGCTTCCCTGGGAAGTAAAGGAAAGGTTCGTCTCGCATTACGGATTGCCGCAATACGATGCCGGGTTGCTGAGCGATGAAAAAGAGCAGGCGTTTTATTTTGAAGAAGTTTGCAAGCATTGTCAGCATTTCAAAACCGTTTCCAACTGGCTGATAGGCCCAATACGTTCCTACCTTAATGAAAATGGATTGAGTATTGCTGAATTCCCGATCCAACCGAAAACAGTGGCTGACCTGGTCGAACTGATTGAGTCGGGTGTCATTAACCACACCATCGCTACGCAAAAATTGTTTCCCGCATTACTGGAAAACCCGGAAAGTGCTCCCCAAGACCTGGCGCAGGCAAATAACTGGATCCAGAACAGCAATACCGGAGAACTTGAAACGTTGATAGAGCAGGTATTAAACGGCATGCCCGACAAGGTAGCCGCATATAAAAAAGGGAAAAAAGGGCTGATCGGTCTCTTTGTAGGCGAAGTCATGAAAAAGACCGGCAGTACAGCGGATCCCAAAGTCGTCAATCAGATTTTAAACGAAAAATTAGCATAGGGAATGAAAGGATCGTACCATCATTGGCTGCTTGCGTTATTGTTTTCCGGATGGTCGGCAGTAGCCGCTCAAGACGGCCTGCAACCCAAACCTTTTACGATCAAAGGCACTTTTAAAAACGGGGTGCCGGGAACAAAAGTTTATCTGCAGCTCGGCGCAACCCAACAACCGGTGGTCCTCGACTCCACCACGCTGGCAAAAGACGGCACGTTCAGCTTTACCCGGACAGAGGCAGATGGCGGAAACGTATACCAGATTAACCTGGCCAACCGGCAACGACTTAACTTCCTGGCGGAAGGCGGTGAGCAATTTACCCTCGCCGGCGATGCAAATGACAGTAATGAAGACGGGGTTCAGACTTCAGGCACCATTACCGGTTCTACCAACATGACGTATTACCACAAAATACTGCAACAGGTAGGTGGACTACGCGAAAAGGTAGCGCTGTGGAATACTGAATACGAAAAGGCAAGCCAGAAAAACGACCAGAAAAAAATCAACGAAATACAGGGCAATTTCGAAAAGGCAGAGCGGGAGCTGATGGCACAGATCAAAACCATGCTTCCCGAGATGGGCTCTTCTTTTATTGCGGTATTTACCGCAAACAACTTCCTAAACAGTCAGCAGGATCTGCCTGTTCTCGAAGCACTGGCCGATAAATTGCAGAAAGAAAATCCCAATCCGAAATATGCACAGGCATTTATT
Organism: Ravibacter arvi; assembly: GCF_039540405.1. NCBI lineage: Bacteria > Pseudomonadati > Bacteroidota > Cytophagia > Cytophagales > Spirosomataceae > Ravibacter > Ravibacter arvi. The sequence goes on from NZ_BAABEY010000020.1 coordinate 267,569, forward strand.
GCCGGCGTAAAACGAATCAAGGGGATCAGCGTGGGCGACCTGGCCCCGGAATTTTCACTGAGCGACCCTGACGGCAAGGCCGTTACGCTGTCATCGCTCAGAGGCAAATACGTATTGCTGGATTTCTGGGCATCCTGGTGCGGCCCCTGTCGCCGCGAGAATCCCAACGTAGTCAAACTTTATGACCGTTACAAAAGTAAAAATTTTGAGATCTACGGTGTTTCGCTGGACAAAGACAAGGAAAAGTGGATCCAGGCAATCAAAGATGATAACCTTACCTGGGTGCACGGCTCCGATCTGAAATACTGGAATTCCAATGTTGCGGCCATGTACGGTGTCAATGGAATACCCGCCACTTACCTGCTGGACCAGGAGGGCCGTGTTATTGCGAAAGACTTGCGGGGCGCTGCGCTGGAGAAAAAACTGGAAGAGCTCTTAAAATAGAAAACCCCTCTCCATAGATGAAAATTGCGATAGTTGGCTGCGGCAATATGGGCATGGCCTTTGCCAACGCTTTTCTGAAATATGACCTTGTTAAAACGTCCGACTTCCTGTTGGTCGAAAAAAGCCCGGACCGAATGGCGGGACTCCGTGAAAATTTCAGGCCTGGTGTGCTTACGGGCGTAATTGACACCCAGGTAGGCGATTACGATTTGGTAATCCTGTCGGTAAAACCGCAGGATTTCAATACAGTCGGGGCCGCGCTGAAAGAAGTACTCAAGGAAAACCAGATTGTGCTGTCCATAATGGCCGGAATCGGCATTGAGCGCATTCAGACAACACTTGCTCACACCCGAATCGTCAGGGCTATGCCCAATACGCCAGCCATGCTGGGGATGGGTATTACCGCTTATACAGCTACTCCGGAAGTAGAAAACAGCCAGCTGAGAAAAGTAGAGAACCTCATCAATGCCACCGGCCGATCCGTATACCTGGAAAGTGAGGAAATGATCGATGCCGTGACCGCGTTGAGCGGCAGCGGTCCTGCTTATTTTTTCTACCTGGTTAAATCCATGATTGAAGCAGGGAAAAAGATGGGATTTGAGGATTCGGTTTCGGCATTACTCGTGAAACAGACCATGCTCGGTTCTTATCACCTCATCAATAATGCCGAGAAATCGCTCGATGAATTGATACAGGCCGTTGCCTCCAAAGGCGGCACTACCGAAGCCGCTCTGAAGCGTTTTGGCGAAGGCGAAATTGACGAAAACCTCCAGGAGGGCATTTTTGCCGCGCGGGACCGGTCACAGGAGCTCGCGAAGGGGTAGTCCTATCGGAAAGGCGTTATTTCAGGCGCCCCCATATCGAAATCCTGCAACCTCAGGGAGGTATGACCTGAGATCCGGAAACGCCAATCACTCGACAAGGTAGGGATATTGGGGTAGAAGCCCAGCCTGAATTCAATGGTATTAAAAGTAAGGTGCTCGTTTCTCAAACGCACCCCCAGGCCGTATGCCTGGTAGAGCTTCCCTTTCCAGAGCCGGTCGGTATTGGCTATCATGCCAAAATCTGCAAATACAAAATGCGCCGCCCGAAACCCGAGAAAGCTACCGGGGGAAAAAAGTACCGTTTCCATACCCATATTGAGCCGCTTTTTTCCGACCAGCTGATCGGAGAAGACGCCCCTGATGCCATATTCATCCGTCAGGTTGATGTATTCAAGCGCGTCCCGTCGAAACCCCTGCGTATAACGGAAATTCACAAATTGCCGGAACTGCGACAACCTTAAGTGCATCAAGGGTGTAAAGTAATTGACCGTCGTACTGATAACGCTCTGATGCAGTTTATTTAACTGCACATAACTTCCTGCATCCAACAAACCGTATAGGTAACCTGATTTTCCGGGTAAATACCCTCCCTTTGAGAAGCGGGCGCCAACGTATCCGCGACCACCGAATTCCGAATTATCCCTTCCGGCGGTAAAAGTCATCATGCTTCCGATCGGCACGTCTTCCGTTCGCCCGAAGCCAAAGATGAGAAGGTCTCGCTTGTAGTTCCGGTTAGAATAACCAACACTGAAAAGCAGGGTATTTTTATTCCAGAAAAGGCGATTACTATCTGCCGTAACCTGCGGGCGCTTCAGAAAGTGATTTTTATAGTATCGTGCGGCTACAACAATTCGTTTGTTTTGGTCATTGCGATTACGATTGAGCCGGAATGCCCGGCCGTACCAAATGTTGTAATAGCCAAACTGCGTGAGAAACGTAATAGTTTCCTTTACGTTGTCTGCCTCTTTCCGGTATTCCCGAACTTCTCTCAACCCGGTTTCAAAGGCGCCTGCATGCACGGTTTCGACAGACAGAAACGGTCGCGAAAACCTGAGAAAGGGCTGCTTCAGATCGCGTTCCCAAATTACCCCCATTTCACCTGTAATAAAGGTTCTTCCGATATAAGGCACCCTGTAAATCGCCCGCACGCCCAGTTGTTGCAAAGTATCTTCCGCTCTCCACCGGGCTGAAACAGTGTTCGAGTGGCTCCATCCCCGCACATTATGATTGGTAACACCGGCTCTGAAGTTATCAAAACCGCCAAAACTCCCTTCCGGTATAATCGGCCATACGTCCTGGGTCAACACCAGCACATCCACCCGGTTCAAGTCGTTTTCAATCGGAACTATTATGATACGCGCATCCAGAAGCACCTCACTCTGCCTGAGAATACGCTCGTTGTCCTTAAAAAGAACGGGGTCAACCAGGTCTCCTTCCGAAAAAAACAGCATGGAATTCCTGATCACCGACTCATTGGTATTGCGGTGCAGCTTATTGCTGACGAAACTTTGAAACTTATTGCTGACCCGATTGGTGTCATGCACCGAGGTCCCCAGCATATTCAACTGGCGGATGGTAATGTTCCGCACCGTCCAGCCTTCATAGGCCGCAAAGGGATTGGAATCTATGCTGACAACTTCCCCGGATTGCTTTTTTCTATTATAAACATCATTAAAAAAAAGCCTGTAAATACTCTTTGTAATCTTTCGTTTGTAAAAGCGCTCCTTTAAGCGGGTATAACGAATGCTGTCTTTTTCTGCAGGAGAAAGCTTAGGTTTCTCCTGACCATTCGCCCAACCACCGACACACAGGAACCCAAAAAGTAGCAACCACTTACCCATAAATCTGTCTCTGATATTAACAAATTTAGGTTTTTGCGGAAATATTCAACAGCCGGACCAGTTAAACTCTTTCCGGCTTACTTTAAAGATTGATGACTGTAAAGCAGATTCGACTCGCTATGCTGAATAACTTGCCCCATCCGAATGCATGCGAACACAATCGGACCAACTAAACCTTTGGCAACTTATAGCCGTTGTGGTAAGCTTTTTCCAGGTATTTGCGGTTCACGCCCTCATCGGTAAACCCTCCTTTTTCTTTGCTCCATGTTAACTTCTGGCCGGTTCTGTAACTTATGTTGCCCATTTGGGATACGGTCGCTACATGGGCGCCAGCCTCAATCGGGCATGTAAGTATTTCAGGCTTCCGGCGTTTTACCGCCTCTACAAAATTTACCCAGTGATTGTCTAACCCGTTGTCGCTCCGCTCCACGAATGGCATGCTTACTTTGCTCTTGGCTTGCTTTTCCTCAATTACCTCCCACCCGCTTCGATTTAGAATGAGCGTTCCGTTATTACCGATATAGGCGATTCCATGGTCCCGGCCATAAGAGCCGTTATCGATTCCCATAGCGGAGTCCCATACCATATTAAATCCGTCAAATTCGTAAAGCGTGGTCAGGGTGTCCGGGGTTTCTTCGTACAAGTCGGGATAGGCGAATCGCCCGCCTAGCGCGGCCACACTCTTAGGTAACTCAGCTTTCATTCCCAATAGTGCGTAATCGATCAGGTGCACACCCCAGTCGGTCATCAAACCTCCGGCATAGTCCCAAAACCATCGGAAATTAAAATGAAACCTGCTTTCATTAAACGGCCGGATCGGAGCCGGTCCCAGCCATTGTTTATAGTCTACTCCTTTGGGTGGTGCGCTGTCCGGTACAACCGGACCGGGTTTCATCCACCCCTGGTAACACCAAACCTTAACCGTACGAATATTCCCAAGCTGACCGCTTTGGACAAAGTCCACCGCGTCTCTGAAATGTTTCTGGCTCCTTTGCCACTGCCCGGCCTGCACCACCCTGTCGTAACGCTTCTGCGCCGCGACCATGCGTCGGCACTCTACTATTGAATTACCAACGGGCTTTTCTACATATACATCTTTCCCGGCTTCGCATGCGTGGATCATCTGCAAGGCATGCCAATGGTCCGGCGTACCTATAATCACAGCATCAACATCTTTGTCGTCCAGGAGCCGCCGGTAGTCATCATATTTCTTGACCCCGGAAGATGCCCCCACCTTTATCTTGTCGTAGTCCGACATCCGTTGGGCGATTACATTCTGATCGACATCACACACCGCGACCAGATTTACACCCGGTACTTTAACAGCGGCCCTGACATTGGACCACCCCATTCCTTTGATACCGATTGCCCCTATATTCAACTGATCACTTGGGACAGCCCCCTTTTTGAATAGTGCCAGCGCCGGACCATTCGCCGCGGCTCCCAGTAAGGCTCCCCCGGCAAGGAGAGATGTTTTTTTAATAAAGCTACGTCGGGTATTCATAAGGGAAGTCGTTAGGATAGAATAGTTATTCAGACAGTATGCTTACAAGAGAATAAAAACAAAAATAGATTTATTCTACTGTGCACCGACTTATTCTACCGTGTCCAACCATATACTCAGTTAGTGGTTATTGCGAACCCACTAATCACCCTGCTTTCCCCGACTCACCTGCAGGCTACCTGCCAGGAGGCGAAAACGTGATCAGCCTATTGTAAGACCTGCAAGCCTAAGCTCGACTTCCCCGAGCTCTTCCATCATTTTTAAGCGGTAAGCTTCCGTCTGGTTCGCAATCCGGGGAATCAACCCCTTGTAATAACTGATTCCATTCTGCATCTGCTCTCTAAACCGATTCAAATACTTCACCTTCTTTTCGTTCATAGACAGGACATTTATTTCTATCTCTTTTTTCAGGTAATCGAAGTAAAGGTTCAGCTCGTTTATAAACATATTAGGGCGTCCGGCCTGGCGAAGTACATCCAGCTTACCATAAATATGACCTACCATTTCATCGAGGGAGAATACGCCGGAAAAATAGGCCAGGTTAGGTCCCGGGCAGATTGCTACTTCTGAGGTATTCATTTTTTTCGATATACCCAGTTTCAGGTAAGCTGACGTCACCAGTCCTTCGCAAAGACATAGCTTCTCCATAACATCGGACGCCTGGCGCGCATACTCTGCGTCGGTGAGGCCCGCCTTTTTCAGCGCGTTGAGTTTCAGCTCCTGATATTTCCGGGATGCAGTACAGATGGGTTCTTTGGTAAACTCTGTATTAGACACGAGATATTTTTTTGTACAGGGACTGCCGGGCTTGCCTTTCGCTATCCGCTCGAGGCGCTGTTTTTCTGCCCCGCTTGGCCTGAAATTGTTGAACGGCACACCCAGCGGAGAGGCTCCGCTCACATAAAAATCTTCCTTTTTGGCATGAGCCAACATGCCCAATGTCTGCTCGTCCACGTTCACCGCCTCCGGAACCAACAGGAAGGGACTTCCCCAGCCGGTAGCGTCGAGCAGATAGTGCTCAAGAAGGAAGCTATTTTCCGCTGCCGTGCCAATTCCGCCTTGCACCGAGATCTTCGTCTCCGGGATCTTCAAACATCCTGATTCTTCCCCGGCAAGCGCTTTCAGATAAAGCGCAAAAAGTTCCTGGCGCAATTCTTCACGCTTTTCCTTGAATTCTTCCAGGATGGGCCCGAGGAGAAGGCCTTCTGTTGCGAAAGCGTGCCCACCGCAATTAAGCCCAGACTCTATCCGGAACTCCGACACCCAGATTCCTTTCTTTCCAAGGAACTTGGCTTGTATCAGAGCCGAACGGTAATCGCTGACTTTCAGAATCACCTTTTTTTTCAGGTTCCCATTTTCATCGGGAAAAAAATCAGGGAAACTCTCCAGATAGCTGAACAACCGGGGGTTCATTCCGGCCGATAGCACTACAGAAGACTCCAGTTCGCTCTCAGCAAATCCCTTAAGCGACTCAAGCGCATCACTGGTCGCTATTTCTCCGGTTGACGTCAGATTGAGCTTGTCTACTTTCGCCATAATATTGACGTCAACCGATCCATGCTCCATTCTCCCTTTCATTTCACGCTCAAGGAGATTTTTCTCTTCCCCTTCCTCCATAACCTGCCATTTCCTGTAAAGCAGCTTCAAAAATGATTGTTCCGGCAGCAGCTCAAAGTACCGCATCAACTGTCCCCCGTCTGACAATGCCTCCATCTTAACCTGTTCAAAACGTTCCTTAACCAGGCGCCACATCAAGTTCAGGTAAGCAGTTACCCGTTTGGCGCGGAAGTTCTCTTGCTTGTCGGGAATGGCTTCAAAAGCCCAGCCTTCCCGGGTGGCATAATAAGCCCGCATGCGCTCCAATAGCACGTCGTCGACAATAGAAGCCACAGAGGAAATTCCAAGCGGCGCTACCTTAACCGGTGTGTCCACGGAATACGCCAGTCCGAGTACAGGAATATGAAAAGAATGAATCATGTCTTTAGAAAAATAAATCAGGGGCGAATTACACATTCCCATGAGCGACAGCCTATGATTAATGTCATAAGAATAAACGATCTCAGTTCACCCCGCTTCCTCCTTGTATCACCTGATCCACTTATTAGAACTGTCCGGCTTAGTCTCCAGCCTGACAAACCGAAGCGTATCAAAACGCTCGGTAGGTTCCCGGGTCTTGGAGGAATACGAGAACTTACCGCCGGCCTTTCTCTTCGCCAGTCTCCTTTTTAACAGCAGGGTCGTATCGTTCAGAGCTTTTCCGTCCAATTGCATGACCGGGTAGGCGTAATCCGCGCTGGTCCATTTCTCAATCCTGAAACTTTCGGCGTTCATCGCATAAATACCCCACCAATACGGAGCGGCTTTATGGCTATTTCGATAGCGTTCATCAGTAAAATAGTCCTTCCAGGCAATAACACTGTTCCTTCTATCACTTTCAAGCATCAAAAGCGCACCATCGCGATAGAAAACAAGAACTTGAGTATAACTGGATGCGTCCTTTTCGAACTGGCCGAAATAAAATCCGGTGGTAAGAAAAGCATTGCCCGTATTGCTTTCCCTAACAAGGGATAGCGGACGGGTTCCCCTGCACCCGATTACTAATGCGAAAGTAATAAGACCAACAGCGAGCATTTTCATAAGTAAGTCACCAATTGCTATAAGGATTTAACGCGGGATAGTACCCGCCATAGGGTCTATTCGGGCGGTATGGGGACGCAAGCCAGGGAATCCAGTTCTGTGGTTTTATTTTACCATGGGCAAGCCAGTTTTGAAATGCGTGCCCGAATAAGTAGTGATCCCATCCCAGACGGTGTCCTTTATATCCGAGAAAAAGGGGTGCGAACAAGTGGTCATGTATTTCAGGGTTCATTACTCTGCCGTGAGGAAAGCCCGTCTCCGGCCCGCCAACAAGTCCCAGATCCCGGTAACCGGTAAATATTCTGGTACCGATAGAAAAGTCTCCCCGGCTAATCGTAAAGGCTGCAGAACGATAACTGTCTGTACCTCCACCAGCCCAGCCGCCAAAAGGCACGCCGTCATTTTCATAGCCGATTCCCCATTCTTTATAACGCAGTACAAGATTCCCGGCTCTGTTCCCGGTTGCTCCGCCCCAGGCGGTTGTCCCGATACCACCTCCCCAATTACGCGAAAAATAGCCCACACCAGCACTCCACACCCCGCTCCATTCAGAAAACTGCCCCGTTTTCCCACCGGCGTCCAGATGGTTATAACCATAAAAATAACTGGTGCCGAAACTGAAATCACCTGCGCGATAGTTAATCGTTCCTCTCAGTCCCGCCCTGCCCCCGTGAGAACCGGCGGACATACCCAAGCCGGCACTTATAGTTAGCCGGTTACCTACCGAAATCTGGGCAGCGGATGCCTGGCTGCTGATTTGTGCGCCGGCAACTTTTTCAGTAACCTTCCAGGCTCCGCAGTCACTGCATCCCATCCCTATCATGGCGCCGGCCCCTACGGACATACCCAACCCGATCCAATCCCAGTTGCGAAAAGACTTTTCCCGCGCCAGGTGAATGCCCGTGTAGATGGCGCCGCCTGTCACGCCTCCGATTACGGCACTCCAGAGTTCACCATCGGGATCGGTATAGAGAAGTGGGTTATTTCTCGCATAAGTGTACCGGTTGTAGTCCTGTGGATAAGACGGATCAGGCACATGGTTGTCAGGACTCAGCATTCTTGCCGTTGTCGGGTCATAAAGCCTGCCATTCATATTGATCAGCCGAAAATGATCCCAATGCTCGTGGCCTGTAAACCCTCTGGAAAGCCACGGAGGTTGTGCGACCGAAGATGAATCAGATAATAGCGACCATGAAAAAGCATCTCTTCTTCTTCCCCATGCGTCAAATGACTGTTCAACTTCTAATGAGCCGGCTGGGTCGGTCGCGGTAAGAATGGAGCCGAGGTGATCAGTAAAGGTATAGTGAATGGTATGTTGGTTAGCCCTGCTTTCGACAATTCCAACCAAACCCGGCGGGCCGTTCACGTACTGCACAAACGTCTGTTTGCCCTCACGATGTTCCATTTCAAAACCCGCTTGAAAGTAGTACCGGGAAAACCGCACTTTGCCGCCTTGACGAAGCTCACTTTTGATACGCTGATGATCCGCACCATACCGGAGATCCATTTGAATCGTACCCAAACCCCTGCTATCTCTTTTTATTCTAAGGGGCTGCGAAAAATCAGTAAACATAATTTCCTGACGAAAAGAAGGCAATCCAAATGGGTCCGACACAGACACAACCGCATTAACACGCTTTTCGTCATACTGATAAACACCCACATCACTTTTGAAATCCACATTCCCGTTTGCATGGTAGCTCACTTCCTGATTCTGCTCCTCCGGCCGTCCGGCAAGTGTTAGCCTGTCAAGGTGATCATAGGTAAACCATTCAGCTTTTCTCTTCCTGTCGTCACGCCGACCGGACAAAGTACCCCTGGAGTAGTTCCAGGAAAAATGCAAATCCTGTATTTCTGGCGTAAAATACCTGACCGGGAAACCGTGTTCGTAATCTACCAGAGACGTCTCGATATTCCCTTTTTTATAACGTGTCACCTGGCCCAAGCTATTGACTGCCAGCGTCTGATAGATAATCTCTGCATTCTTTCTTATCATCTCAAGATATCCGCTGGAATTGTAGTCATAGCTGATTACCAGTCCGGAAGGATAGGAAATCGAGGCTATGTCTCCATTGGGTGTATAGGTATATCCCGTTTTGAAGACACCCAGCTCATTTTCCTCGTGTATGAATGCCAACCTCCCCTGCCAATCATATGCATATCCGGTTACATCCGTTACCGTCGGCCCAGTTACCTGTTTTATTTTTCCTCTCCTGTCTCCCGCTGAATTCGCGACGCCATATGAAAACGTGACTTCCCCCTCTGGTCCCAGGCGACTTATCAACTGTCCACCAGGGTTGTATGCCATAAAGTACTCTTTGTCGCCACTGTTTTTTTGCCATACCAACTGGCCAAAGGCATCATATTGATATTGTATGCAACCGGCATTCCGGTCTTTCAACCCGGTTTGCCTACCCGCCTCATCATACTCGAACTCCATCAATGCCTTGCCCCCCGAACTAACCTGCTTCAATCCGCCGTGACTAAAGTATTGATACAAAAGAGTTTCTTCCTTATCAGACACCCGGATCAGCATACCTGCAGCATCAGTCGTCCTTGTTATGCCTTTGCCTTCCAGAGTAGTCGTAATTGTCTGCTCCCCGTTCTTTGCTTCATAGTCGAATGTCGTAGTACCCAGAACGCCACGATTAATGGATGAGGATCTTCCCAGCTCGTCGTAGGTATATATTGTCGGATCAAAAGGCTCGCCCGGCTTATGTGAAGAAGTCCGGGACGACAAATTTCCCCGCAAGTCGTAGGTAATTAAATTCATTGACCAGGACCCGTCAAAGTTTTGCATCTCTTCTTTGACTACGCGCCCTGCAATGTCGTAATACGCCCTGAAACCAGGCTGCCCTTCTGTTTTCAGCTCACGATACCAAACCGCACCTCCCTCGGTTGTCCAGCCTTCAATTTCCTTTTTTGTGCGCCCGTCGGGCGGAATGGTTTCTTCAAGCCTTCCGAAGCCATCGTATCGAAATGAGGTAGCCAGTTCATCAATATCTTCACGCAGAAGAGGAACACCCCATCGTAAATCGTAGCGGGTAAAACTGCTGAATCCCATTTCATCGGTCATCACCACCGGGAACCTCCCCTTTTCATCAAACCGGCTTGATGTTTCCCGCTCCGAAGCACCGTCGGTCACAAGAGTACTCGTTAAATTGCCGAACCCATCGTAACTGTAGCGAAAGGATAACCCAGGGGTAGTCCCGTGAAAATCAGTTTTTAACTCCAATTGTCCGATCGGGTTGTACTGAAATACGGTTGTGACAGCAAAAGCCTCTTCCCCTTCCCTCTTGCTACTTACTGAAAGCAAGGTAGGTTTATTAGCAACCGTACCGCCGAATTGCTCGTACACGGTATTTGTTTCAGTCTCAAGAACTTTGGGTATGGTTTCGACACTTTTTGTAATATTTCCGTAAGCATCAAAAACCCGCCCAATCGCTTTGGTGACCCCACGGATCTCGTCACGCTGCCTGATATTACGTATGCCCGCCCAATAGCGTTTTGTCCCGGCTCCCCTCACTTCGTGCTCGTATACGGTCGAAGAAACTTCCCGGCCGCTTGCAAGGGAAACCCTTGTTTTCCAGGGAAGCAGAACGGAATAATAGGTATCGATAATGTTCTCATCGACTTTGACAGTCTCTGATGCGCGATCTTCAATGCGTCGTTTTGCAAAGCCAAGGAAACCTTTTCCCCCTTTATGGAAAACGGCACCATAATAACGATACCCGATAGTACTATTCCCCGACGCCCCGTTCGAACGACTTATTTGCGACACCAGCGAAGCTACCGGATTTTGTATCACGAGCGGAAATTCGGAACGGAACCCGTCGTTGTTAAAAAAGCTGCTGTTGCCCACGGTTTTCTGGTACTGCCATTCAATTTCATAGCCAACCCCATTCTTCACCCGATGCAGCTTGCCTTCAGCGCCATCCGGATGAAAATATCTGCAATACAACGTTCCGCCCAGAGCAGAAAACAAGTCGGTACGCCCGTCGCCATTCAGGTCGGCAGGAGTAGGCTCAATATAAGTTCGGGAGATTGCTTTTACCGGAGAAATGTTAGGCGAGTAAGGCCCCTCTACGTAGCTATCATAACTGACCTGACGATAAGTAAATGAATCGCCCGTACTATAGTAAAGATCATTGCCGGAATATACATATGTGTAAGCCGCGTCGGGAAACATCACATAATTAACTCGATCCCAATCATAAGAAAGGTCACTTCTGCCATCCCCGTTAAAATCCCCTACTTTGAGCATGTTGGTTCCGTTCACTTTCACCTCTGCAGGCCAGGAGGGTTGAATCGAAAGAGACCTCCGGAGAACACTTCTTCCTGTTGAGGTGTAAAGGGTCAAAGCCATGGTGGCACTGTTAAACAACACGAAATCCGTTTTACCATCGCCGTTGAAATCCCCCGGAAGTATTTTTTCATCCATATCCAACGTCGGATGCTGGTAAAGGCTCCGGATCTGATTGTCTGAAAAACTAAAGATTTCAAAATAATTGTCCTTGATCAAAAGCAAGTCGTCTTTACCGTCGCCGTCGAAATCCAGGACTTCTATCTTTTCGACATTCTGCCACTGTGCAACAGGAATGCCGAGTGATTCATCCGGGTCAAGCGGCAGGCAGGTCCATACCTCCGTCGCATTTTCTCCGATAAAAATTCTTTTCGACTGGTTGTGACTGGTCAGGAACAAAAGATAGCTCATTCGACCAGTTCCCCTGAAGTCTCCGGTCACGATCCAGTGCCTGGCGCCGGTCACCCCTGCCAGGAAGTCCGTCGGTAACGGAAGCTGTTGGATTTCAAAAGGAGAGGACTGATTTTCCACCTTCCGATAAAGCGTGAGGTCGTCTATATAAAATACCCCTTTGGGATTGGTAACAATTCTAAGCGTGAGTATGTCGCTTAGGCCATCGCCGTCAAAATCGCGCAGACTGACCGGCGCACTATGCCCCCGTACATTTGCGGGGCCGTTGATAATAGTTCTCGCGGGAAGCAACTGTGTTGCCAGAAGAGAATAGCCTTGCGACATTGGAGATTGCTTCGCCCATATTTTGAACTCGGAAGAAAATTCATATCCGTTCTCCGGTTTACCAGTGCTCGTAACCAAGTCATTTAAACCATCTCCGTTAAAGTCGGCAGCAAATGAAACCAATTCATCACCGAGCGGCATATCTTCCGTGGAACTAATGCAGACAGCCCCGGCTTCCCCATATTGAAAAACAGTCGGGTTGAGCAGATCTGTAGGTTCCGCGCCATACTCCCGGATTAGCTTCAGATAAGAATTCGCTTCGTCATGGCCGTATTCAAACTGATAAGACCGAACAGCCATTGCTTCCGCATATACTTCTATTGCTGACAGCAGCCATTTGCTTTTGACAGCAGATCCGGCAATGTAGGAGGTTCTCTCATCTGAAAATGCACCTTCTTTCTTCGGTAAATAAGTAAAGCGAACTTCGTTGTAAGGAACCAGGCCGGCCTCGGCATTACCGGTGTACAAAATTTTAAGAATCCTGGGATCCCGGCCGCCATCATCATATACGTAATCTATATAATTCCCATTGGGATAGATCATTCTATTCAACATCCAAAGCAAAACGGCAGATCCGTCTTCAGTTGCAAATCTGGCATTGGCGACACTCCCGTACTCCATTCTGACTCCGTCGCTGGTGACCATTTCAAACCATTCCGGCCCAGTTGCCTGCGTTTTTTTGAGAGTAACAATAGAAAAATCTTCTCCTTCAGTTCCGTAAGTAGAACCTTTGGTACCATAAGCCCCCGCAATACTGACCAGACGCCTGCCGTCAAGCGAAAAGCGGTCATTAATCCCCAACCCGACAGGGCTGGTAATACCGTCAAAATATCGGGATTGAGAAATACGTCCAATTACAGACGGTCCGGACAGATGCCAACCCATTCCGGCTATTCCCGGTCCGGCGTGCGAGTCGTACTCGAGTGACAGTGTTGGTTGTATCCCTCCTGTCCCGGGCGGCAACAGTATCGGAACTGAATAGGTCGCTGAACCGGAAAGCGAAACGTCGGAAAGGCCGGCGGTACCTCCGACAGTAAGTGTTTTGTCTGGTCCTCTACTGTCAAATTCATCTCGGCTCAACAAGCCTGAATGGTTCTGGGCTTGCAGGAACAGAGAATAGGTGGCCAACACCAGGATAATAAAAGATTTCATAATTGTATAGTATGATTGGTACAAGAAAGCGAGCATTCAAAGGGATCTATTCCTTCACAATTCGATAGGTACTTGTTTTGCCGTCGGTCTCCGTCAAACGAAAAAAATACAGCCCCGGGGGAAAACCCCGGAGATCAATGGGGATCCCGGACGATAAACGGGGAATACTAAGCAGTTTTTTACCATCCGGTGCGAAAAGATCCAGCGCGAAGGTATCTTTGATCCCGTACACGGACAGGGCGTCCGATACAGGATTGGGTCCGAAACGGATTTCACCCTTAAAAGGTACATTACGGATAGGTGTATATTCTTTCGTCCCATCCAAATCCATGATCCTGATCCGGTACCAATTGCTCCCCGCTACAGGATGAAGGTCCAGCCAGGTATAGCTTTTCGCGGTTTCAGAACTTCCGGCAGCAGTGACTACAGCAAGTTCATTCCACGACTTCCCGTCAGAGCTTCGCTCTATCCCGAAATAGTCCGACTGGTCTTCCGTTGCCGTCCGCCAGGCCAGTGTTACCGCATTTTCTGCCCGGCTGGCGTTAAAATACACAAGTCTTACGGGAAGCGCACCGTCGCGGACACTTAGAATCTGATTTCCCGCATGATCATAAGAAAAGTTAACCAACTGAGCGTTGGACTCGATGGCCGGAATACAGGCCATCCACAGTAAACTCTGTACGCGCATAGTATTTGTCCATTAAGTATAGTAGATGCTGAAAACGGGTAATAAAAATTACTTTGGAGATGTGATTGCTCACAAAATCCATCCAGCGAATGGACATGCTCTGCTACAAAAACTGATCATCAGAGCATGTCACATTCACCTGTGAACGCCGTGAAACTAGTTTGCCACCACTCTTACGGAGTCCTGATCATATAGTATGTATAGTGTGCGCATCAATTTCTTACAACGTGTACGTGCCGGAAGACCAATACCTGGTTCGCTCCATCTCAAACCCGGCCCGCATAAACGATACTTAGAATACTGACTTTATGAAATAGATCAACTTCTATACCCAAGCAAAATTCTGTTCAAGTTGTAAAGATTCAGCCGAAAAAATAACGATCAAATCTATATATCCATAGACAAAATAACCTGCTTACAACCACTCGGCTACACAACTATAGAACCGCTTCTTCCAAAAATCGATTTCTAAACAAAAATATCAAACTTTAGAATAGAATAAAAACAATCCGTACCTCAATTTTGATAAAGTAGGTTCAAATACTACCAAAACCATTGAGCCGATCCGGAGAAACATGCCTGTCGAAAACGATACTGATCCGTTCCTGGAATGATTTCAACTCAAAGAGACGGAACCAATGAAACAATATCTCCTTTTTCTCCCTGGCAAAGTGATCGAGCATCATATACCCCCGCTTCATTAACTTTTTGCCAATCCTGTTTTTACTGTTATGAACGCTCTTGGTCGTCAGACACAATTTCTCACCGATTTCACCGGCCGACTTCCCCTCAGCCAGTAATAACAAAACCTGCCACTCTCTTTTCGTGATGGTTGCCAACCGCACCCGAATGTCTCTGCTTTCATCATTTTCGTATAGTACCATGTCTGTAAACTTATATTGTAGGAGAATAAATTTAACGTAAAACCCGGCATGAAGCTAAGCCCGGTGATGCATCGGATATCCTTCAGCAATTGCAAAAAGCTGGTCAAATCAGTGAAGACAGATCGAAAAAGAATAACCGAACACGTCATAAGCACAATTTTGGTTAATAAAAAAAACCCGGCAAACAGTTAAAGTTTCCAGATACGTTGAGCAAACGTTTTACTAACTAGGAGTGCGGTGTTCAAATTGAGAAAAAAATTGGCCTGAGTTAGTAACTCAGACCAATTTCGTGATACACGGTAAATGCTATGCTCATTTCCATGTATGTATAAGGTGTTTGCACTTTAGCCACTGAATCCAGAGATCATATGCTAATAATAGCTAAGGCCCCCCAATACGACCTCTTTCTCCAGGCTTAAACTTAGGTAATTAACAAAAACATTATTTAATCTAACCTGATTGCTTATAGGTAACAGACTTTCCGACTTTTTTTTCTTTTTTTTCATTTACTTGAAAAAAGACGCCGTTCTTCCCTCCAAAACCGAATAACAGGTGTCACAATCCTTCTCCAGAGGGCGGGTCGGGCCAGTACACGTGCCTAGATACTTCCTTTGCCATTTCCGCGACCCTGCCGCAAGGATCTCCCAAACCCTCGGTAGAAATTGCTTTGACAGCCCTCTCACGAAAAACGTGGTCCAATTTTATTTTTTTCTGAAGAGCCCGGTATTCGTCTTTGGTCAAATAGCCATTTTGCGCCTTTTCCAACAATGCCTCGATCGATTCTCTCTTCATTTTACAAATAAGTCATAGTATCCATTTTCAATCAGAATGTCGCGTAGCTTCTTCAGGCAAGGTTTTTCAATATCGTTCATTCTCAGTGTCTCAAACGCTTCTTTCCCGTCGGTCTGGATTCCAAAAAACTCCCATTGAAAATAAGACCGGCAGGCGGGTTCCAATTTATTAACATAGTAACGCAAAAGTCTGTTTCGTTCGCTGTTGCCGGAGGAAGAAAAATCCCTGGTTTGGCTTACAGCCGCACTTTTCTTAGGTCTTACAGACACATCGTCGTCATACTGGCTATCCTGTCCGCAGCATTCCTCCTCATCAAACTGCTCATCCATTCGCTTTCTCTTTCCCCAAAACCGCTGAATACGCTTGCTGCTCAGAATATTCCCGATAAAAAAAGTATCCAATCCGGTATCAATCCAGATCTCATCGGGCACTTTGCTATAAGCATTCCTGCGCTTGATCAGGTAATCGAATGTTTCGCCCACAATCACTTCCGCGAGATCTTCATGGTTGGGAGGCAGGCGCGTACTCACGAAATTGACCAGCTGCTGCCTCCGTTCAAGGAAAAAATGGGCTTCCTCCTGGTTTCTAAAAAGATAGATATAAAGGCACAGCTGCTCATATAAATATTTATCAAACACCCGACCCCAAAGCGAAAGGCGAAGATCAGGCGTAAACCTGAACAAGTATTCCTGTTTTGATTTCCTGTTGACTCTGAGTGTAACAAAACATCTCAATGCACGGATCAGAATTGCATGCGCGTCACCGTCCGTATAAGGAGCGGCCAGGTACCTGTTTACGAGATGTCTGCGGGTGCTCGCCTTTTGATCCTGACTATAGCGTGTAAAATAATCAGTCAGTCCTTTAAGGAACCCTAAACCTTCTTCTGCGTACCGGTTGACAACGTCACGATAGTAAGTAGGTTCTTGTAATATGGCGTTTTTCCAGATACAGGCTTTTACCAGGTCGGGGATGGCTTTTTCTACAAGTTCGACGGTCCAGAACCGCCAACTGCTCCGTGAGCAGCGCAAAATATTACACAACTCATCCAAAACCTGCCATTCCAGCGGATTGATCCGGCAGCCGGCAGGCAATTCGTTTTCATCCGTGGCTTCGACGCAAACGGAAATTGTCCTGCCGAATATTTCACCAACACGGTGGTGCCAGTATTTTAGATCTTCCTCCTGCCAGGCGCCAAAAACGCGGGTAAGGTTAGGAGATTTGAATATTCTTGGATATTGCATGTCCCGATCAGACTAGACCCGATGAGCGGTAGCCATCTCGTGGCCCAACTGCCTCCGGATAGCTGAGCCCACCATGTATTTTGTTCCCGCTTTGCTGCCGACCGGAACTACTCCCGGTCAAAACCCTGCGATTTTTCCCGGGTGCCGAAAAAGCCTACGACAACGCGCGTGAATATTGTATTTGCAGCCAGATCTTCCAGCGGTTCACTTTTGAAACCTGGTATTCACAATCCTGGCATTCATTAAACTGGCGATACAGCTGATCCGCCTTACTGAGGCTTCCGCTTTTCAGATAGGCCACTACCAGGTGCCATTCGGCGGCTTCCCGGAAGTAGGATCTCAAATCCTGATTCTCAAGAACAGTTTCAAAATCCCCCACGGCAGCGGCATATTGCCCTTCGGCTATATGCGCCTGACCGGCAAAAAACCGATCGAAAACAGCCCTTCGATCCGGTCGCATCACGCTTTCATCAGCACCCCGGATGACTGTAAAATCATTTTCGGAATCCGGGAAAACCGGGAGGCTCGTCAACAAAAAAGAAAGGCAGCTTACCGCGATTACGCATGCTGCACCGGCGTACTTCAAAACTCTTCTGTAAATTGTCCACCTTCTCTCCTGTCTCTGTAAAATCCGGATTTGGTTTCTCAATTTTTCTTCGGTAAAAACCTCATGAAGAATATTCCTGGCAACAGCCTGCTCTTCCAGCTGGCCGGCCAGTCCGTTATCTTCCAGGACAGCCGCTTCAAAATGTCTGCGCTCATCACAGGACATCGCATCCGAAAGGTATTGGTCGATCCAATCGGTGATGTCTTCGGGGGTTCCAGGTTTTTTCATTTGTTTTTAGTATTAGCTTGTATGTCAGAGATTATATGGTGCCAAGGTATTTCTTTATCAGTCCCCTGAGTTTTAACATGGTGCGGTGCTTCATCATTTTAGCAGCATCCGTACTCTTCATATTCAATTGAGCGGCAATCTTCTCCAACGGCTCTTTACTGTCATAGTATTGCCGCAGCAACTCCTGTTCAATCGGGCTCAGCTTAGAGAAGACGGCCCTGAAAGTATTGGTCTCTTCGCTGTCCAGAAAAACCATGTGGGGATCGGGGTCGGTAACTTCAGTTCTGACAAAAAACTCCGCAATCCTCCTGGTATCTGCATTTCTACGGCT
Source organism: Ravibacter arvi (assembly GCF_039540405.1). NCBI lineage: Bacteria > Pseudomonadati > Bacteroidota > Cytophagia > Cytophagales > Spirosomataceae > Ravibacter > Ravibacter arvi. Next base: position 285,780 of record NZ_BAABEY010000020.1, read on the forward strand.
CAGAATAGTAATCCACTGGTTCATCGCCATCCGATAAATGTAAGTCGACAGCCTTACATTTTCCTGGTGAACGAATTTTCCCGAAAGAAGCTGCGAACGGAATGTAAGCAGCACTTCCTGAACAAGGTCTTCAGCATCATGCAAATTCCCTCCATTGGTGCAGACGATTTGTGTGATCATCTGCCCACAGGTTTTGTACAAGCGCTTCAACGATTCGCTTACCAAACGATCGTCTTCCGACAGCATGCCTTCGATGATATCGCTGTCCGAAAAACTATTCATACCCTTGAACACTCAATTGCTGTTAATAGGTCCTGACACCTCTGAAGTAACAGATTACTCCAAAAAAAAGCCTGGATTAAAAATATTTATTAAAAAAACTCGGCTGTTAACTAAATCCTGCCACTTAATACCTTCAGAAACATAAACATTCAAACACGAACACAATGAAAAAGCTCCTTTTACTATTTTCTGCTATTTTACTTCTCAACGCCTGCTCGCAACAGAATATCGAGCCTTCGTCTGTTAACGATGAACCGAAGCCTCCCAAAACTACCTGCGGCGGCGCTGAATGTGCTCCGGACCGGTAATCCTGCTTTTTTCAAAATCATATTTTCCCAAATCTTATCCAACTACAAGTTTTTACTCATCATGAAAAAGCTTTTCTTTTTCGCAGCAACTCTGCTCCTATTTAGTGCCTGTTCCCAGCAAAACATCGAGCCATCCTCGGTTAACGACGAGCCGAAGCCTCCCAAGACGACATGCGGTGGTGCTGAATGCGCTCCGGACCGGTAATCTCATTCCTTTCAAAAAATATTAATCATATATCAGACTCATCATGAAAAAGCTTTTTTTCTTCGACACAACGCTACTTCTGTTTACCGCCTGTTCCCAGCAAAACATCGAGCCTTCGTCGGTTAACGACGAGCCGAAGCCTCCCAAAACTACTTGTGGCGGTGCCGAATGCGCTCCGGACCGGTAATCTCAAATCTCTCTAAAAAAAACATATTATTCTACCATAATCTAACACTTCATGAAAAAGCTTTTTTTCTTCGCCACCACTCTGCTCCTGTTTAGTGCCTGTTCCCAGCAAAACATCGAGCCTTCATCTGTCAACGATGAGCCGAAACCTCCCAAGACGACCTGCGGTGGCGCCGAATGCGCTCCGGACCGTTAACAATATACTACGCACACTCAGTTTGGTCGCAAATCTCCGGTTTTGGCACGCGTATGTCCTACCCCCGCGTTACGCGCAAACGTACCCACTTCCGATAAAGAAAGAGGCATAAACCGATGATCAGCGAGATTAATCCGAGGTACCAATATCTGGAAAAAGACAGTTTCTTGTGATAAACCGGTGAATTATTACCCAGCAAGCTAAGGTTTGCCCAGAAATAAGGATGATCATACCGACCGTATTTGCGGTCCTTCCTTAAATCAAGTCCCGCTTTCCGGACGGCAACATCCAGGGGCAATCCTTCGTCGATATACTCGGCCACGCGCAGCGAAAGAAAACTGATGGTATTTTCGTTCGCCTCCCATGTGGTTGTAATCAGCGATGGACAACCCGCATTCGCAAACGCGTAGGCAAGTGATACCGTCCCTTCGCCGGCATAACTTGCGCCATCATTCCCGAAACAGCTGCTGAGCATCACCAATCTGGTTTTCTCCAGCCGCATTTCCATTATTTCATCCATGTACAGTTTGCTATCTATTCCGGGATAAAACTGAACATACGAAGAGTTGGGGTTTTTAAGGTCAGCAAATGCATGGGTGGCCAGGTTAAGGATATAATGATCAGTGCCCTGCTCATTGAAACGCTGCTTGGTTGCCTCCCGCCCGGAGACGTGGCTTTGACCAATTGCTTTTACCTCTTCCATACTCGATACCGGGCGCCAGCTGTCAAAAATGCTACCATCGCTGTTGTCCTTTACAAACGGTGCAAAAACGAAAGTGTCACGCTTGCGGGGAAGCTGTTGCTTCAAAAACGGGTGATTCCAGAAAAAAGCGGCGGAATACGTATAGGCAAATGCATATTCGTCGGCCAGATAATGTCCGGCCTGCTGCTCAAGGACTTCGAAGGGAAGTGAAGAAAATGTCCAGTCTCTCGCCACGATCCACCGTTTGAAACCGCTGGTCAGATCAGCAATGGGGCGCAGCAGAACGTCATAACATTTCTGGGCGGCGGCAGATCCGGCGTACGCCCCCAAACCAGGGTTTACCTTCACTTCCAGCATCAGCGCTTCAAGGTCGGCCTCAAACTTTTTCCGGTTAACCGGCCATTTCCGCACGTGGGCTCCGCCTTTCGATATAACAAGAACAACAAGCTGATTATCAATAAGTTTATAAGAAATATATACAGATTGCCCCCCGATAAGCTGACGGACATTCTCAATGCTCATTGGCTCGGGCAGTTCCAACTGCCTGGTAGCATCAGTGCCGGTTACCTTATCCATCAGGTAGGTGGTATTAGCGTCCTCCATCCGGTTGAAAAGGGTGTTTAATACGCCTGCTGTCTGCTTCTTCTGAAAAAACTCGAAGCCATTCAAGATTGCAGACTCCATGTCCGAGCGGGTATCTGCCGAATAGAAATACCGGTCTTCCTGGTTCTCAATTACCTGGCGGTAACTACTTTTCTTTACCCTGATCAGCTTGTTATAATATTGGAAGGCCATCTCGAGGTCCGCCAGCTTATTTTCTTTTTTATGGCGTTCCGTAAACAATTCGGCTTGCGCCCTGAGAATTTTGATGGCATAGCTCGGAAATTTAATGTCGGTTTCGGAGCGCCCGATCCCCGCCGGTTCACCGGACGGAAACAAACCTTCATACGCTCCGTTGTAGCAATTCTGAGCCTCATCCTCACGGCCCAACGCCTTCTCCAGGTTTCCTTTGAAAAGCATGAGGCTGCTGTAAAGGACGCCGTCTACGATCCCATACTTTTTAAGATGGGCCTCTCCTCTGGCCAGGAACCTGGCGGCTATTGCCTCCTGACCCGCCTGGAGATGCAGACTTCCCAATTCGGTCAGTACGTAAAGAAGTTGTGTCTGGTAACGCTCATTATGGCTTTGAAATAAAGACAATGCTTCCAGCGACCGCCCATACCATACGCGCGCGCTGTCGTTTTTTTGGAGCAGCTTGTAGGTATATCCAACTCCCGAATAAAGTGACTGTCGCGCCTGTATCCGCTCCCGGGGCACCTCATTTAATGCTTTTATGCGCCAGGAAAGCGCTTCTTCATGCCGGCCCAACAGATCGTGAACTTCCGCCAGGCTGCCATAGATATAATAAAGCTCGCCATTCATTTTCTTCCGCCGGCACAACTCCAGAGCACGTTCAAAATAAGCTATACTGTCGTAAAACCGATGTTTCCTCCACACGGAGCGTCCCTGGTTCAGATAGTGATGGAGTACATATTCAGGGATCTGATCGCGCAATACCGGGTTTTTCCGAAGCAATTCGTCAGAAAGGAGAAAGTAGTAGGAAGAGGAATCTGCTATTGCCTTGGCATGGAACATAATTCCCAGGCTCGAATACAATTTAAAATAAAGCGAGTCCGCACCACTATTGGCACTGTGATTCAAAATACGGATCCCCTGGCGGCAATTTTCAATGGAGAGGTCAAATTGCCGGAGACTGTAATAAACACTACTCATGTCATTACGCAGATTCGCCGCCCGTGCCGGATCCGCATCCCCCACGGCCGCGAGTGCCTGCTGGTAATACTTCAGGCTTTCTTCATACTTTTCCTGGTCGTAAAGGCTCTCCGCCCGCGCACGTAACTGATCGGAGCGCAATCCTTCCCCGTCTGTGGCCAGCCCGACCCATAAAAGAAATACCAGAAACTTCATTTTACCGTGGGTATTTGATTATTCAGCTTTCCCTCCCAAAAGCATATAGTCATGGCATTTTTCTGAGTTCAACCGCAAAAAGTTTCATAACGAGATCTCCCCGACTGCCCCGGAAGGTAATCGTGATTGCCGTTGTCAAAGATCGTAAATTGAAAGCAACACGCAACTAGATCAAAAAGCACCTACAAGCCTTAAAAATACCTATCCGAATTAGAACGGGCCCGGTCCCAATACGTATTTTTATTACAATCGCCCTGCGGAATCAGGCTACCTGCGGTTCGTTAACATAATTCTAAGCATTTCAGGGACAGCCTGTCTGACCAGCGAACCATGCCCGGCCCGCAAACAGATAAAATTGCTTTCCGGAAGCCTTTTTACAAGCGGATTTACATCTTTTTTTTGCACAAGACGGTCATAGCTCCCCAGAAAAACATAGACTTTCCGCATCGTTACGGGCGCGTCCGGGCTATCGGCCAGGAGCTGGAAACCGAGGTTGCGAAAATTGGTCCACGACCGATAAACTGTCTCCGAAAATTTTCCGCCAGATGCCAGAAAATGCAGGATTTTTAACAGGCTCGCATGAATTAACCCGGTGCGGCTGAGAACTTGCGCCACATTTAAAAGTATGCGGGGATGCCTTGTTACACCTTCAAAAATCGCCCTGAATAAGGGGGTTGAGGTAGCAAGCCGAAAGACAGGCTGATCTACAACGCCGTCGGGCGCAATCAAAAAGGCGTGCTCCACCCGGCTTCCGAAAAAAGCCAAAGTAGCCAGTGCGAAACGCCCGCCCAGGCTGAATCCGGCAACACTGAACCGGTCTATACCGGCGCTTTTCAGAAAATCATCCAGATAATCAGCCCATTCTTGCCCCGACAGAGGCCTACGGCCGCTTTCCCATCTGTCATCTTTAAAAAAAATCCTGCTTTCACCATGAAAAGGGAGATCAAAAAGATAGGTGGTACAGTGGTCCGCCAACCGCTCGGCCAAAGGCCCGAAGCACTCCGCGCCGGTTTGACCGATACCGTGGAAAACCAGTAACGGCATCTCCCCATTTCCCTTTTTTATCACCTTCAGCTGCATTGAACCTAAAAAATGCCAAAATCCCTTTCATTAACCCCGACCGTCGCATTTTTGAGGTTTAACTACAGGGTGGTCTCAAAACAAACGCCATCCGGCCAGTTGCTTGAAAAAATTGGGTACTGCCTCAGGATACACCAGGGCCATAAAAACCATTCCGAACAGGGCGCCAAACATATGAGCGTCGTGGTTGACATAGCCGCCGCCTTTTTTTGACTGCCAGATGGAATATCCCAGGAAAAGAATACCAAAAATAAAGCCGGGCATCTTGATGGCAAAATACAAATAAACATCCATCAATGGTGCGTAAAGAATCGCCGCGAAAATTACGGCAGCTACCCCACCCGACGCACCCAGCGAATTATAACGGGAATTCGTCCGGTTTTTGAGAAAGGAAGGGACATCCGAGACCACAATTCCAAGCAGGTATAACGCGAGGAAGTAGAGGCCTCCCTGCGCGCCGAACAGGTACCGGAACAACGCTTCCACGCCTTCCCCTATAAACCAGAAACTCAGCATATTAAAAAGCAAATGACCGAAATCGGCATGTACAAATCCCGATGTGAGGAAACGATAGTACTCTTTGTGGCGGGTTACTCTTACCGGGTTGAGAAGAAGTTTATCCAAAAGTGAAGGATTGCTCCAGGAATACCAGGAAATCGCGATCGTCACGATAATCAAAATAAGTGTTATAGACATAGGTGCTTGTTTTAAGCATCAACAATATAAAACCGGCTACGGCTACTTCTCCCGCGCCCACAACTGGTTGACAAATGAAAGCAATACGCGTTTTCTATCATCCGGAGCACTCAATTCCCGGATAGTACCGATTGCCTTTTCAAAATATTTCTTCACTTCTTCTTCTGCAATCTCCTTTATTCCCAGCGCATTATAAATACCGGTTACCCGTTTAACTTTAAGCGCGCTATCCGGCTCACTGTCGGAGAAAAGAGAGGTAAGCTCTTCCTTCTGAGCGGTATCGGCCAGTTCCAATGCTTTCAGATAGAGAAATGTTTTCTTGTCGGACAGGATATCGCCGCCAATTTGCTTGCCGAATTTCCCCGGATCTCCGTACACATCCAGCAGGTCGTCCTTGATCTGGAACCCGAGGCCCATGTTTTCGCCGGCCGCATAAAGCGCCTCAACAACCGGCTGCTCCGCCCTGCCTGCCCAGCCGCCCAATTCCATCGAAAATCCCAGCAAGACGGAAGTTTTCAGCCGTATCATATTGATATAGTCCGCAATGCTGACCTCCCGCATTTTTTCAAAATTCATGTCGAGCTGCTGGCCTTCACAAACTTCGGATGCCGTTTTATTGAACCGTTTCAGAACCTGGGGCAATATATCAGGAGATAAACCCAGAAAAAGCTCATAGGCCTGAACAAGCATGACATCCCCGGAAAGAATGGCGGTATTTTCGTTCCACTTCTCATGTACCGTCGGCATACCCCGGCGCAACGGTGCATGGTCCATGATGTCATCATGCATCAGGGTAAAATTGTGGAATACTTCAACGGCATGGGCCGGCTTAAGCACCTGTTGCCAGTGGTCGGTAAAGAGGTAGGTCGAAAGAACGGCGAGCATAGGACGGAGCCTTTTACCCTGCAGGTCCATCAGGTACCGGATCGGTTCATAAAGCTCTGCGGGTTCGCTTCCGTAGGAGTGTTGCCCGATCTCTTCGTCCAGTGCTACTTTAAAAATCTCCAGTTGAGACATTACTGCGTAATCGTATTAAGGGAACCAAAGCACCGGGAGCTTTCCCGACGTTCCTCCGTGAATTCAAGCGGCAAAAATAGCAATTATAAAAGTGCAATCCGAAAATAAAGTACAGGCGGTAAACGATACTGCAAAGCATTTGGAGTGGCCGCTTTCGTGTTGTCCGAATAGTCGTAAATTTGTGAAAGGCGGAGGCACCCGAAAAACCTGGAACTTCCTCCACACTGAAACGTGGCAGAGCGTCTTGCGGCGGAAGTACAGTCCGCCAAAGCCGCTCGACTCACGGCTCACAACTTTTTACTGATGAAAATTCACGCGGAAACGGTTGACAGAATAAAAGATGCGGTGGAAATCACCGAAGTAATCGGCGATTATGTCAACCTGAAAAAGAGGGGCGCCAACTACCAGGCGTGCTGCCCGTTTCACAACGAAAAGACACCGTCTTTCAGCGTGAACCCGGTTCGCCAGATTTACAAGTGTTTCGGCTGCGGTGCCTCCGGCGACGCGATCAAGTTTGTAATGGATATAGACGGCGTAGGCTACATGGAAGCCCTTCGCCATCTTGCTCAGAAATACAAGATTGAAATCCGGGAAGAAGAGGTTTCCGACGAAGCGGTAAACCGGCAAAACGAGAAGGAGAGCCTTTATATCGTCCTGAATTTTGCAAAGGATTTCTTTCAAAAACAATTGACGGACGGAGCAGAAGGCCGTTCGATTGCCTTACCTTACTTCAGGGAAAGAGGGCTTTCCGACACAACGATCGAAAAGTTCCAGCTCGGTTACAGCCCGTCTGACTGGAGCGTATTTTCCGACCATGCGGTACAGAAGGGGTATACCCCTCAAATTTTGGAAAGTGCCGGTCTTTCTATAAAAAGGGAAGGAAAAGATTCTCTTTTTGACCGGTTCCGCGAGCGGGTCATCTTCCCGATCCACAATATTTCCGGGAAAGTGATCGCCTTCGGCGGCCGTATTCTGAAAACTGATAAAAAAGCTGCCAAATACATCAATTCCCCGGAAACAGCCGTTTACCACAAAAGTGACGTGCTCTACGGGATACACCAGGCCCGGAATGCTATCCGCCAGGCCGACCTCTGCTACCTCGTAGAAGGTTACACCGATGTACTGTCGCTCCACCAGGGTGGAATAGAAAACGTGGTAGCCTCTTCCGGCACCTCACTTACAATTGAGCAAATACGCCTCATCAACAGGTTCACTCCCAATATTACCATTCTTTATGACGGTGATGCAGCCGGAGTAAAAGCGGCACTCCGCGGAATTGATCTTGTGCTCGAGGAAGGCCTCAATGTGAGTATTGTAACGTTCCCTGACAATGACGACCCCGACAGCTATATGCGAAAAGTGGGGAGCGCGAAGTTCATCGAACATATTCAACAGGCAACACAGGATTTTATCACGTTCAAAACCGAAGCCCTTCTGGCAGATGCCGGCGACGATCCCTTCAAAAAAGCCGAGCTTATTACAGATATCGTCCATAGCATCGCAAAAATTCCGGACGCGATAAAGCGGCAGGTGTTCTTTGCCCGTGTGGCGGAACGGATGAAAATTGAAGAGCAGACCCTGATCACAGAGGGGAACAAGCTTCTCCGTCAGCAGACCTCGCAACGCCAGAAAGAAAAGCAGAAAGAGTCAACCAGGCGGGTGAACGACGCGCTGGAGGGATTCGGCGATGAACCGCCGATGGACCTCTTCGCCCCCGAAGGCTACACCCCGCCGGAAAAGCCGGAAGACTTCCGGAAAAAGACAGAGGAGGAATGCATCCGTCTGCTGGTATTGTACGGTAATGTAGAATTGGAGGAGGGCATTACGGTCTGTCACTATATCCTGGAAGAAATCGAAGACCAGGTAATACTCGATCCTGTATTCGGCTCTATTTTACAGGTATTTAAAAGCCAGCTCAGCCAGGGCAAGATACCGCACACCGACTTTTTCATCCGGCATGAAAACCCGGAGATCAAGGCAGCCGCTATTAACTGGACTACCCCGAAATTTGAAGTCAGCAATTTGTGGTTCGACAAACACGAGATTTATGTACCGACTGAACTCGATGTTCTCCACAAAAGCAGCCTCCATTCTATCTTCAGGCTGATGAAACAATCGCTCGATGAAGAATTAAAGGAACTGCTGCAAAAGCTTTCGCTCGACCTCGACGAAGCGACCTGCCAGGAAGTGCAGGCCAGGTACCTGGAAGTAAAGAAAAAAAGCGTTTTGGTTTCGAAAGAACTTGGTATTATTTTCGGCTAGTCAAAACAAACTGCCACTTTTCATTTATCCATTATGATCAGGGATGAGCCGGTGCAGCAGAACTCCGTCACAGCTCGTCACTCAAATCTTTTTACAACGATGAAAAAATTTACATTCCTGTTTTCAATTTTGCTCGCGCTGCTGGTTCTGCCTAACGTCACATCGGCCCAGCTTAACCTTCCGCAGGCCAGCCCCTCAGCCATCGCAGCACAGGGCATCGGGCTGGGCGAAGCCCGCATCGACTACCATCGTCCTTCCCTGAAAGGCCGTAAAATGTTCGGCAGCCAGGTACCTTACGGGTCTGTATGGCGTACCGGAGCCAACCAGGTTACCACCCTGACGCTTTCGCGGGAAATGGAAGTGGCCGGCAACAAAGTCGCTGCGGGTAAATATGCCCTGTTTACCATCCCTGCTCCCGGCGAATGGACGGTTATTCTGAGCAAGGACGCAGAAGCATGGGGCGCCTACACCTACAATGAGGCGAATGACGTGCTACGTTTTAAAGTAAAGTCGCAGGCACTCAGTAAACCGGTTGAATTTTTCACGATTCGTTTCGATGACTTTACGCCGACGCAATCCAATGTCGTGATCGAATGGGAAAGAACCCAGATCAAATTCCCGGTTAAGCAGGACGCCGACGCCGAAATCATGGAGCAAATAAAAACGCTTACCGCCGCGAGCGACGTCAAACCCATGACTCTGATAGGCGCCGCCAATTACTATCTCGATACAAACCGGGAGCTGAACACTGCGTTTGAATGGGCCTCAAAAGGGCTCGAGTCCAACAAGATGTATTGGGCCTATGCGCTGCGCGCAAAAATTGCGGCCAAAATCGGTAAATGCGATGTCGCAGTTGAAGATGCTAAAACCGGACTTCCCGGAGCTAAAAAGGCCAACGATATGTCGTATGTACAGACGCTGGAAAAGATTATTAAGGAATGCGGGAAGTAGATGTCAGGTGTGAGCCTTGAGGTGTGAGGTATGGGCTCATACCTCACACCTCAAGGCTCACACCTAACCCAAATAACGCAAAATCATATTTTACGGGGTCCTGGGGGTCGAGTGTCCTCAGGACCTCTGTTAGTTCCAGGGCCATACTCCAGTCGGAAACGGGTCGTTTGATCAGGCCCAAATGCCTGGCTACGCGTTCGACGTGCACATCGCACGGGCAGACCAGCTGTGCAGGAGACAATCTTGTCCAAAGGCCGAAATCTACACCACAGGCATCCTTTCTAACCATCCATCTCAGGAACATATTGAGTCGTTTGCAGGTCGACTTACGGGCCGGAGTCGCTATGTGCTTACGCGTTCTTAAAGGGAAATACGGAGAGTCGCAGAAATAATTGTGGAAATGAATCAAGCCTGCTTCCACGGTAGGGTTCCTGGCATACCCCGACGGAAGAAATGCATCTTCCAGGCTCTCATAGTGTTGGTAATGCTCCTGAAGAAAGTGAATAAAATAAAGCAGATCCGTATCGTTAAAGGTACGGTGCTTAAACGTCATCAATGATTTAAGGTCACTGGCTGAATGATTTCTCACAAAATCGTAGGGAGTGCCTGACATCAGCTCCATCAATTCCAGGCACTTATTGATAATCGTCTTACGCTGTCCCCAGGCGAGAATGGCTGCAAAAAATCCTGCAATTTCGATATCCTGGCGTTTTGTAAACCGATGCGGGATGCTGACCGGGTCCGGTGTGATAAAATCCGGCCGGTTAAACTGCTGGTATTTGGCTTCCAACAGTTCTCTTACAGCGGGCGAAGGAGCGGCAGATACCGGGCTACGACCGGGCATACACTTTGCCTAACAAAAAAACGACAGCGCGTGAAACTGCGGAGAAAACCATAAGCACCCCAGAAAACAGGAAGGTAAAAACGGCGATGACCGGGTAAAATAGGGTAAACATCACGACCCAGAGTTTATAGCCGGCAGTCTTTTTGGCTTCGTGCCGTTCTCTTTCCCTTCTCGACCGGTATTGATGTGTATTTTCCATTATGAATGATTACTCTGCTTTGTCACTATAGGTTACTTCCGCCCTGAAACGGCGGGTTTGAGGTGAAATCTTGTCAAAAGCACTTCCCGAGAGTTTGATCACGATGTCCTCGTTTATACTCGTATCCGGGATCCGGCCAATTACTTTGGCCCAGATTACTTCCTGGTTGGATTGATTCGTTACCTGGATAAGCGTTCCGATAGGTGCACTACGGTGTAGCGCCAGGAATTTCGGTGACGAAGCACCGACGTCAATTTTCTCAGCCAGCCCTTGCTGCCGTACCGATTTCATCTTTAAAGCCTTGGGCGCTTCCGGCAGAACCGTTTCCGTTTTTACTGCTTTTTCTTCTCCGGTTTTTAAGGAGTCTACCGGGGTTGCGGAAACTTTCGGCGCCTGGTTACTCTCCGTAAACTTCCCGGACGATATAATCAGTACCTGGCCCAGCATCACCTGATCGGATTTCAAACCGTTCCACGCCTTCACGTCCGCAACTGAAACACCATACCGTGTCGCAATGTTGTACAAAGTATTTCCAACTTCGACTGTGTGCGTGCCGGGCGCATCTTTACTGATCGCAGCCAGTGGGGGAGCTGCCTCCGGAAGGGCTTTAGGCGCTGTGGCAGCGACACTTTCTGTTTTTGCGGCGGCACCCTTGAACCTTGAATAGGGCACACGGATTACCTGCCCCACCTTTACATCAATACTGCCCCCGTTCGCCTGGCGAATCGCGTCTACCGATACGCCGTAACGCCTGGAGATCGCAAAAGCCGTCTGGCCCTTATCTACTTTATGAAGAACAAACAGCTTTCCGTTTTCCCATTTGTGGCCGATGGAATCGACCGCTGCGGGGAGCCTGTTCAAAGCCTGCGAAGAAATTCCGGACGCAAGCAGGATTATCAGCAATGCAAACAAGAACTTCATTCAAACCATCAGATTTATACCGACAAAACTCCGTCTTTCCTTCACAAAATACAACCAACCTTCCTTTACCATCAATACGTTTTTCCCTTCTTTCTCCAAATTTTTCTCTATCGGTGTAAGATATTCGACTTCCCTCAAACGATTCACAATTGCTATGTATTGCACCAGAGAATCGTTTTCATAAAGGTAGAAAGAAAATATCATTTTATCGGCAGAATCCAAATACTCTATTGATCCTGCGGGCTTTAGCCCGGTGCTCTTCCGGACAAACCCTGCCATCAGCTCATAGTACTCCGCACCAGCCCGGTAGCGCATCGGCTCCTGCCACTTTTCGGCTTCCGGAAACGCCGGTTCGGGATATGGGCCCTTCAGGCGCCCGGTGTCCGGTTCACAATAGCCGTATCTTAACTCCCCGCCTTTTTTTTCTGCAACCACCAACGCACCCGAAACGTCAAACCCTCCGAATCGTACATTCGGCAACACCCACTCCAACCGCCCCGTCTCAATGCCGAACGAAAGCAGGTCGCTAGGTTCCGGAATATCCGGGTTGCGGTAATTGTGCACGTAAAAGTGAGAAGTTCCCAGGCCGGCAAGCGACGACCACCAGTCAGTTTCGCCCGATATTGTTTCCACCCGGCTTCTACCTGGGCGCATAACCGCAAATACCAGCTTCTTTTCGGTAGGATTGCGCAGCTCGAACACCCACGTTCCGGAATCGCCCGGAACAGCCCGCCAGATTCTTTCCGGTAGTTCCCATGAAAATTCTGTTTGCAAAGGTGTCAAAGTGCCTGTGTTTTTGAACCTGCAAATTTAGCGCCCCAAAAGAGGAATTGAAGAGCGCCCGCCGTTTTTTTTGTTCTGCGCGGCCTTTTTTGTTGAGATCGTTCCTGTTGAAACGACTAACTTTGTTGAAAGAACACAGACATCAACTCAATTTCAAATCAGACAATCGCCTTGAGAATACTCGGAGTTATCCCCGCCCGCTATGCTTCAGTCCGGTTCCCGGCAAAGGCGCTGGCAACCATTGGGGGGAAAAGTATGATTCAACGGGTTTATGAACAAGTTTCAAAAGCCGGCTTACTACATGATATTGTCGTAGCAACCGACGACGTACGGATTGAGTCTCACGTCCTGGAGTTTGGAGGAAACGTGGTAATGACTTCCACGGAACATCGCAGCGGCACTGATCGCTGCTATGAAGCTTTTGTCAAAAATGGTGCTTCCTTCGACTACGTAATCAACATCCAGGGCGATGAACCTTTTATTCACCCCGAACAGATTGACCAGCTGGCCGGCATTCTGAACGGCGATATCCAGCTGGGCACCATGGTCAAGGTCATAGATGACCCCGAAGTTCTGTTCAACGAAAATGTGCCGAAGGCCATTCTGAATACCCATAATGACGTCCTGTATTTCAGCCGCCAGACCATTCCGTTTTTGCGGGGCGTACCGGCTGACGAATGGCTTTCGAAGCACCGCTTTTACAAACATATCGGCATTTATGCTTACCGGACGGACGTCCTCGCTTTGATTACCAGACTGGATGTTTCCCCGCTCGAAAAAGCAGAAGCCCTCGAACAGCTGCGATGGCTGGAAAATGGCTTCTCCATCCGGGCCGTGGTTACCGGGCACGAATCACACGGAGTGGACACGCCCGATGACCTCGCAACGGTCACCAAAAAGTTCCTGTCCGAACCATAAGTCAAACGCCGGAAAGAGGTGGCCGGAAAGTCCAAAACACGCGGCTTTTCGTCCAAACCTTTTTCCCGCAAATGAAATTTCTTCACGAAAGGTTTCGTTAACCCTATACGAAAGGCGCTTTTTCTGGCGCTTTGATTCACCCCTTTACGAAACACTATGTCTTATAATATCCTCTGGGCTGATGACGAAATAGACCTCCTCAAGCCGCATATCATGTTTCTCACCAGCAAGGGTTTCCATGTGACTCCCGTTAACAGCGGCTCCGACGCGCTGGAAGAAGTAGAAAAGAAAGACTACGACATTGTTTTTCTGGACGAAATGATGCCCGGCATGTCGGGGCTGGAAACGCTCGCCCAAATCAAGCAGACTTTCCCCTCCCTGCCGGTCGTGATGATCACCAAAAGTGAGGAAGAATACATAATGGAGGACGCAATCGGCTCTAAAATAGACGATTACCTGATAAAACCACTGAATCCTAACCAGATTCTCCTGTCGCTGAAAAAAATACTCGACAACAAGCGTCTTATCAACGAAAAAACCACGCAAAACTACCAGCAGGAATTCCGGAACCTGGCCATGCAATACCAGGATCGCCTGGGGCATGACGAATGGGCCGACATTTATAAAAAACTGGTTTATTGGGAGTTGGAACTGGAGAAATCGGACGACGAAGGTATGTCCGAAGTCTTTCTGATGCAAAAAAGCGAAGCGAACTCCAACTACTCAAAATTTATCCGGGAGTCGTATGAAGACTGGCTCAACGACCCCAAGGCCGACAAGCCTCTGCTTTCTTACCAGTTAATGAAGCAGAAAGTTTTCCCTTTTTTGAAATCGGCAAATGAACCCTTGTTTTTCATCCTGATCGACAATTTTCGCTACGATCAGTGGAAAGTTATCCAGCCCTTGCTTGAAGAGTTTTTTTCCATCGAGGAGGACAGCACTTATTACTCCATTCTCCCTACCACCACCGGGTACGCCAGGAACGCCATATTTTCAGGACTGATGCCCTCAGACATGGAACGCATGTTCCCGCAATGGTGGGTGAGCGACGAAAATACACCTGACGGCGAGGAAGGCCTCAATAACTATGAGCCGGACTTCCTGAAAAAATTGCTGGAACGAAACCAGCTGGGCAATATCAAGTTTTCCTATCACAAGATACTGAACAGCAATCAGGGCAAAGCCCTGGTCGACAATCTGCCCAACCTGATGGGCAACCAGCTGAATGCAATTGTCTACAATTTCGTTGACATGCTCAGCCATGCCCGTACGGATATGCAGATGATCAAGGAACTGGCCCCGGACGACGCCGGCTACCGGTCTATCACGCGTTCGTGGCTGCTCCATTCGCCTTTGATGGACCTGCTGCGCAAAATTGCGGACAAAAAGGGACGTGTCATTATTACGACCGATCATGGAATGATCCGCGTGCAGAAACCGGTAAAAATAGTCGGGTACCGGGAAACGAATACCAACCTGCGCTACAAGCACGGCAAAAACCTCGGCTTTGGCGAAGATCATGTACTCGTGTGCCGCAAACCGGAACGCTTTTTCCTTCCGAAGCCACACGTTTCGACGGCCTATGTGTTCACAGAAGAAGATTATTTCTTTGCCTACCCGAACAATTACAACCAGTACGTCAATCTTTACCGCGACACCTTCCAGCATGGCGGGGTTTCCATGGAGGAGATGATTATTCCATTTGTGACTTTGAAGGGGAAATAACCGCCAGGGGAAATGTTTTTTACTAATTTTGTCCGATCAGGAGCAAATCCCTGTAAATTTCATTTCCCTTGAAATTCTCCCGTTTTATTGCCGAACGCATCCGGCGAAACAGAGCCGGCACTTTTTCAGCGACCGTTTACGCCATTGGCGTTGCCGGCGTGGCTATCGGCATCATAGTGGCCATTGTGGCCTTCTCAGTCTTGTTCGGCTACAAAGACACCATCAGGCAGAAAGTTTTCCTTTTCGGCTCGCACATGCGGCTGACCAAGCTGATCTCGGGCAATAACCTGTACGAAGAAGCCCCCATCAACGAAACTGCCGGGCTCATAACAGAATTTGAAGCAGTACCTGACCTCGTGAAATGGCAGGGCGTCATTCATAAATCAGGCGTGCTCAAAACTCCTTCTGAAATGAAAGGGGTGGTCATGAAGGGAGTAGGCAAAGACTACAGCTGGGAACAGTTCAAAACCTGCCTTGTAGAAGGCCGGGCTTTGAACCTTGACCGCCCGGCAAATGACTCTACCTATTCTACCGAAGTGATCATCAGCCGGAAGGTATCCAAAGAGCTGCGGTTGGGTGTCGGGGATAAAGTGCTCATGTACTTTGTACAATCCCCGCCCAGGGTGCGCAACCTAACCATCGTCGGCATTTACGAAACCGGGCTTGCCGAGGAGTTTGACGACAAGATGATAATTGGCGACATTGACCTGCTCAGGAGGATCAACCAATGGGAACCGGCGGCAATCGGCAGCTACGAGCTGTATATCAAGGACTTTAATACACTTGATGCGTCATACAGGGAAATCTACGACCGGATGCCTCCCGATCTTTATCTGGTAAAAATTACGGATCTTCAGCGGTTGCTGTTTGAATGGCTGCGCCTCATGGATACCAATACAACGGTACTCATCACCCTCGTGCTGATCGTGGCTTGCTTCAATATGATTTCCGTTCTGCTGATCATGATGATGGAGCGTACACCGATGATCGGACTCCTTAAAACCATGGGCAGTCCGAATAGCCAGATAAAGAATATTTTCATAAATGTGGGAGTCAGGATACTTCTGAAAGGGTTGCTCTACGGAAATGTACTGGGCATCTCGGCCTGTCTGCTTCAGCAGCGGTACCACATTGTCCCGCTCGACCCGGTCAACTACTTTATCGATACGGTTCCGATTTCAATCGATTGGCCAACCGTTTTCTGGATCAACGCAGCTACTGTAGTGATCGTTACCCTGATCATTCTGATTCCTATTTCCATCATTTCCAGAATCAAGCCGGTTAAAGCGCTGGTGTTTAAGAAGTAGATGTGAGGTGTGAGGTGCGAGGTGTGGTGTGGGGGTGGATAGTACGGTTTATAGTATTGATTGAAATACTATTTCTACCTTTGCGTCCGTATGCAAAGCCAAAGATTAAAAGGGTATCTTGCCGCGGCAGTTTCGGCCATCTCGTT
The DNA here is from genome assembly GCF_039540405.1 of Ravibacter arvi. Classification (NCBI taxonomy): domain Bacteria; kingdom Pseudomonadati; phylum Bacteroidota; class Cytophagia; order Cytophagales; family Spirosomataceae; genus Ravibacter; species Ravibacter arvi. The sequence continues at coordinate 302,477 of NZ_BAABEY010000020.1, forward strand.
CGGACTTATTCCGGTCTTCGTTGTTCCTTTGAAGCAGGCCGGCATTTCGATGGACATTGCACTTTTCTATCGTTTTTTTCTGGGAGCGGCCATGATCGCAATCTATATGCTGTTCACTGGAAAATCGCTCAAAATTACCTGGCCCGACATTCCGAAGATGCTGGTAATGGGGGTCTTCTACGCGCTTTCTTCCGAGTTTCTTTTCCTGGGCTACGACCTTATGTCGGTGGGAATCGCTTCGACGCTTATCTACACCTACCCTATCATTGTGGCGGTGATCCTATCGGTTGGTTTCGGCGAAATTATCTCGCCTGCTACTAAGTTTTCAATTTTGCTGGCCATGCTGGGGGTGGTTTGCATGAGCTGGAAGGGAGAGACCATGGAGTTCAATTTCTTTGGAATGTCAATGATCCTCTTAGGGTCGCTTGCATATGCTCTCTACATGGTCATGGTGAACAAGGCCGGTCTCAAAATCCAGGGAATGTCCCTAACGTGCTATTCACTTCTTTTTTCGGCTTTTTTTTACGCCGGGAAGGCTTTGGTAACCGGCCAGGCACTCATTTTGCCCGGGATGAACTGGGTGGGCTTCATTGCCACGTTTTCCTTCGTCACCACCGTTATTTCGGTACTTGCGATGGTATACGCCATCGGGCTTATCGGCTCTACCCCCACCGCAGTCCTGGGCGCTCTCGAACCTGTTGTAGCCGTGTGGATCGCTGTGATTTCTTTTGGAGAAAAAGTAACCTGGAATCTCATTGCAGGAGTTGCATTGGTGATTGCCGCACTGATCGTCAACGTGCTGGGTAAAACCATTAGGAGAAGGCGGACTACTTAAAATCGCGGCTACCCATAATAGTGGGGGGCAGCCGGAGGGTATCTGCCGGATGGTCATCCTGAATGGAACGCAGTGGAACTGAAGGATCTCCTGTTGCTATAAAAAAGTCCTCTGAAAGGGATTGGGTACTGGGAGCGGGAGATCCCTCCACTGCGGTCGGGATGACCCTCCGGTTGGAGCGGCACCAAACTTGTTGTTGTCAATGCTAGCGCATCTGCCGGACGGTCATCCTGAATGGAACGCAGTGGAACTGAAGGATCTCCTGTTGCTATAAAAAAGTCCTCTGAAAGGGATTTGGTGCAGGGACCGGGAGATCCCTCCGCTGCGGTCGGGATGACCCTCCGGTTGGTGCGGCGCCAAACCTGTTGTTGTCAATGCTAGCGCATCTGCCGGATGGTCATCCTGAATGGAACGCAGTGGAACTGAAGGATCTCCTGTTGTTATGAAAAAGCCCCTTGAAAGGGATTGCGTTCAGGGACCGGGAGATCCCTCCACTGCGGTCGGGATGACCCTCCGGTTGGAGCGGCGCCAAACCTGTTGTTGTCAATGGTAGCGCATCTGCCGGATGGTCATCCTGAATGGAACGCAGTGGAACTGAAGGATCTCCTGTTGCTATAAAAAAGTCCTCTAAAAGGGATTTGGTGCAGGGACCGGGAGATCCCTCCGCTGCGGTCGGGATGACCCTCCGGGTGGAGCGGCTCCAAACCTGTTGTTGTCAATGGTAGCGTATCTGCCGGATGGTCATCCTGAATGGAACGCAGTGGAACTGAAGGATCTCCTGTTGCTATAAAAAAATCCTCTGAAAGGGATGGGTTCAGGGAGCGGGAGATCCCTCCACTGCGGTCGGGATGACCCTCCGGTTGGTGCGGCACCAAACTTGTTGTTGTCAATAGTAGCGCATCTGCCGGATGGTCATCCTGAATGGAACGCAGTGGAACTGAAGGATCTCCTGTTGCTATAAAAAAATCCTCTGAAAGGGATTGGGTGCAGGGAACGGGAGATCCCTCCGCTGCGGTCGGGATGACCTCCGGTTGGAGCGGCGCCAAACCTGTTGTTGCCAATGGTAGCACAACGCAGCGGAGCCGAAGAATCTCCCCAATCAAAGCACAAAGGCCTTTTCCCCAAAAAACAAAAAGCACCAGAGATCCCTCCGCTGCGGGATAACGCGGTCTCTTAATCAAAGATCTAGTTCAACCCCCGCTTCTTCATCAAATGCACCGGGTTGGGGTCCGCACCCCGGAACAACCGGTACAACTCAGCCGGCTTTCCGGTGTTCCCGCGCTCCAGTATATTTTTCCGGAAAGACGCTGCAGTTGGCTGGTCGTACAACGACTTCTCTTTAAAGGCAGCAAACGCGTCGCTGTCCAGTACGGCCGCCCAGATATAACTGTAATACCCGGCCGAATACCCGCCGGAGAAAATGTGCTGAAAATAAGTACTCCGGTAGCGCGGAATAATCTCATCAATCAGGCCGATCTTTTTCATAGACGCCGCCTCGAAATCGTTAGCGCTTTCAGTGATCGGCTGTGTGCGGGTATGGTAGTCCATGTCCAGGAAAGATGCCGCCAGGTATTCCCCGGTAGCAAATCCCTGATCGAATGTGCCTGCTTTTTCCATCTTCGCGATCAGGTCATCCGGAATAACAGCACCCGTTTCAAAATGCCGGGCATATTCTTTCAGAACAGCAGGATCAGCCGCCCAATTTTCCATCACTTGCGAAGGCAATTCTACGAAATCACGGGAAACACTCGTTCCGGCAAGTTTTTGATAGGTTACATTCGATAAAAGCCCGTGCAGCGCATGTCCGAATTCGTGGAACAGGGTTGTTGCCTCATCGAAAGTCAGCAGCGACGGTTTGCCCGCTACCGGCTTGGTAAAGTTACAAACAATAGAAATAACCGGGGCGTAGCGCTTTCCGTCCCTGGTAGATTGCGCCCGGTAGGACGTCATCCAGGCGCCGCCTCTTTTCGAAGGCCTCGGAAAAAAATCGGTATAAAGTACGCCCAGATGCTCACCGCCCTTGTCCAATACCTCATAGGCCACTACGTCCTCCTGGTAAACCGGCACATTGGTAAGTTTTTTAAAGCTGAGTCCGTAAAGTTTGGTAGCGACATTAAAAGCTCCTTCCCGCACATTTTCCAGGCTGAAATAAGGCCTGATTTCCTCCTCGTTGATCGCATACCGTTTCTGGCGGATCTTCTCGGTGTAATAACGCCAGTCATAAGGTTCCGGCTTAAAGTTACCGCCGTCGGCCAGGATCTCTTTACGGATATCCTCCGCCTCGGTTTTGGCCTTGCTCAGCGTAGGCTTCCACAAGTCATTTAACAGCTTATATACATTTTCAGGGTTCTCGGCCATGGCTTCTTCAAGCACATAAGCCGCATGGGTAGGATACCCCAACAGATTGGCTTTCTGCAACCGCAGGTTCGCAACTTTAATCAGATTGGCTTTATTATCACGCTCATTGTCCTGGTCACCGCGATTGATATAAGCTTCCCAGATTTGCTTACGCAGCTCCCGGTTATCGGCGAATTGTAGAAAAGGCATCACGCTCGGGTTCGATAATGTAAAAACCCATTTTCCTTCTTTGCCTTTTGATTTGGCGGTTTCGGCGGCGGCGGCTATCAGCTCGGGGGAAAGGCCAGCAAGATCCGATTCCTTATCAACTACCAGTTCAAATGCGTTGGTTTCGGCCAGCAGATTTTGCCCGAATTCGAGGGTAAGAACCGACAGCTCGGAATTGATGGCTTTAAGCTTTTCCTTGTCAGCCTCATTAAGGTTAGCACCGCTCCGGACAAAATCCTTGTAGGTTATTTCCAGTAATCTTCCCTGCTCTTCATTCAGGCCAAGGTTGTCTTTTGCATCCCATACGCTTTTTACACGAGCGAAGAGCCTGGGATTGAGGTTAATATTGTCGCGATGTGCTGACAAAACCGGCGCAAGTTCTTTTGCCAACGCCTGGATACTGTCGCTGGTATGGGCAGAATTCAGGTTATTAAAAACAGAGGATACCTGCGTCAGTAGCCGACCGGTATTGCTGATGGCAACGATCGTGTTTTCAAAACCGGGTTGGTCGGCGTTGTTCACAATGCTGTCAATTTCGAGGTTGTTTTGCTTCAGGGCCTCTTCATAAGCCGGTTTATAGTGCTCAAATTTAATCTTGTCAAACGGCGGCACTTCAAATGGCGTCTCATACGCCGTCAAAAGCGGATTGGACGACTCCTTTTCAGGGCTATCGCAGGCGGCAAATCCAAAACTCATGGTTATTGCAAAGGGAATGAATTGATAATAACGCATTTTTACGAAGTAGGTTGATGAATTTGAAAGCCCGCAAGTTACGGATTTATTACTTCACTTTCTTTGTGGCCCGAAGCTGTCGCCCACTTCCTGGACAACACCCCTGCCACCAGCAACTGGAGAGCATGATACACCATGATCGGGAGTAATATGATTCCCGCCATGGGCGTCCCGGAAAACATAATATTCGACATAACCGCCCCCTGTATCAGTGACTTCTTTGACCCGCAGAAAAGAGCTGCGATTCGATCTTCGCGCCCGAAATCCAGTCGCCGTGTCATCCAATTGGTTAAAAAATAAACCAGGAAAAACAAAGCCAGCATGCCGGCAATCAGGGCCAGCAGGTCTGTGTAGCTCATCGCTGCAAAAAGATTTTCGGTAAACGACTGACAAAAGGAGCAATAAACAATCAGGAGAATCACCGATTGATCAAAAAGTTTGATCTGCCTGCTTTTCCGGTTGGCCCGGTCACCCAGCCAACGGTGCAGGACCATACCGGCAACGACCGGCAAAAGCACCTGGATACATAACCGGCCGATGACCTCGCTGAAAGAGACAGATGCCCCGCCGCCCGAAAAAACCAATCCCAGCCAGGCCGGCGTTATGAATACTCCCAGAAGGCTAGAGATACTCGCGTTAAATATGGCTGCCGGCACGTTACCGCCCGCAATACTCACCATTACGACCGACGACGAAACCGTAGAAGGCAACGCGCAAAGGAAGAAAACACCCAGCCAGAACATTTCTCCTTCTTCCCCATAAAAAAAGGGGCGCAACGCCAGGCCTGCCAGGGGGAAGATAAAAAATGTAACGGACTGGATAAAAAGATGCAGGCGCCAGTTCTCAAGCCCGTCGCGAAGCTTTCTGAAGCCCAACTTCAGCCCGTAAAAGAAAAAAATAACCGAAACGCCGCTATTTGCCACCTCATTCAACCGGTAACGGCTGTCGAGGCTCCCGGGATACGGGTAAAGGTACGCCAGGAATATCACCAGCAGAAGCGCACTCAGAAAGCCATCCAGGCCATACTTCGAGAGAGTTTTGAAGAAGTTCATCCGGGAAATCCCATGGTAAAAGCCACCTTTTTCAATGTGCCGGCAGCCCTACATCTGCCCCGGAAATTTGTCGGCGATGAGATTTAGCTCAAGCCCGTGTTCCAGGTATGCTTTCAGGCCGTCCAGCACGGTGGTAAAGCCGCCCGTATTGTCTTTTACCGCTTCAATCAGTTCATCCCCGCTTTGATGAAAGCCATAATTTTTAATGATCACATAAGTCTTTCCTTCGCCAACTTCACTGAATTCAAAATCCACAATGGTTGGAGGAGTATTCCATTCAATTGTAATTCTTTCATGAGGAACGATCTCCTTCACCAAAACCGTGCTCTTCACCCCGTACATCTCCCATTCCCAGTTGACTGACTTACCGGTTTCAAGCATGCCGCTCGACTTGGTAAACCAGAACCTGGTGGTTATTTCCGGATCAACAAAAGCCTGAAAAACCTCATGCTGAGGCCTTCTTATCATCATCTGACACTCTACTACCGGAGAAATATGTTGGCTCATTTTTTCTGCTTTTATTAAGGTTGAACGCCCGGAACCTACCGGTGCAATTACCAGCAGTAAGCCCGGGAAAGTTAAAAGTACAAAAAAGGGAGCCAACCTGCCAGTCGTGGTCGGAAGATTTTTTCTTCCGACTTTTTCATTTTTCAGATATTCAATATTATTACCTTA